>NZ_JRZZ01000003.1:159767-302116 GCF_002865965.1 Erwinia sp. B116
TTTCCGGGTTGTCATCGTTACGGCGCGCCAGCGGCGACACTTCCGCCGGGTATTCGGTGATGAATGTCGGCTGGATCAGGTGCGCTTCAGCGGTCTCTTCGAAGATCTCGGTGACCACGCGGCCGAGGCCCCAGCTCTTCTCAACCTTGATGCCGATCGCCCGGGCAATCGCCACCGCTTTATCGAAATCGTCCAGATCGCTCAGCTCGGTTTCCGGGCGATACTTTTTGATCGCTTCACGCATGGTCAGCTTCTCAAACGGCTTACCGAAATCGAAGGTCTCCTCGCCGTAAGGCACCACGGTGGTGCCCAGCACGTCCTGCGCCAGGGTGCGGAACAGGCTTTCGGTCAGCTCGATCAGGTCTTTATAATCCGCATACGCCATATAGAGTTCCATCATGGTGAACTCAGGGTTATGACGCGGCGAAATACCTTCGTTACGGAAGTTACGGTTGATTTCGAATACGCGATCGAAGCCGCCGACCACCAGACGCTTCAGGTACAGCTCCGGGGCAATACGCAGGTACATGTCGATGTCCAGCGCGTTGTGATGGGTGATAAACGGACGCGCAGATGCGCCGCCAGGGATCACCTGCATCATCGGGGTTTCCACTTCCATAAAGTCGCGGCCAACCATAAAGCTGCGGATACCGGCCATGATCTGCGAACGCACTTTAAAGGTGTTGCGCGAGGTGTCGTTGGCAATCAGGTCCAGATAACGCTGGCGGTAGCGGGTTTCCTGATCGTTCAGGCCGTGGAACTTGTCCGGCAGCGGGCGCAGCGCTTTGGTCAGCAGGCGCAGTTCGCTGCAGTGAATCGACAGCTCACCGGTTTTGGTTTTAAACAGCTTGCCGCGGGCACCGACGATATCGCCAAGGTCCCACTTCTTGAACTGCTCGTTGTACACGCCTTCGGCCAGGTCATCGCGCGACGCATACAGCTGAATGCGGCCGCCGACGTCCTGCAGCGTGACGAACGAGGCTTTACCCATGATACGGCGGGTCATCATACGGCCGGCCACGCTGACTTCAATACCCAGCGCTTCCAGCTCTTCGTTCTCTTTATCACCAAATTCAGCGTGCAGCTGCTCAGAGGTGCGGTCACGGCGGAAGTCGTTCGGGAACGGCAGGCCGGTTTCACGCAGCGCCTTAAGCTTTTCGCGACGCGTTTTCAGTTCGTTGTTCAGCTCAAGTGCGGCATCAGCGGCCTGCGGTTGTTGTTCAGACATGTGAGTTCCTTATAGCCCTGCTTTCAAACTTGCTTCGATAAAACGATCCAGATCGCCGTCCAGAACCGCCTGCGTGTTGCGCGTCTCTACGCTGGTGCGCAGATCTTTGATGCGCGAATCGTCCAGTACGTAAGAACGGATCTGGCTGCCCCAGCCAATGTCAGACTTGTTGTCTTCCGCAGCCTGTTTATCCGCATTTTTCTTCTGCATTTCATACTCATACAGTTTGGCGCGCAGCTGCTTGAAGGCCTGATCTTTGTTCTTATGCTGGGAGCGGTCGTTCTGGCACTGCACCACAATGTTGGTCGGCAGGTGGGTAATACGCACCGCGGACTCGGTTTTGTTGACGTGCTGGCCACCGGCACCGGAGGCGCGGTAAACGTCAATGCGCAGGTCGGCCGGGTTGATGTCGATATCGATGTTGTCGTCCACTTCCGGGTAGATAAACACCGAACTGAACGAGGTGTGGCGACGGCCGCCGGAGTCGAACGGGCTCTTACGTACCAGGCGATGCACGCCGGTTTCAGTACGTAACCAGCCGAACGCATAGTCGCCGATGATCTTGATGGTGGCCGATTTGGTGCCGGCAACTTCACCGTCTGACTCTTCGATGATTTCGGTTTTGTAGCCTTTGGCTTCCGCCCAGCGCAGGTACATACGCAGCAGCATGCTGGCCCAGTCCTGGGCTTCGGTGCCGCCGGAACCGGCCTGAATATCCATATAGCAGTCGGCGCTGTCATATTCGCCGGAGAACATGCGGCGGAATTCTAATTCGCCGAGCTTCTTGTCCAGTACGTCGAGTTCCGCCACCGCCTCGTTAAAGGTCTCTTCGTCGTCGGCTTCGACCGCCAGCTCCAGCAGGCCGCTGACGTCTTCCAGCCCCTGGGTCATCAGATCGAGGGTTTCAACGATGGCCTCAAGCGAGGAGCGCTCTTTACCCAGCGCCTGGGCGCGTTCAGGTTCGTTCCAGACGTCCGGCTGTTCCAGCTCGGCGTTTACTTCCTGCAGGCGTTCTTTCTTAGCATCGTAGTCAAAGATACCCCCGAAGAACGTCGCTGCGCTCGGTGAGATCCTGAATGCGGTTTTTTACCGGATTAATTTCAAACATGATTTTGAGATCTTATGTAGTGATCGAAAAGGGCGTGAATGTAACAAAGCAGTTTAACCGAAACGACGGTCGGTTTGTAGCGCTGATGCTTACAGCGCCCAGAGATGGTCAACGATCAGCTGCAGGTTGCGATTGCCGCGAAACTCGTTAACGTCCAGCTTGTAGGCCAGCTCCACCTGTTTGACGCTCGGGTCCGGCCACAAAGCCGTATCAACGTTAAAGGCGATGCCGTCAAGCAGCGGCCCGCCGCCGAGCGGTTCCAGCATCATTTTCAGGTGACGCTCGCCGACCAGCCGCTGCTGCAGCAGTTTGAACTTACCGTCAAAGGTCGGCTCCGGGAACGCCTGCCCCCAGGGTCCGGCTTCGCGCAGCAGTTCGGCGGTGGGCAGCGTCAGCTCCTGCGCCATCAGTTCACCGTCGCTCCACACCACGCCCTGCAGCGCGGCTTCATCCAGCCAGTCCCCGACCAGTTCGGCAAAGCGATCGCGGAACGCCGTGAAGTTGGCCTCCTCCAGCGACAGCCCGGCGGCCATCGCGTGGCCGCCAAACTTGACGATCAGCCCCGGGTTAAGAGTGTCCAGCCGCTCCAGCGCGTCGCGCATATGGAAACCCTGAATAGAGCGGCCGGAGCCTTTCAGCGTGCCGTCACCCGCCGGGGCGAAGGCGATCACCGGCCGGTGGAAGCGCTCTTTCAGGCGTGAGGCGAGGATACCGACCACCCCCTGATGCCAGTCGGGATGATACATGGCAATGCCGAGCGGCAGCGCCTCGCTGCTGGCCTCAAGGCCGTTGCACAGCGTCAGCGCCTCCGACTGCATGCCCTGCTCAATCTCTTTTCGCGTCTGGTTCAGCGCATCCAGTTCGTTAGCCAGCATCCGCGCCTGGGCAAGATCCTCGCTCAGCAGCAGCGCCACACCGACCGACATATCGTCAAGGCGGCCGGCTGCGTTCAGCCGCGGCCCGAGGGCAAAGCCGAGGTCGCTGGCCGCAAGGCTGCGGGCATCGCGGTTGGCGATCTCCAGCAGCGCACGAATACCCGGTCGGCACTTGCCGGCGCGGATGCGGCTCAGCCCCTGCCAGACCAGAATGCGGTTGTTGGCGTCCAGCGGCACCACGTCCGCCACCGTGCCCAGCGCCACCAGATCCAGCCATTCGGCCAGGTTCGGCAGCGTGGTGACGCCGCTGTCGCGCAGGCGCGCGCGCAGCGCCAGCATCAGATAAAAGGCCACGCCAACGCCGGCCAGCGCCCGTGACGGGAACTGACAGTCGCTAAGGTTGGGGTTCACGATGGCGTCGGCATCGGGCAGGGTTTCCCCCGGCAGGTGGTGATCGGTTACCACCACCTGAATGCCTTTTTCATGCGCCAGCGCCACGCCGGCGTGGGAAGAGATGCCGTTATCCACGGTGAGGATCAGCTGCGCGCCGCGCGCCGCCGCCTGCTCCACCACCTCCGGGCTGAGGCCGTAACCGTCGTCGAAACGGTTTGGAACCAGGTATTTTACGTTGCTGCCGCCCATCCCGCGCAGCGCCAGCACCGTCAGCGCGGTGCTGGTGGCTCCGTCCGCGTCAAAGTCGCCGACGATCATAATGCAGCGCTGGTCAGCCAGCGCCTGCTGCAGGATCGCGGCGGCGCGGTCGATGCCGCTCAGGCTGTGAAACGGGTGCAGATTTTTGGCGCCGCGCTCCAGTTCGCCGGCCTTGCGCACGTCGCGGTTGGCGTACAGCCGCCGCAACAGCGGATGCAGTTCGTCAGGCAGAGCACTCTGTTCCGTCGCCTGGCGGCGACGAAGGGTAGTTTCAGGTTTATGCAAAATCAGCCGCCGTTTTTCTGGCTATCGAGCAGTTTTTTCAGATCCTGTGGCCCCTGATAACCCGGCACCATCATGCCGTTTTCCAGCAGCATCGCCGGCGTGCCCTGAATGCCGAACAGCACGCCCAGCTTGTAGTGCTGCGCAATGTCAATTTTGCAGTCGGCAGCGGCCACCTTCTCGCCTTTCATCGCGGCGGTAAAGGCCTTGCGCGGGTCGGCGCTGCACCAGATCGACTTCATCTCTTTCGCCACCTGCCCGTTCAGCCCTTCCCGCGGGAAGGCCAGATAACGCACGGTGATACCCAGCGCGTTGTAGTCAGGCATCTGTTCGTGCAGCTTGCGGCAGTAGCCACAGGTGATATCGGTAAACACCGTAATCACGTGCTGCTCCTTCGGCGCTTTATACACGATCATCTCTTTTGCCAGCGCGTCGACCTTACCTTCCAGCAGCTTATTGGTGACATTGACCGGCTGCGCGCCGCTGACGTCGTACAGTGGCCCCTGGATAAAGTGTTTACCGTCGTCGGTAACGTACAGCACGCCGCTCTCCGACAGCACGGTTTTAAAACCGGCCAGCGGCGAGGGCTGAATTTCGGTCTGCTCCAGGCCCAGTTTTTTCAGCGACTGCTGAATGGCGGCATCGTCAGCCTGCGCAAAGCCGCTGACTGAGGCAATCAGCAGGGAGAGTAACAGGTGCTTTTTCATCTTCTATCCTTATCCGGCCTGCCGTGCAGGCGGTAGTGCTCTGAAATTATGCACGCGGGTGATGCTGCTGATGCAACTGCCGCAGGCGTTCTGTCGCCACGTGCGTATAAATCTGTGTAGTCGATAAATCACTGTGCCCCAGCAGCATCTGTACCACGCGTAAATCCGCCCCGTGGTTTAACAGATGCGTGGCGAAGGCGTGGCGCAGCACGTGCGGTGACAGTTTTTCACCGTCGATACCCGCCAGTGTGGCGTAATGTTTAATGCGATGCCAGAAAGTTTGCCGGGTCATCTGCTGCGCGCGGTTGCTGGGAAACAGCACGTCCAGCGGCTGGCCGTTCAGCAACATCGGGCGGCCATAGGCAATAAACTGCTCAATCCAGTGCACCGCCTCTTCGCCCATCGGCACCAGCCGCTCTTTATTGCCCTTACCGATCACTCGTACCACCCCCTGACGCAGGCTGATATCGCTGAGGGTCAGCCCAACCAGTTCGCTGACGCGCAGCCCGGTGGCGTACAGCAGCTCCAGCATCGCCTTATCACGCAGTTCAATCGGCTGCTCCAGACACGGGGCCTGCAGCAGCCGCTCGACCTGCGCTTCCGACAGATCTTTCGGCAGGCGCTGAGGCAGCTTTGGCGACGACAGCAGTGCGCTGGGATCGTCGCCGCGCAGCGACTCGCGGTACAGGTACTGAAACAGCCGCCGCATCGCGCTCAGCAAACGGGCTGAGCTGGTAGCCTTGTAGCCGCCCTCCAGCCGTTCGGCGAGAAAGCCCTGCAGACTGACCGCATCCACACTGAGCAGCGACAGCTGCTGATGCGCCAGCCAGCCGGTTAGCGAGCGCAGGTCGAGTCGGTAGGAAGCTACGGTGTTCTCCGCCAGATTGCGTTCGATCCACAAGGCATCGAGGAACTGCTCGACAAGATCGTTATCCTCCACCGGTTTGCTCCTGAATATTGCGTTTTCTTGCCAGGCGTGGCGTTTTGTGCGCGCTGAACCGCCGCTTTTCACTGCAATATCAGCATAATGACGCCGTCTGCCGCCGCCTGAATGTCGCCCATTATGCCTTATTCCTGACTAAATCTGGTACAATCGCCGCCATGCTTTAAGGAGAGATGAGTTCGATTAAGATGAACATTGGTCTGTTTTACGGCTCCAGCACCTGCTACACCGAGATGGCCGCTGAGAAAATTCGCGATTTTATCGGCGAAGATCTGGTCACCCTGCACAATCTGAAAGACGATTCGCCGGCGCTGATGGAGCAGTACGACCTGCTGATCCTCGGTATCCCGACCTGGGACTTCGGCGAACTGCAGGAGGACTGGGAGGCGGTATGGAGCGACCTGCCCGGCCTTAATCTGCAGGGGAAGGTGATTGCCCTGTACGGCATGGGCGATCAGGGCGAGTACAGCGAGTGGTTCCTCGATGCGCTGGGCATGCTGCATGACGTGCTGGCCCCGTGCGGCGCACAGTTTGTCGGCCGCTGGCCGCTCGAAGGCTACGAATTTACCAGTAAAAAACCGCTGACCGCGGACGGTCAGCAGTTCGTGGGCCTGGCGCTGGACGATGTGAATCAGTTCGACCTCACCGATGAACGCATCGCCCAGTGGTGCGAGCAGATCCTGACCGAAATGGCCGAACTGCTGTAGTCGCCTGTCGCTCTGTGGGGCGGTAAGCGCGGTGCTTACCACCGCGCAGGATTGAGATCGGTTAAGCCCGGTTATTTCCACAGCCGAAAACGGCCCTCCTCCTGATCCTCCTCAGCCAGCGGCTCAGCGGCGGGCTGGCGCAGAGCGTACCAGTCAATTTTCCGCGTCAGCCCCATCACCGTCGCCAGCGCCACCATCAGCACCCCGGTGCCCAGCAGCAGCGCGCTGTCTTCGGACTGCAGCAGCTGCCACAGCACCGCGTCCAGCAGCAGCAGACCGCCGGTAAACAGTAGCGCGCGCCGTCCACCTAAAATCGCCTGCAGATAGAAGCCGTTCACGGCCGCACAGGTCAGGCTGGCGGCCAGCCAGGCGAGGTTAAAGCCGATATGTTCGGACAATGCCAGCAGCACCAGGAAGAACATCACCAGCGACAGCCCGACCAGCAGGTACTGCATCGGGTGCACGCGCAGCGCGCTCAGGGTTTCAAACAGGAAGAAGGTCATAAAGGTCAGACCGATCAGCAGGATGGCGTATTTTACCGCCCGCTGCGTCAGCTGATACTGATCGACCGGGTTGACCACCGTGGCGCTAAAGGCCGGTAGCAGTTGCGCCTGTATTCTGGCGTCATCGTGAAAACGTGAGTTGAGGTTATTGGCAAACCAGCTGCTTTGCCAGCTGGCGCTGAAGCCCTGGGCGCTCACCTCCCGCCGTTCCGGCAGGAAGCCGCCGGTAAAGCCCGGATGTGGCCAGTTGCTCTTCAGGTCAAAGCGGCTGTTTTTACCCAGCGGCACCACCTGCAGCTGCTGTGTGCCCTGCAGCTTAAGGGTGAAACTGAGTTGCAGCGTCGGCTGTTGCAACAGCGCTGGCGGTAGCACGGCGTGCAGGCCTTCACCGTTACCGTCCAGCTCACTGCCGGGCTGAAAATCGATCGGCTGGCCGCCGGTCTCCAGCGCGCTGACCGCGCTGATACCGCGTGAATCCCCCACCACCAGTACCACCCGCGGCTCGCCGATGACGATCTCCGGTTTCTGCAGATCGCTAAGCCGGCTGCGGTCAAAGCGGGCGTTAACGGTCAGCCCGCTGCGCCACACCTGCCCCTGGTAGATACCGATGGTGCGCGGCTCAACCTGCTGATCGCCGACGATTTTCAGCTCTTCCGGCAGGTAATAGCGCAGATAGTCGAGCCGTTGCGGCTGGGTTTTTTCACCGTCACTGACCAAACGGGTGATGCTGTACGGCACCACGATCAGCGGACCCAGCAGGCGCTGCGGCCCGCTGGTGCTCTGGCTGAGTTTGTCGGCTACCGTATCGCGCCAGGCGCTGCGTTCAGCAATCAGTGAATTGAGCTGGCTAAGCGGCACCAGCAGCAGCAGCAGGCAACCTGCCAGGGTAAGAACTTTCCAGAACAGAGCGGACTTTATCATTAGAGATCTCCTGTGTCAGTGCGCAGAAGATAGCCCCGCCGTGTGGGGTGAAGATGAAGTTGTGTGAAGGGACGGTGAAGTCAGCGGCTATTTTTTAAGGTCAGCAGCGCGCTGACGCCGCCCTGCGGCCGGTTGGTAAGGGCGATGCTGCCCTGATGCAGGCGTGCGACCTCGCGCACAAAGGCCAGACCCAGCCCGCTGCTCTTCTCGCCGTCGCCGCGCGGCAGCGAGTAGAAACGTTCAAAGATATGGCCGATGGCGTAATCGGGGATGCCGCTGCCGTTGTCGCTCACCTGCAGCCAGATCTCATCGGCATCCTGCCCGCCGCTGAAGGTCACGCTGCCGCCGGCGGCGGTGAAATCCAGCGCGTTATCCAGCAGGTTTGCCAGCGCCTGCTCCAGCAACAGCCGGTCGGCGGCCACGTTCAGCCCCTGCAGCGAGTCGCGATCGATCTGCAGATGTTTGCCCTGCGCCTGTACGATGCGGCTGGCGCACAGTGATTCAACCAGCGGCAGCAGCGCCACCGGCTGGCGCACGATCTCCGGCACATTCTCCAGTTGCGCCTGGCGCAGCAGATGGTCAATCAGCCGCTGCATACGCCGGTTCTGCTGCAGGATATTGCCGGAGAAGCGGCGGATCACCCCGGCGGGCGGGCACTCATGGATAATCTCCGCCGCGCCGCGGATCGCCGCCAGCGGGCTCTTTAATTCGTGGGTCAACGCGTAGACGTAATGCTCGATGTAGCGCTTGCCTTCCAGCTTCAGCCGCATGCTCTCCAGCGCCTGCGCCAGCTTGCGCAGCTCGCTGCTGTTCAGCGCCGGCAGCGGCGGCGTGTTACCGGCGCTGACCGCGTCAGCATAACGCGAGAGCCGCCCCAGCGAGCGGTTGATCCACAGCACAAACGCCAGCCCGGTCAGCAGCGCAATCCCCAGCAGCGCCGCCCCGGCCCACAGCACGCGGCGCTCGCTGCGGCGGATCACCGGCAGCATGGTGCTGTTGGCCTTGCCGACGCTGAGCACGCCGACGATGCGGTCGCCCTCACGCACCGGGGCCGCCACGTACATCACCGTGCTGTTCTCATCTTCCGCCACGCTGCGGGTGCTGCGCGCGCCGTACTGGCCGCGCAGGGTCAGCAGGACGTCATTCCAGCGCGAATAGTCCTGCCCCAGCGCCACGCCCGCCGAGTCAAACAGTACGATGCCGCGATGGTCGGTCAGATAGACCCGATACTCGTTACGCCGCTTGACGATGCCGCTGATATTCGCCGCTACCGGGTAGTCGCCAAGCGCGGCAAACGCCTGTGCCAGCTGCCCGTGCGCCGGATGGCCGCTGCGCAGATCGGCACGGGCGAACTGCGCCAGCAGCGTAGCGGTATCCACCAGCGTGCCTTCGGTAGCACGCCGCACGCCGGGCTTAATCTCCTGCAGAAAGATATTCAGCACAAACCAGGCCGCCACCGCCACGATCAGGAAGTAGCCCAGCAGCAGGCGCATGCCGATTTTCATCACCCTACCGCCAGGCTGTAGCCGAGTCCGCGATGGGTTATCAGCACTGCTGCCTCGTCAATCTCCCGCAGCTTGGCGCGCAGAGTTTTAATATGGGTATCCACGGTGCGCTCAAGGCTCTCTTCGGCATCAGTCCACACCTGCGCCATCAGCTGCTGGCGTGAGAATACCCGGTTGGGGGAGTGCAGCAGGGTCTTCAGCAGCAGATACTCGTAGCGCGTCAGCGGCAGCGGCTGCCGGCACCACGTAATGCGCGCGGCTTCATCATCGAGGGTGAAACGGCCGATCGACTGCAGCGACGATGCCGCAATACGCTGCTGCTTCTGCAGACGCTTCAGCAGGGTACGCACCCGTGCGCAGACTTCACGCGGTGAAAAGGGCTTAGCCACGTAGTCATCCGCGCCAATTTCCAGCCCGAGCAGGCGATCGAGCTCCTCGCTACGGGCGGTAAGGAACAGTACCGGCAGATCGGGCTGACGGGCCAGCAGCTGGCGGCACAGCTCAAAGCCGCTGATATCCGGCAGGCCGACGTCGAGGATCGCCAGGTCCGGCGGGCCGTCAGCCAGCGCATCCAGCAGCGGCAGGCCGCGGGCAAACCAGCGGGTGGTAAAGCCCTCCAGCTGCAGCATATAAATCAGGGTATCGGCAATACTGGCTTCATCCTCCACCAGCCAGACCGTGGCGCCGGACATTACACGTCTCCTTCAGGCATCAGCAGCCGCTGACGCAATAATCGCCATGCCGCCGGCGGCATGGCATCGGCAAACAGCCACAGCCGTTCACGCTTCCCGCGTGCGTTACGCAACGTCAACAGGATCGCCCACGGCGTCAGCCAGGGGCCCCCCTGCAGGTGCCAGCGCTGTTCACGCCAGCGCAGCTGCCTGCCCAGCGACCAACCGAGGACTCCTGTTCGACGGCGGATACGCCGCTGGCTGCGCACGCTTTCCAGCAGCGTCAGCGCCAGTAACACCCCCCACCATGGCGTAACCGATGCAGGCCAGTGGGACAGCAGCAACGACATCAGCACCGCGCCGTGCAGCAGCAGAGAGAGGCGGCAGGCGCAGCGCGAGAGCCGTAACTCAGATTGCCACCGGGCCACGTTGCTGGTTCCGCTGCTGGATCAGTAACACCATGCGTTTCAGTTCCGGGTCAGCGGGTTCACCGTGGTTCATCAACCAGTTGAACAGGTCGGGGTCATCACTTTTCAGCAGTTGCACAAACACCTGCTTATCGGCATCTGTTAAGGAGTCAAACTCATGCTGGAAGAACGGCATAATTGCCATATCCAGTTCACGCATGCCGCGACGGCACGCCCAGTGAATACGTGATTTATTACTAATATCCATGTGTCTCAACGTCGTTTAATCAACCAGGCACACAGTGTAACCCGTTTTACCGCCGCTGTTGATGCCCCAGTACACAGCCTGAGTACCCGCCCGCAAATCAGCAACAGCGGTTGCAGGGTTATCACGCGTTTTGTGCCGCTTCTTCAGGAAACAGGTTGCAAAGCCGGGCGGCTCTTTTAACATGAACAGCAACTTTACCTCATTTTCGCTGAATCAGGATGGCACCATGTCGAGTATTACTTTCCCGCCGCGTCCGCCGCAGCCCGCATCGCAGCTGCCGCTCACGTTGATTTCACTGGAAGAGTGGGCGCTGGTCACCGCCACCGGCGCTGACCGGGTCAGCTATCTGCAGGGGCAGCTGACGCTGGACGTGGCCGCGCTGGACGCCACCCGGCATCTGCCCGCAGCCCATTGCGATGCGAAAGGCAAGATGTGGAGTAACCTGCGCCTGTTCCACCGTGGCGAAGGGCTGGCCTATATTGCGCGCCGCAGCCTGCGTGATAACCAGCTGCAGGAGCTGAAAAAATATGCGGTCTTCGCCAAAGTGACGCTGGCCGCCGATGACGACGCGGTGCTGCTTGGCGTTGCCGGCCTGGGCGCGCGCGCGGCGCTGGCCGGGGTGTTCAGCCAGTTGCCCGATGCCGACACCCCGGTGGTGCAGCAGGATGAGACCACCCTGCTGTGGCAGGAGCTGCCGGCCGAGCGTTTCCTGCTGGTGACCAGTGCATCACAGGCGCAGGCGCTGGCTGACAAACTGGCCGCAACGGCACAGTTGAATAACAGTAACCAGTGGCTGGCGCTGGAGATCGAAGCCGGCTTCGCGGTGATCGACAGCGCCACCAGCGCGCAGTTTATTCCGCAGGCGACCAATATTCAGGCGCTGAACGGCATCAGCTTTAAGAAAGGCTGCTACACCGGCCAGGAGATGGTGGCGCGGGCCAAATTCCGCGGCGCCAACAAGCGTGCGCTCTACTGGCTGGCGGGGCAAGCCGGCCGGGTGCCTGAGGCTAACGACGCGCTGGAGATGAAGATGGGCGAAAACTGGCGGCGTACCGGTACTATCCTCACCGCCTGCCGGTTAGAAAATGGTGATGTCTGGGTGCAGGCGGTGCTGAACAACGATCTGGAAGCCGATACGGTACTTCGGGTACAGGGCGATGAAGGCGGCGAACTGAGCATCCAGCCGCTGCCTTATGAAATCACCGCAGGCTGACCAGCCTTAACGGATATAAAAATAAATGGCGAAAAAGTGGCACAGGCTGCCACCGAGTACAAAGCCGTGCCAGATGGCATGGTTGTAAGGAATACGCTTCGCCACGTAGAAGAAAACCCCCAGCGAGTAGACGATGCCCCCGACGGCCAGCAGCCAGACGCTGCCGGCCGGCAGGCGCAGCACCATCTGATACAGCACCACCAGTGACAGCCACCCCATCAGCAGGTAGGTCACCAGCGACAGCGCGGCAAAGCGGTGCGCGAAGGCCAGCTTAAACACCACCCCGGCCAGCGCAAGGCTCCAGATTACCACCATCAGGCCGTGCGCCAGCGGCGACTTCAGCCCCACCAGCAGAAACGGCGTATAGGTGCCGGCAATCAGCAGATAGATGGCGGCATGGTCAATCTTCTTCAGCCAGTACCTGGCCCGCGGATGCGGGATGGCATGGTACAACGTCGAGGCAAGAAACAGCAGGATTATGCTGCCGCCGTACAGGCTGTAACTGGTGATGGCCAGCGCACCGGCACCGGCGTCGCTGGCCTGGCTCAGCAGCAGCACCAGCCCGATAACGCCCAACAGGCAGCCGATGCCGTGGCTGATGCTGTTGACCACTTCCTCTGCCAGCGAATACTCCGGCTCCAGAACGTTCTGTTTCACTCTGTTCAACCGCGATCTCCTGCTCCGCCGACTATCGCCCGATGCGATAGCCTGATTTCCTGACAGCCTAACCGAGAAATATTTCAGAGTACAACTGTAAGCTGAAAAAAGTATGAAACGATGTAACACTTTCTGGCATGTAATACGCAAACGTTCCCCTCACACTGCGGGCGAATTTTTTCAGGGAGGCGGCGCACACCAAAGGCTGGCTGAGTTAGCCACAGCGCGCGGCGGCCAGGCAGGCCCGCCGCGCCGGCAGGTTTACTCGTATTCGCTCATCGGCACGCAGGAGCAGAACAGATTACGATCGCCGTAAACGTCGTCCAGGCGTTTCACCGTCGGCCAGTACTTATTGACGCTGCCTGCCGGGAACACCGCCAGCTCACGGCTGTACGGGTGTGACCACTCGCCAACAATCTCCATCTGGGTGTGCGGCGCGTTGACCAGCGGGTTATCTTCCGCCGGCCACTCACCGCCCGCCACCCGATCGATTTCGCTGCGGATCGACAGCATCGCGTCGATAAAGCGGTCGAGCTCGGTTTTACTCTCCGATTCGGTTGGCTCCACCATCAGCGTGCCCGGCACCGGGAACGACATGGTCGGCGCGTGGAAGCCGTAGTCAATTAACCGCTTGGCAATGTCCAGCTCGCTGATACCGGTTTGCTCCTTCAACGGACGGATATCCAGAATGCATTCGTGCGCCACGTGGCCGTCGGCTCCGGCATACAGCACCGGATAGGATGACTTCAGCCGGGTGGCTATATAGTTGGCGTTGAGGATCGCCACCGAACTGGCCTGCTTCAGCCCTTCCGCCCCCATCATGCGGATATACATCCAGCTGATCGGCAGGATCGAGGCGCTGCCAAACGGCGCGGCGGAAACCGCACCCTGACGGGTCAGCATCCCCTCAATTTCCATGACGCTGTGCCCCGGTACGAACGGTGCCAGGTGCGCCTTCACGCCGATCGGCCCCATGCCGGGACCGCCGCCGCCGTGCGGAATGCAGAAGGTTTTATGCAGATTGAGGTGCGAGACGTCAGCGCCTATATAGCCCGGCGTGGTGATTCCCACCTGCGCATTCATATTCGCCCCGTCCAGGTAAACCTGGCCGCCAAACTGATGAACGATCTGGCAAACCTCACGGATGGTCTCTTCGTACACGCCGTGGGTAGACGGATAGGTGACCATAATGCAGGAGAGCGTTTCTCCCGCCTGCTCTGCCTTGTTGCGCAGATCGTGCAGGTCGATATTGCCCTGTCTGTCGCAGGCCACCACCACAATATCCATGCCGGCCATCTGCGCCGAGGCCGGGTTGGTACCGTGGGCCGAGGCCGGGATCAGGCAGATATTGCGCGAGCACTCATTACGGCTTTCGTGATAGCGGCGGATCGCCAGCAGCCCGGCATACTCACCCTGCGCGCCGGAGTTTGGCTGCATGCAGAGCGCGTCATAGCCGGTCAGCTGCACCAGCCACTGCGAAAGCTGGCCGATCATCTGCAGATAGCCGCCCGCCTGCTCCGGCGGGCAGAACGGATGCAGCTCGGCGAATTCGGGCCAGGTAATCGGGATCATCTCTGCCGCGGCGTTCAGCTTCATGGTGCAGGAGCCCAGCGGGATCATCGCCTGATTCAGCGCCAGATCCTTGCGCTCCAGGCTGTGCATATAGCGCATCATCTCCGTTTCGCTGTGATAGCGGTTAAACACCGGATGGGTAAGAATCGCCTCACGGCGCAGCAGCGCGTCCGGCAGCGAACCGCTCGCTGTGCTGGCCTGCGCATCCAGCGCGTCGATATCCTGGCCGTGATCGTCGCCCAGCAGTACCGCAAACAGCGTCGCAATATCTTCCCGGCTGGTGGTTTCATCAAGGGTGATCCCCACCGCATGCAGCAGATCGGTACGCAGATTAATGCCAAAGCTCAGGGCGCGGTCGAGCACCGCCGCTTTATCGGCTACCTCTATCGTCAGGGTGTCGAACCAGCTCTGATGACGCAGCGTCAGCCCGCCGTTCTGCAGCCCGGCGGCCAGAATATCGGTCAGCCGGTGAATGCGGCTGGCGATGCGTTTTAACCCCTGTGGGCCGTGGAAAACGGCATACAGGCTGGCAATATTGGCCAGCAGCACCTGCGAGGTGCAGATATTGGAGTTGGCCTTTTCCCGGCGAATATGCTGCTCACGGGTCTGCATCGCCATGCGCAGCGCGGTGTTGCCGGCGGCATCGCGCGATACGCCGATAATGCGGCCCGGCATCGAGCGCTTAAACTCATCGCGGGCGGCAAAGAAGGCCGCGTGTGGGCCGCCGTAGCCCATCGGCACGCCAAAGCGCTGCGCGGAGCCAAACACAATATCGGCCCCCTGCCTGCCCGGTGCCTCCAGTAGCACCAGCGTCAGTAGATCGGCGGCGACGCTGACCAGCACCTGGCGTTGCTTCAGTTCCGCGATCAGCTGGCCGTAGTTGTGTACTTCGCCGCCGGTGCCCACCTGCTGTAACAGCACGCCAAATACTCCTTCCAGCTCCAGCACCTTGTCGGCTTTGTCGACCAGCACGTCGAAACCAAAGGTCTCGGCGCGGGTGCGCACCACGTCCAGCGTCTGCGGGTGAACGTCGTCGGCCACGAAGAAGCGGTTGGCGTTTTTCAGCTTACTCAGCCGTTTGGCCATCGCCATCGCTTCTGCCGCCGCGGTGGCTTCATCCAGCAGCGAGGCGGAGGCGATATCCAGCCCGGTCAGATCCAGCGTCAGCTGCTGGAAGTTAAGCAGCGCTTCCAGCCGCCCCTGAGATACTTCAGGCTGATAGGGCGTGTAGGCGGTGTACCAGCCCGGATTCTCCAGCATGTTACGCAGGATCACCGGCGGCGTGAGCACCGGCGTATAGCCCATGCCGATATAGGATTTATAACGCTGATTTTGCGCGGCAATCGCCTTGAGCTCGGCCAGCGCCTGATGCTCGGTCACCGCATCGCCCACCGCCGGCGGGCCGGGCAGCTGAATGTCGGCAGGCACAATTGAGGCAATCAGTTCACTGAGTGAATCGGCTCCAACCGCGGCCAGCATCGCTGCCTGCTGCTCGGATGAAGGTCCAATATGGCGGCCGATAAAGGCGCCGTGATGTTCAAGCTGGCTGAGGGTCTGGTTCATGAGCGGTCAATCCTGCGGGTTAGCAGGCCGGCGTCCACCGGCCACGGGGAGAGAAGGTTATTCGCTGATGGAACTGCTGTAGGCTTCCGCGCTCAGCAGCGTCGCCAGTTCGGCTTCATTGCTGGCTTTAATGCGAAACAGCCAGCCGTCACCGTAGGGCTCACTGTTAATCAGCTCCGGCGAGGTTTGCAGAACGTCGTTGATCGCGATGATTTCGCCACCGATCGGGGCATAGATATCGGATGCGGCTTTCACCGATTCGGCCACCGCACATTCATCGTCTTTGCCATAAACGTTGCCGACTTCAGGCAGTTCAACAAACACCATATCGCCCAGTAGCTCCTGCGCGTGCTCGGTGATGCCGACGGTATAGATACCGTCGGCATCCTTACGCACCCACTCGTGGCTTTCACAGTACTTCAGTTCACTCGGTACATTGCTCATTCACTGGATCTCCAAAAGGTCGGGAATAATCGTTTTAAATCACTGGCTGACCGCCACGCACGAACGCCGGTTTACAGACCCTGACCGGCATTTCACGGTTGCGGATCTGCACAATGGCCTGCTCGCCAATCCCCGCCGGCACCCGTGCCAGCGCAATGCTGTAACCGAGCGTCGGTGAGAACGAGCCGCTGGTAATTACGCCTTCCTGCACGTTGCCGCCGGCATCGGTAAAGCGCACCGGCAGCCCGTTACGCAGCACGCCTTTCTCGGTCATAATCAGGCCGACCAACTGCATCGTGCCCTTCTCACGCTGGCTCTCCAGCGCTTCACGGCCGATAAACGGCCGATCTGCCGGTTGCCAGGCGATGGTCCAGGCCATATTGGCGGCCAGCGGTGAGACACTTTCATCCATCTCCTGGCCGTACAGGTTCATCCCGGCCTCCAGCCGCAGCGTATCCCGCGCGCCCAGCCCGGCGGGCTGTACTCCTGCCGACAGCAGGCGCTGCCACAGATCCACCACCTGCGCCGCCGGCAGGGCAATTTCATAACCGGATTCGCCGGTATAGCCGGTGGTGGCGATAAACCAGTCGCCCGCCTGCACGCCGAAGAACGGTTTCATGCCTGCTACCGCCGCCCGCTGCGCATCATCCAGCAGCGACTGCACTTTTTGTTGAGCGTTAGGGCCCTGCACCGCCAGCAGCGCCAGGTCATCACGCTCGGTCAGCTCAATGCCGTAAGCCTGTGCCTGCTGCGAGATCCATGCCAGATCGTTCTCGCGGGTGGCAGAGTTGACCACCAGGCGGAAGAAATCTTCAGCGAGGAAATAGACGATCAGGTCGTCTATAACGCCGCCCGAGGCGTTCAGCATGGCGGTGTATAGCGCTTTGCCAGGGGAAGTGAGTTTGGCGACGTCGTTGGCCAGCAGGTAGCGGAGAAACTCCCGCGTACGTGCGCCGTGCAGATCAACAATGGTCATATGGGAAACATCGAACATGCCGGCATCGCGGCGCACCGCATGGTGCTCATCAAGCTGTGAACCATAGTGCAACGGCATCATCCAGCCGTGGAAGTCCACCATCCGCGCCTGCGCGGCCTGATGCTGTTCAAACAACGGAGTTTGCTGAGTCATCATTCCTTACCTGATATCCGGTTGCTGACTAACGCCACATGCCACCGATCGCGGCCGGGCGCAAACGTTACCTTCCTGCTGAACTTACCACCGACGTGCGCGGTTAACCATAAGTTAAACAGGGTCGAACCTGTAGAGTGCACGAAAAACCCCGAATAATGATGCAGTTTATTTCACTGCTTTAACGAGAGTTAACCCACATAAACAGCATGCTAAGCACAAAAAGGCAGATTTACCTCAGCAATCCGAGACGGCCGGAGGGAAATCCCTCTTCATTCGGCGCACACCATCATTACTAAAACTAATCCGAACTACGGCGTAAAATTAGAATAAATCAAACGATGCGCAAAAAAGGGGCAATCGTTGCGCCAGAAATGGACAACGTGGGGGGGGAGCAGATAACGAATTAAAAATGGGGGCCGTAGCCCCCACCTTTTTCTTCTGTTTTACAGCATTAACGCAGCCACTCCGGCAGATCGTGCAGGCCCATCGCCTGCTTTAACAGCCGCGGCTTGACGCCGGGCAGCACGTCCGCCAGCGCCAGGCCGACGTCGCGCAGCAGCTTTTTCGCCGGATTGTTGCCGTCAAACAGCTCACGAAAACCCTGCATGCTCGCCAGCATCAGCGCCGCGCTGTGCTTGCGGCTGCGCTCGTAGCGGCGCAGGTAGAGGTGCTGACCGATATCCTTGCCCTGCTGCTGCAGGCGACGCACTTCGCCGATCAGCTCTGCCGCATCCATAAAGCCGAGGTTAACGCCCTGGCCTGCCAGCGGATGAATAGTGTGCGCGGCGTCGCCGACCAGCGCCAGCCGGTGCGCGGCAAAGTTGCGCGCGTAGCGGCCGGCCAGCGGGAAGGTCTGACGCTCGCTTTCGACCTGACACAGGCCGAGGCGCAGATCAAAGGCAACGGCCAGCTGCTGGTTAAACACCTCATCAGGCATCGACTGCAGGCGGCTGGCCTCCTGCGGCGACAATGACCAGACGATGGAACAGAGGTGCGGATCGCTGAGCGGTAGAAAGGCCAGAATGCCGTCGCCGTGAAACACCTGACGCGCCACCGCGCCATGCGGCTGCCCGGTACGGATGTTGGCCACCAGCGCATGGTGCTGATAATCCCAGAAGGTCAGCGGGATATCCGCCTTGTTGCGCAGCCAGGAATTAGCCCCGTCGGCGGCCACCAGCAGGCGTCCCGTCATCATCGTGCCGTCGCTGAGGGTGACGAAGGCTTCATTCTCGCCAAAGGCCACCTGCTGCAGCTCGGCCGGGGCCAGCAGGGTAATGTCGCTGAGGCTCTGCGCCCGCTGCCACAACGCCTGATGAATCACCTGGTTTTCAATGATATGCCCCAGGTGGGTCAGATCCTGCTGACCGTCGTCAAAAGCAATTTCACCAAAGCTGTCGCGATCCCACACCTGCATGCCGTGGTAGGCGCTGGCCCGCGTTGCCAGAATAGTACTCCAGACGCCGAGATGCTGTAGCAGCCGCTCGCTGGCGGCGTTGATCGCCGACACGCGCAGGGCCGGTGGCGCATCCGCCGCCAGCGCTTGCGGCTGTTCGCGCTCCAGCACCGCCACGCGCAACCCGCTGCCCTGCAGGCCACAGGCCACCGCCAGACCGACCATGCCGCCTCCGGCAATAATCACATCATAAGTTTGCATGACTGCTCTCTCCTTAACGCTTAACCCAGCCCAACGTGCGCCCGGCCAGCAAATTACGTAACGGCGGCAGATGGTCCATCGCCATCAGCCCCAGATTGCGCCCGATCACCAGCGGCGCATAGCAGTTAGCAAACAGTCTGACCAGGCCGTCGGTGACGCCGATGGTCGCCGCGGTGTCCGGCCGGCGGCGCTGCTGATAGCGCTGTAACGTAGTGAAACTGCCGACGTCCTGCCCGTCTCGCCAGCTGGCCGCCACGGTTTCAGCCAGCGACATCACGTCACGCATGCCGAGGTTAAAACCCTGGCCGGCGATCGGATGCAGTGTCTGCGCGGCGTTGCCCACCAGCGCCAGCCGGTGCGATACGTGCTGCCCTGCGCGCTGCAGCCGCAGCGGATAGCTGTCGCGCTGGCCGACCTGGGTAATGCGTCCCAGCCGCCAGCCAAACGCCTGCTGCAGCCGGGTGAGAAACTCATCGTCGCCCCAGCCGTCGACCTGCGCCCGGTTTTCCAGCGGATGGCACCACACCAGCGAACTGCGGCCGGCGGACATCGGCAGCAGCGCCAGCGGGCCGTGTTCGGTAAAGCGCTCGAAGGCACGGCCGTTGTGCGCCTGCTGCGTCGAGACGTTGGCAATCACCGCCACCTGCTGATAATCCTCGCTGTGCCATTGCACGCCGCAGGCGGCCGCTACCGGGGAGCGCGCACCGTCCGCCGCCACCAGCAGCTGGCCGGTCAGCGTTTCGCCATCGGACAGCACCACGCTGACGCCCTGCTGCGAACGGTCCACCTGCGCCACCGTGGCCGGGCAGCGCAGCGTGACGCCCGGCGCCTGCTGCAGGCGGGCGAACAGCCGCTGGCCGACATCGTGCAGTTCCACTACCTGGCCGAGCGCGCTGATGCCGTAATCGGCTGCGTCCAGCGAAACAAAGCTGGCATGGCCGCGATCGCTGACGTGCACGTGGCGAATGGCGGTACCGCAGGGAGCCAACAGCGGCCACAGGTCGATCGCCGCCAGCTGGCGACAGGTTCCTTCGGCAAGGGCAATGGCCCGGCCATCATAGCCGGGATGTGCCCGATTGCCAGGTTCCGTGGCCTCCACCAGCGTCACCGGCAGCGCACCGCCGGTCAGATGAGAGATGGCCAGCGCCAGCGTCGCCCCGGCCATCCCCCCGCCCGTAATAATTATGCTCATTGTTGCTTCGCTGCCGCCATCAGTGCTTCAATTTCGTCGGCATCTTTTACCACCGTCGCGGTCAGGTTTTCGTTGCCTTCAGCGGTGATAAGAATGTCGTCTTCAATGCGGATGCCGATGCCGCGGTACTCCGGCGGCACCTCAGCGTCAGGCGCAATATACAGCCCCGGTTCTACGGTCAGCACCATGCCCGGCTCCAGCGGCCGGTCACGATCGACGCCGTAGTGGCCGACGTCGTGCACGTCCAGCCCCAGCCAGTGGCTCAGACCGTGCATAAAGAAGGGACGGTACGCCTGTTCGGCGACCAGCGTAGCCACATCGCCCTGCAGGATGCCCAGCCTGACCAGCCCGCTCACCATCACCTCCACCACCTCAGCGGTCACCGCACGGATGCTGGTGCCGGGGCGATAGAGTTCCAGCGCCCGCTGCAGCGAGGCCAGCACGATGTCGTAAATCGCCCGCTGCGGCGCGCTAAAGGTGCCGCCCACCGGGAAGGTACGGGTGATATCACCGGCATAGCCCTGATACTCGCAGCCGGCGTCGATCAGCACCAGCTGGCCGTCGCGCATCTGCCCCTCATTTTCGGTGTAGTGCAGGATACAGCCGTTGTCGCCGGCACCGACGATAGTGCTGTAAGCGGGAAAGCGTGCCCCGTGACGGTTAAATTCATGCTGGATCTCACCCTCCAGCTGATACTCATACATCCCCGGCCGTGACTGCTGCATCGCCCGGGTATGCGCCAGCGCGCTGATGCGACCGGCTTCACGCATGACCGCCAGCTCTTCCGCCGATTTAAACAGGCGCAGCTCGTGCACCCACGGCCGCCAGTCGGTGACGCTGGCCGGCGCCTGCAGATTTTGCCGCGAGCCGGCGCGCAGTTTATCCAGCGCGGCGAACAGCAGCTGGTCAGCAAAAGCATACTGCCCCTGCGCGTGGTAAACCACATCCAGCCCGTTGAGCAGCAGGTGCAGCTGTGCGCCGAGATCGTCCCAGGGCAGCGCACGATCCACCGCCAGCGCTGCCGGGGCCGCATCCTGCCCCAGACGACGGCCAAACCAGATCTCCGCGGTCAGATCGCGCACGCGGTTAAACAGCACGCTGTGGCTGTGCTTCGCGTCACTCTTGATCAGCAGCAGCAGTGCCTGCGGCTCGTTGAAACCGGTGAAGTACCAGAAGTCGCTGTTTTGCCGGAACGGATACTCGCAGTCGTTACTGCGGGTCACTTCCGGGGCGGCAAAGATCAGTGCCGCACTGCCCGGTACCATTTTTGCTAACAGCGCCTGACGGCGGCGCAAAAACTCTTGCTGGGTCATTGGCATCTCCATGAGTGAGTGATCGGGCCTGGCTGAGCCACAGGGCCGTTTAATCCGTTAGTGCAGGGTCGGCTTGCTCGCTACCGCGTTGACCGGCGGCATCTGACGGGTAAAGGTGTCGTGGCACAGCAGCGCCGCAACGCGCACGTACTCCACCACCTCTTCCAGCGACTGCTCCAGCTCTTCCTGGTCTTCATCTTCATCGTAGCCGAGCTGGGCAATGGTGCGCAGATCGTCAATCGCTTCGCCGGTTTCGCCTTTCACTTTGTCGAGCTTCGGTTGGGTGACGCCCAGCCCGAGCAGGAAGTGGTTAACCCAGCCGGCCAGCGCGTCCGCGCGGTCAAACACGGTGATATCGTCATCTTCCGGCAGGTAGAGCTGAAACAGAAAGCCTTCATCTTCCAGCGATTCACCGATTGCCTGGTGCAACTCCTGCAGCGGAACGCTGAGCACGTGGGAGAAGGCCATGCCTTCATTGGTCAGGTCATGAACCAGTGACTGCCAGCGGCCATCGCGGTTTCCACCGCAGATGATCCCGCTTAGCAGGCCATGCATTTCAGCGGGCGTCATGCCGACACCCTGCTGCGTCAGTACGGAGGCCAGGGCGTTATAACCCGGCATGGTATTAGTCAGTGACATACGTTTACTTCGTCGTTGGCTGATGAGTTCGTGTTATGCTACCACCAGGTGCCTCATCGATTCCAGAAAGGGGTTGTTTCTTCTATTTGGGGTAGTTATAGTGGCGCCCCTCCCGAGCCAACGAATGGCCAGGGTGATAGCGGGCGCAGTAATTCAGTCAGGAAGGTGGCATGTCTGCACAACCGGTAGATCTTCAAATTTTTGGCCGTTCTTTGAGAGTAAATTGTCCGCCGGAACAGCAAGATGCGCTGAACCTGGCCGCAGAAGACCTCAATCAGCGTTTGCAAGACTTAAAAGTTCGCACTAGAGTCACTAATACAGAGCAACTGGTGTTTATCGCTGCCCTGAATGTGTGTCATGAGCTGGCGCAGGAGAAGGTTAAAACCCGCGACTATGCGTCTAACATGGAACAACGCATTCGCATGCTGCAGCAGACCATTGAACAGGCATTGCTTGAGCAGGGTCGCATAACTGAACGTACCGGTGCGAAGTTCGAATAACACTTTGGCGTTACCTGTGATAGAGTGACGATGAAGTAAAAAATTCTCTGAGATGTTTGCAAGCGGGCCAGTCCCCTGAGCCGATATTTCATACCAAACAGAGTCTGGCGCTCTGTAGCCTGTGAGCATGCTCGGTCCGTCCGAGAAGCCTGATGGCTACGACGGCAGTCTCACCTTGAACCAAGGGTTCAAGGGTTACAGCCTGCAGCGGCATCTCGGAGATTCCTACCTTTTTTACCGCAGTCCCCTTTTCCCCGGCTTTAATCTTCCTTACGCTAAGCGACATCCCTCTGTTTACGGAGTCAACCGCGTATGAACCTCAATCTTCACGATCGTCAGGATATTCGTAGACACGTGCGCCATTTACGGCGAGCGCTGAGCGATGAGCAGCAGCGGCAGGCCGCCGATCTGATCGCGGAGCATGCGCTCAGTTTCGCCCCGATTGCCGGAGCAAAAAGTATCGCCCTGTTTCTGTCGGTCGACGGCGAGATCAACACCCGCCCGCTGATTGCCAAACTGTGGCAGCGCAAGCAGCGCGTCTACCTGCCGGTGCTGCATCCGTTCTCCGCCGGCCAGCTGCTGTTTTTGCGCTATGAGCCGCACACCGAATTGCATATCAACCGCCTGCGTATCCCTGAACCGCCGCTGGATATCCGTCAGCTTCTGCCGCTGAGCGAGCTGGACGTGCTGATGGTGCCGCTGGTC
Organism: Erwinia sp. B116; assembly: GCF_002865965.1. Lineage (NCBI taxonomy): Bacteria > Pseudomonadati > Pseudomonadota > Gammaproteobacteria > Enterobacterales > Erwiniaceae > Erwinia > Erwinia sp. B116. The sequence goes on from NZ_JRZZ01000003.1 coordinate 183,128, forward strand.
GCCTTTGACAGTCAGGGGCAGCGGCTGGGCATGGGCGGCGGGTTTTACGACCGCACGCTGCAAAACTGGCAACAGCACGGTTTTCTGCCGGTGGGGCTGGCGCATGACTGCCAGCAGGTGGAGCAGCTGCCGGTGGCCGGGTGGGATATTCCCCTGCCCGCGCTGATTACGCCATCTTACATCTGGCAGTGGTAGCCTCACCCTTGCACCTGCGCAGCCACAGGAACAGACAGAGCCAGCAGAAAACCCGCCCGGCAGGGCCTGGTGTCTGAAGAGTTAAGTCTGGCGTAATAAAGGTTTTGGGGGAGTTAACGCGGTGTCAGCAGGCCACAGGCATAAAAAAGCCGACTGAAAACAGTCGGCCTTTAACATTACTGGCGCGAAGATCAGTACAGCAGGCGTGCGCGAATAGTGCCAGGAATGGCCTTCATCAGCTGCAGCGCTTTATCCGCCACGTCCTGTGGTGCATCAACGTCAATCACCACATAGCCCATCTGCGGGGTGGTCTGCAGGTACTGCGCCGAGATGTTGATCCCCTGATCGGCGAAGATCAGGTTGATCGCAGTCAGCACGCCCGGACGGTTCTCGTGGATGTGCAGCAGACGGCTGGCGTTAACGCCGTGCATCGGCAGCGAGGCTTCCGGGAAGTTTACCGCCGACAGCGTTGAGCCGTTGTCAGAGTATTTCACCAGCTTACCGGCCACTTCGGTGCCGATATTCTCCTGCGCTTCCTGAGTAGAACCGCCGATGTGCGGGGTCAGGATCACGTTATCAAAGGCGCTCAGCGGGGAGATAAACGGATCGGTGTTGGTCGCCGGCTCAACCGGGAAGACGTCAATCGCAGCGCCGGCAAGGTGCTTGCTGGCCAGCACTTCACATAGCGCCGGGATATCCACCACCGTACCGCGTGAGGCGTTGATCAGCAGCGAGCCCGGCTTCATCAGCGCCAGCTGCTCTGCGCCCATCATGTTCTGCGTCGACTGGGTTTCCGGCACGTGCAGGCTGACCACGTCGCTCATGTTCAGCAGGTCGGAGAGATGCTGGACCTGAGTGGCGTTACCCAGCGGCAGCTTGCTCTCAATGTCGTAGAAGAACACATGCATGCCGAGGCTTTCCGCCAGCACGCCAAGCTGCATGCCGATATGGCCGTAGCCGATGATGCCCAGCTTTTTGCCGCGCGCTTCATAGGAGCCAACCGCCTGCTTGAACCACTCACCGCGGTGCGCTTTGGCGTTGGCCGCCGGCACACCGCGCAGCATCAGCAGCAGCTCGCCGATAACCAGTTCAGCGACGGATCGGGTGTTGGAGAAAGGTGCGTTAAAGACCGGAATCCCGCGGATCGCGGCCGCATTCAGGTCAACCTGGTTGGTCCCGATGCAGAAGCAGCCGACGGCAACCAGTTTTTCAGCCGCGGCGAAGATCTCTTCGGTCAGCTGAGTACGCGAACGCAGCCCGATGAAGTGTGCATCGCGGATGGATTCTTTCAGTGCGTCGCTGTCCAGTGCGCCTTTGTGAAATTCGATGTTGGTGTAGCCTGCAGCACGCAGATTCTCTACCGCGCTCTGATGCACGCCTTCCACCAACAGGAACTTAATCCTGTCTTTCTCCAGTGATACTTTTGCCATTTCCCGACCCTATTTAGCAGACTTCAGATGTGGCGTAATCCTGCTATCCGGTGGTTCTGTCAGCGCAGGCTGGGCGATGAAAACGCCAAAATGCCGCCCGGCACGGAGTGAACTGCCGCGATATAAGATTGCCTTCTGTCAAAATAACAAAATTTACGCCCGCAGCAATACAAACGATTGCTCTGCTCACCAGCACGGGATATCGCGCCTCAGAATATTACGATAGAAAATCGCTACGCCGTAGTCAGCATCAGGAGGATCACACGACTGGAGCCTGCAATGTGACATAAGTCACCAAATTGCAGCGGACGAAGAAAAGATATTTTTTAGTTAAAAAAAACGGGTACCGACGCTATCGGCACCCGCCAGATCATTTTTTGATGGTTTTCACACCATCGGCGGTGCCAATCAGTGCCACATCGGCCCCACGGGCAGCGAACAGGCCGACGGTCACCACACCCGGCAGCGCGTTGATCGCCTGTTCCAGCGCAATCGGGTCGACAATTTTCAGGTTATGTACGTCGAGAATGATATTACCGTTGTCGGTCAGCACGTTCTGACGATACTCCGGCAGGCCACCGAGCTTCACCAGCTGGCGTGCCACGTAGCTGCGTGCCATCGGGATCACTTCCACCGGCAGTGGAAAATTCCCCAACACGTCAACCTGCTTGGTGGCGTCGGCGATACAGATAAAGCGCTCGGCTACCGCTGCGACGATTTTCTCGCGGGTCAGGGCCGCGCCGCCACCTTTGATCATCTGCATCTGGCCGTTAATCTCATCGGCACCGTCGACGTAAACCGACAGCACGTCGATTTCATTAAGGTCGAATACCGGGATCCCCAGGCTTTTCAGCTTCTCCGTCGACGCTTCAGAGCTGGAGACCGCGCCTTCAATCTGGTGCTTAATCGAGCCCAGCGCATCGATAAAGTGCGCGGCGGTAGAGCCGGTCCCGACCCCGACAATTGTCCCCGGCGTGACGTAATCCAGCGCCGCCCAGCCGACGGCTTTCTTCAGTTCATCCTGCGTCATGGTATGCCTAAACCCTGTGATCCACTGTGTGCGCGTAGTATAAAGCAAGGCGGCGGAAAATCACCGCTCAGGACGCGGTAAGATGCCAGGATTGCAGGCTTGCCCACAAAGTGATTGATTCACAAAGTGCCGCAAGCGCCGCCCAAATGCGAAAAAGTGTGGCATAGTGCTGTCACCACACCTGAGAGAAGAGTACTACGATTCATGAAACGCCCGGATTATCGAACCCTTCAGGCGCTGGATGCAGTGATTCGCGAGCGCGGCTTTGAACGTGCCGCACAAAAGCTCTGTATTACCCAGTCTGCCGTGTCACAGCGTATCAAGCAGCTGGAAAATATGTTTGGCCAGCCGCTGCTGGTACGAACCGTGCCGCCACGCCCGACCGAGCAGGGGCAGAAACTGCTGGCGCTGCTGCACCAGGTCGAGCTGCTGGAAGAGGAGTGGCTGGGCGATGATAACAGCGGCACCACGCCGCTGCTGCTGTCGCTGGCGGTCAACGCCGACAGCCTGGCGACCTGGCTGCTGCCGGCGCTGAAAACGGTGCTGACCGACTCGCCGGTGCGTCTGAATATTCAGGTGGAGGATGAAACCCGCACCCAGGAGCGCCTGCGCCGGGGTGAAGTGGTCGGGGCAATCAGTATCCAGCCGCAGCCGCTGCCCAGTTGCCTGGTGGATCAGCTCGGGGCGCTGGATTATCTGTTCGTGGGTTCCAAAGAGTTTGCCGCGCGCTATTTCCCGAACGGTGTTACCCGCTCCGCGCTGCTGAAAGCGCCGGCGGTGGCCTTTGACCATCTGGACGATATGCATCAGGCGTTTTTACAGCAGAACTTTGACCTGTCGCCGGGCAGCGTGCCCTGCCACATCGTGAACTCGTCGGAAGCCTTTGTACAGCTGGCGCGTCAGGGCACCACCTGCTGTATGATCCCGCACCTGCAGATTGAACGTGAACTGGCTGAAGGGGAGTTGATCGACCTGACGCCTGGGCTGCTACAGCGTCGGATGCTCTACTGGCACCGCTTTGCACCGGAGAGTCGTTTAATGCGCCGGGTGACCGATGCGCTGCTGGCACACGGCCACCGCGTGCTGCGCCAGGATACCGGCGAGTAGACGCACTAAACAGGGGGCAGGCAATCTGCCCTGCCCCCGTTCTTTACCCTGTTACGGATTAGCGGCAGCCGGCTGATGGCCGCGCTGCAGTTCAAACACTACGTCAACCTGATCGTCAAAGTGGATGCTCTGTTGCTCGTAGGTCTGGGCCGCTGAGGTCATCGGAGCCGCTTCGGCGGTTTTGTACATGCGCGCCATCGGCATCGGCTGGTAGTTGGCAACGTGATAGCGAATGCTGAACACCGGTCCCAGCGTGGTGCCAAAGCCTTTCGCCAGTTCACCGGCCTGACGGGTCGCGTCCTCAATGGCCGCCTTACGGGCTTTATCGCGATACTGCTCAGGATGTGCCACGCCCAGCTCAACCGTGCGGATTTCGTTCAGACCGGACTTCAGCGCACCGTCCAGCAGTTCATTCAGCTTATCCAGCTGGCGCAGCGTCACTTCCACGGTGCGCACCGCACGATAGCCCTTGAGCACTGACTTACCGTCTTTCAGGTAGTCATACTCCGGCTGGGTACGCAGGTTAGCCGCATTGATGTCTTTTTTCTCAATGCCGCTTTTATCCAGGAAATCAAAATACTGTTGCACGCGTGAATCGGCCTGCTTTTTCGCCTCAGCAGCGTCCTTAGCAGAGACGTTCACTTCAATTGCCAGCGTGGCAATATCCGGGGTGGCATCCACGCTGGACTGCCCGGACGTCACCACGTGCGGGCCGTTCGGCAGTTCATCCGCCTGCGCGGCCAGCGGTAAAGTACTCAGTCCAATCATTGCGGCCAGGGCCAGTTTAGTCAGCTTCACTGCTTCCTCCATAAGGCTGTTATCAGCGCAAAATTGCTGCTGTCAGAAGCATAGCCGACAGCAGCGAATTATTCCGTCAGTTCACGACGATGCAGCACATTTTAGCGTGTGGCATCTCGCCATACTATGACCACAATTCCTAAAGGAAGTTTACTGCCACAGTCCCAGCGCCTGCAGCGCCAGCTTGAGCGCGATGATCCACATCACCAGCCCGACCAGCAGGTTAACTACACGCTGCGCGCGCGGCGTATTCAGCCGCGGCGACAGCCACGCGGCCAGCAGCGCCAGGCCAAAGAACCACACCACCGAGGCACTGACCGAACCGAGCGCGAACCAGCGACGCGCCTCTTCCGGCAGTTGGCCCCCGAGGCTGCCGAGCACCACAAAGGTGTCCAGATAGACGTGCGGGTTAAGCCAGGTGACCGCCATCATAGTGATCACAATGCGCCAGCGCCCCTGCCGCAGCCCCTCACCCGAGGCCAGAGTAATATCGCCGCTGAAGGCGGTGCGCAGCGCGCCCCAGCCGTACCACAGCAGGAACGCCACACCACCCCAGGTCACCAGGTTGAGCAGCAGCGGCGACTGACTCAGCAGCGCGCTGCCGCCGAAGATGCCGGCACAGATCAGCGCCACGTCGCTCAACGTACAGAGCGCAGCGGTCATCAGGTGATACTGACGACGAATGCCCTGATTCATGACAAAGGCGTTTTGAGGCCCTAACGGCAGGATCAGGGCTGCACCTAAGGCAACCCCCTGAAAATAAACGGATAACACAATAAACCCCCTCTGTCAGACTATTTTCGGCCAGTGTATAGCGGCATTATTATTAGGGGAAATTGATAATTTTAATGATTAATCGATTTTTCTTATAACGATAGTATCCAGGCGTGATAGTCGCGCTGCCTGAATAAAGGATTTAATGATGTTTAACTTAGCAAGCGCTGGTGGGGGCATAAGCTGTGGGCTGGACTGTGGGCTGGACTGTAGACTGTGGACTGTGGACTGTGGACTGTGGACTGTGGACTGTGGACTGTGCACTGTGGAATGTGGAATGTGGAATGTGGGTGGATTAATGCATTCTGTGGCGTCAATTAGCTATTACATCCATCTGTTTACAGCAAAACCTCTGCCCTGGGGCAGAGGTTAAAACGCTTACGGTAACGGTTTGGTTAATTGTTGCGGGGCGTCCTGTGCAGCATTCTGTGCCGCCTGTTCAGCCGCCTTAACCTGATGCAGATGCACGTCCATCTGCGGGTAAGGAATACCGATATTGTGCTCGTCCAGCGTGCGTTTGAAGTTCTTCATCAGATCCCAGTAGACCTGCTGCAGATCGCCGGCATTGCTCCAGCAGCGCACCACGAAGTTCAGCGATGAGGCCGCCAGTTCATTCAGGCCAATCTGCACGCCGCGCTCCTGCAGCACGCGCGGGTCAGCATCCACCACCTCACGCAGCAGTTTCAACACCAGATCCACGTCGGCATCGTAGGCCACGCCGATAATAAATTCGTTACGGCGCTCCGGTTCGCGGGAGAAGTTGATAATATTGCCGGCGATAATTTTGCCGTTCGGCACCACCACGTACTTACCGTCGGCGCTGCGCAGGGTGGTCGAGAAGATCTGCACGTTCTGAACGGTGCCCATCACCCCGCCCAGGTCGACGAATTCACCGGTGCGGAACGGGCGGAAGGTGACCAGCAACACGCCGGCCGCGAGGTTAGAGAGCGAGCCCTGCAGCGACAGCGCGAGGGCTAAACCGGCGGCACCCAGTACGGCAATCACCGAAGCGGTTTGCACCCCAACCCGGCCCAGTGCGGCAATCAGGGTAAAGGCGATCACGCCGTAGCGCACCAGCGCGGAGAGGAAGTCGGCCACTGTGGCATCGATATGGCGGGCGCGCAGCACCTTGTTCACGCCGCCGGAGATAAAGCGCGCCACCATCATGCCGACGATAATAATCGCGACGGCCGCCACGATATTGACCACATAGCTCAGCAGCAGCGCCTGGTTGCGCACCAGCCAGCCGCCGGCGCTGTTAATCCCGTGTACCACGTTCAAATCATCCATCTGTTGTTCCTGTTGTTGGCCCAAAGCGGGCGTGCAAATTCTTGCCGCATACACGACAACCGGTGAGTTAAGGGTAAACAATAATGGCGGATGTGCCAAATAAGTGACGGGATTGCTTAGATTTTCTGCGGCAATGGCATAAAAAAAGGCCCCGCGGGGCCTTGTTAATAAGAGCGGCGATTACAGAACGTCGATCGCGTTCAGCTCTTTGAATGCCTGCTCCAGGCGCACAACCATAGAAGCCTGTGAAGCACGCAGCCAGACGCGTGGATCGTAGAACTTCTTATTCGGCTTATCAGCGCCTTCCGGGTTGCCCAGCTGCGCCTGCAGATAACCTTCGTTCTTTTTGTAGTACTGCAGGATGCCGTCCCAGGTTGCCCACTGGGTGTCGGTATCGATGTTCATTTTGATTACGCCGTAACCAATTGACTCTTCGATCTCTGCAGCAGAAGAACCGGAACCGCCGTGGAACACGAAGTCCAGCGAGTTGTGCGGCAGGTTGTGTTTCTTGCTGACGTAATCCTGAGAATCACGCAGGATGGTTGGGGTCAGCTTCACGTTGCCTGGCTTGTACACGCCGTGTACGTTACCGAAAGAGGCCGCGATGGTGAAACGCGGGCTGATTTTGCTCAGCTCGGTGTAAGCGTAATCAACGTCTTCCGGCTGGGTGTACAGCGCAGATGCGTCCATGTGGCTGTTGTCCACGCCATCTTCTTCACCGCCGGTGCAGCCCAGTTCGATCTCCAGGGTCATGTCGAGTTTCGCCATGCGCGCCAGGTATTTAGCAGAGATCTCAATGTTCTCTTCCAGTGACTCTTCAGACAGGTCGATCATGTGAGAAGAGAACAGCGGTTTGCCGGTTTTCGCAAAGTGAGCTTCACCCGCATCCAGCAGACCGTCGATCCACGGCAGCAGTTTCTTGGCACAGTGGTCAGTGTGCAGGATCACCGGCACGCCGTACTGTTCAGCCATCAGATGCACGTGATGGGCACCGGCAATAGCACCGAAAATCGCAGCGGCCTGCGGCTTGTCAGATTTGAAGCCTTTACCAGCGATAAACGCTGCGCCACCGTTAGAGAACTGGATGATGACCGGTGCTTTCACTTTCGCAGCGGCTTCCAGTACGGCGTTGATAGAATCGGTACCCACGCAGTTAACTGCTGGCAGGGCGAATTTGTTCTCTTTCGCTACCTGGAAAATCTTCTGCACGTCGTCACCGGTGACAACGCCTGGTTTTACGAAATCAAAAATCTTAGACATGTTAGCTTGTCCTGTTTTTTGTCGGCCGTTAAGAAGGTTGCCCCGTAGGGCAAATCATACCGGCGGGGCGCAACGGCCCCGCCACTCAATTACTGTTTCGCACGCTCTTCGAGCATGGCTACCGCTGGCAGAACCTTGCCTTCCACGAATTCGAGGAATGCGCCGCCGCCGGTAGAGATGTAGGAAATCTTGTCTTCGATACCGAACAGGTCGATCGCTGCCAGGGTATCACCGCCGCCGGCGATGGAGAACGCCTCGCTGTCTGCAATCGCCTTAGCGACGATTTCAGTACCTTTGCGGAAGTTAGGGAATTCAAACACGCCAACCGGGCCATTCCACAGAATGGTTTTAGCATCTTTCAGCAGGGCAGCCATCGCCAGTGCGGTTTCGTCGCCGAAGTCCATGATCTCTTCGTTGTCCTGCACTTCTGACACTTTCTTCACCGTAGAAGGGGCAGTTTCAGAGAACTCGGTGCCAACGCGGGAGTCAACCGGTACCGGGATACCGTGCTCGTCACGCAGTTTTTTTGCGGCTTCAACGAAATCGGGTTCGTACAGTGACTTACCGACGTTGTTGTCGATAGCCACGAAGGTGTTCGCGATACCGCCACCGACGATCACGGTGTCAGCAATTTTCACCAGCGAGTTCAGCACGTCAAACTTGGTGGATACTTTAGAACCACCAACCACGGCCACCATCGGGCGTGCAGGGTTTTTCAGGGCTTTGCCCAGCGCTTCCAGCTCGGCTGACAGCAGCGGACCGGCACAGGCGACAGGAGCAAATTTGCCCACGCCATGGGTGGACGCCTGCGCACGGTGTGCGGTGCCGAAGGCATCCATCACGAAGATATCGCACAGGGCTGCGTATTTTTTAGAGAGGGCTTCGTCGTCTTTCTTCTCGCCTTTGTTAAAGCGCACGTTTTCCAGCACCACCAGCTTACCGGCCGCCAGCTCAACGCCGTCGAGGTAATCTTTTGCCAGCGAAACGTTGTCGGCACCCAGCTTCTCTTTCAGGTAGTTGACTACCGGCAGCAGTGAGAACTCTTCGTTGTATTCGCCTTCGGTCGGACGACCCAGGTGGGAGGTTACCATCACTTTAGCACCCTGCTTCAGCGCGGCTTCGATGGTCGGCAGAGAAGCACGGATACGTGCATCTGACGTCACTTTCCCTTCTTTAACCGGTACGTTCAGATCGGCACGGATCAGAACACGCTTACCAGCCAGATCCAGATCGGTCATCTTAATTACAGACATGGTGAACCCTCTCGTTGATTCTCAAAGTTTTGACAGGCGCAAGCCGCGCCCTACCTGAAACCGCTTGTGGCCATCGCTAAGGTGGTGTCGATCATCCGGTTAGCGAAGCCCCATTCATTGTCGCACCAGACCAGCGTCTTGATCAGGTGCTTACCGCTGACCCGCGTCTGCGTGCCGTCGACAATGGCACTGTGCGGATCGTGGTTAAAATCAATAGAGACTAACGGTAATTCCGTGTAGTCAACTATACCACTAAATGCCCCTTCTGACGCACTTTGCAGCAGGTCGTTCACCTCGCGCGCCGTGACCGCATCACGCACGCTGACGCTGAGATCGATCGCCGTGACGTTGATAGTCGGAACGCGCACTGCGATCGCTTCAAAGCGATCGTTAAATTTGGGGAAGATGCGCGTGATACCGGCGGCCAGCCGGGTATCCACCGGAATAATGGACTGGCTGGCGGCACGCGTGCGCCGCAGGTCCGGGTGGTAGGCATCAATCACCTGCTGATCGTGCATCGCCGAATGGATGGTGGTTACCGTGCCGGACTCGATGCCCCAGGCGTCATCCAGCAGTTTGATAATCGGAATAATGCAGTTGGTGGTACAGGAAGCGTTAGACACCAGCAGATGCCCGGGTTGCAGTTCCTGCTCGTTCACCCCGAACACCACGGTGGCGTCCAGATCGTTACCGCCGGGGTGTGAGAACAGCACCTTTTTAGCGCCGGCCTGCAGATGCGCTTCGCCATCTGCACGGCTGCCATACACGCCGGTACAGTCCAGTACGATATCCACGTTCAGCTCGCGCCACGGCAGTGAGGCAATATCAGGCACATGCAGCAGACGAATGCTGTCATCACCCACCTGGAGCAAATCGCGTTCCTGACGCACGTCCCAGGCAAAGCGCCCGTGGCTGGTATCGTATTTAAGCAGATGCGCCATTCCGGCGGCGTCAGCCAGCTCATTGATCGCCACTACCGTGATCTCGGCGCGACGTCCGGTTTCATACAGCGCACGCAGCACGTTGCGCCCGATACGACCAAAACCGTTAATGGCAATACGAACCGTCATAGTACCCCTGCTAAAAATTCACCATTAGTCTGAATTGGGAGAATAGCCTGAGCCAGCTGCCGCAATTTGTACAGGGAATTCTTATATTACAGAAACATCTGCCTTGCCGCCGGTCATTTCATTTGTCACGACTGAAACGGTTCAGCCAGAGTAATAAAAATCAATGCCGATAGGAATAGTGGGGGTGAACTACCTGCTAAAGATTGGATCTGCGTCACAAAAAAGAGTTTTAACGCGTAAAATTTATCCGATAATAACGCAAGGTTCATCAGCAGGAAAAAGGCGGGATCAGGCTCTGCCATCCCTGAACCACGCCGCTGGCGGCAGGGTGCCGTCATCATGCAGGCAACGCCCCCCTGAACCGGACACAGCGCAGATCGCTGAAAGGGGCAGAGGTAAAAAAAAGGCGCTGCAATGCAGCGCCTTGTCTGATAACTACCGGTAAACGGCAGCTCAGAGGATTACAGCAGTTCTTTCGCTTTAGCGACCACGTTATCCACGGTGAAGCCAAACAGGTCAAACAGCTGCTCGGCCGGTGCAGACTCACCGAAGCTGGTCATACCAACGATAGCACCGTTCAGACCGGTGTATTTGAACCAGTAATCAGCGATGCCCGCTTCAATGGCCACGCGCGCGCTGACGGCTTTTGGCAGCACGGATTCACGGTAGGCCGCATCCTGCTTGTCGAAGGCATCGGTAGACGGCATGGAGACCACGCGCACCTTACGGCCTTCCGCGGTCAGCTTATCGTAAGCGCCGGTTGCCAGCTCAACTTCAGAACCGGTTGCAATCAGGATCAGCTCAGGCGTACCTTCGCTGTCTTTCAGCACATAAGCACCGCGGGCCACGTTAGCCAGCTGCTCAGCGGTACGATCCTGCTGTGCCAGGTTCTGACGTGAGAGGATCAGCGCGGTCGGGCCGTCTTTACGCTCGATAGCGTATTTCCAGGCAATCGCTGATTCAACCTGGTCACACGGACGCCAGGTGCTCATGTTCGGGGTCACGCGCAGGCTGGCCAGCTGCTCAACCGGCTGGTGAGTCGGGCCATCTTCGCCCAGACCGATTGAGTCGTGGGTGTAAACCATCACCTGCTGAATCTTCATCAGCGCGGCCATACGCACGGCGTTACGCGCATATTCAACGAACATCAGGAAGGTCGCGGTGTACGGCAGGAAACCACCGTGCAGGGTGATACCGTTGGCGATCGCGGTCATACCGAATTCGCGCACGCCGTAATGGATATAGTTACCCGCAGCGTCTTCATTGATTGGCTTAGAACCGGACCACATGGTCAGGTTACTTGGTGCCAGGTCAGCGGAACCGCCCAGATATTCTGGCAGCAGCTTACCGAAGGCTTCGATGGCGTTCTGAGAGGCTTTACGGCTGGCGATTTTCGCCGGGTTAGCCTGCAGCTGTTCAACGAATTTCTGTGACTCTTCAGCCCAGTTTGCCGGCAGCTCATTGTTGACGCGGCGCTTGAACTCGGCGGCCAGTTCCGGGAAGGCTTTCGCGTAGGCGGCGAATTTCTCATCCCATGCGGCTTCTTTCGCCTGACCGGCTTCTTTGGCATCCCACTGCGCGTAGATATCCTGTGGGATCTCAAACGGCGCGTGGTTCCAGCCCAGCTGCTTACGGGTCAGTGCGATCTCATCGTCACCCAGCGGGGCGCCGTGGGAATCATGGGTACCCGCTTTGTTTGGTGAGCCGAAACCGATGATGGTTTTGCACATCAGCAGTGAAGGTTTATCCGTGACTGCTTTGGCCTCTTCCACCGCTTTTTTAATCGATTCAGCATCATGGCCGTCAATGCCGCGCACCACGTGCCAGCCGTAAGACTCGAAGCGGGTCGCGGTGTCGTCGGTGAACCAGCCTTCAATATGACCATCGATAGAGATACCGTTGTCATCATAGAACGCCACCAGTTTGCCCAGCTTCAGCGTACCGGCCAGCGAGCAGACTTCGTGAGAGATGCCTTCCATCATGCAGCCGTCGCCCATAAACACGTAGGTGTTATGGTCTACCACATCGTGGCCAGGACGGTTGAACTGCGCGGCCAGCGTGCGTTCAGCGATAGCAAAGCCCACGGCGTTAGCAATACCCTGGCCCAGCGGACCGGTAGTGGTTTCAACGCCGGCGGTGTAGCCGTATTCCGGGTGACCTGGAGTTTTGGAGTGCAGCTGACGGAAGTTAGCCAGTTCGCCAATCGGCAGATCGTAGCCGGTGAGGTGCAGCAGGCTGTAGATCAGCATCGAGCCGTGGCCGTTAGACAGCACGAAGCGGTCACGATCGGCCCACAGCGGATTTGTAGGGTTGTGATTCAGAAATTCACGCCACAGGACTTCGGCGATATCAGCCATACCCATAGGGGCACCAGGGTGGCCGGATTTGGCTTTTTGCACCGCATCCATACTTAATGCGCGAATGGCGTTGGCAAGCTCTTTACGAGAAGACATTTTCTACTCCAGGTCGGATTTAACGCTTCACCTTTCTCAACCTATTGTAATCAATGAGTTATCAGGCAAAGCAGAACGAAAGTCGCCCATCAATGTACATGAAATACGGGTAACATGTACATGCCGCGGCAGGTAAAAATCCTCACATTATTTGCGTTTTGAGAATGCCCCGACTAGGCAAGCAATGCCGCAGGCGCTATAACTCAGATTACTGCCGGACGATTACCGCAGCCGTATTTTGCCAACTTTCTGATTTTTTTACCTTGTTACCTGAATGGATGAACTGGAATGAAGAAACGTCTCGCCTTTGCCGCGTTGTCGCTGGCAACCCTGGTTTCTGGCTGTCAGAATTTTGACAGCAACGCTCTGATGCAGTCTGGCGCACAGGCTTTTCAGGCGGTCACGCTGAGCGATGAGCAGGTCAAAGAGCTCAGTGCTAAATCCTGTCAGCAGATGGACGCGGAGAATCAGGTCGCCCCGGCAAGCAGCCCCTACACCCAGCGCCTGAATAAAATTGCCGCCTCGCTGGGCGACAATATTAACGGTACACCGGCCAACTATAAGGTTTACCTGACCAAAGACGTTAACGCCTGGGCGATGGCTAACGGCTGTATTCGCGTCTACAGCGGCCTGATGGACCTGATGACCGACAACGAAGTTGAAGCGGTTGTCGGCCACGAAATGGGCCACGTGGCGCTGGGGCACTCGCGCAAGGCGATGCAGCTGGCTTATGCCACCACCGCCGCGCGTACCGCCGCCGCCTCCGCCGGTGGCGTTGCGGCCTCGCTGTCGCAGTCCCAGCTGGGTGACCTCGGCGAGAAACTGATCGGTGCACAGTTCTCGCAAACGCAGGAGACTCAGGCCGATGACTATTCATTCGACCTGCTGAAAAAACGCGGTGTGAATCCAAACGGTCTGGTAACCAGCTTTGAGAAACTGGCGAAGATGGAAGGCGGCAGCGGTGGCGGCAGCCTGTTCGACTCGCACCCGGCGTCACAGGAGCGGGCCGATCATATTAAGGCGCGTATCGCGGCAGGTAAATAATCCTCACCCGCCTTACGCCCGGTAGCGATTGCCGGTATTAACAAGGGCAGCGCCTGCGGCCTCCTGCCCTTCACAGGCTGAAGGCGTTCAGCCCCTGTTTTCAGTAAAGTGTTTTCTGCGGTGGCCCGGCAAAGTGCAGCGGGCCGATCTCCTGCATGGCCACTTCAATCAGCGACGGGCCTGGCTGCGCCACCGCTTCACTCAACGCGGCGTGAAAACCGGCCGCGGCCGTCACCCTGCGGGCGTTCAGCCCCATCGCCCGGGCCAGCAGCGTGAAGTCCGGCGTATGCAGCCGGTTATAAAACTGCCGCCCTTCAAAGTATTTGTCCTGAATGCCGCGCATTACGCCATAACCGCCGTCATTCATGACCAGCAGCGTGACGTTGGCGTTTTCCTGCACCAGGGTTGCCAGCTCACCTAATCCCAACGCCAGGCCACCGTCGCCGACCAGCGCGACCACCCTGCTTTCCGGGTTGGCCAGTGCAGTACCAATCGCCATCGGCAGCCCCATGCCGATCGCCCCGGCCAGCGAATGGACCCGCGCTCCCGGGCGACCGGTGGGCAGCAAGCGGCTGCCCCACAGACTGCCGGATACGGTGATATCACGGACAAAAATGCCCGATGGTGGCAGAACGGCAGCCACCGCATCGCTCAGCCCGGCATACACGCCACATTGATCGCGCAGATCGGTTTCCGCCGCGCTCACCGCCTGCGCAATTTCGCGATCCCATGCCGGATCGGGACGTTCAGCGGGGACATAAATGGCTGCCAGCGCGCTCAGCAGGGCGGCGCAGTCATAACTGAGCACCTCGTCCGCCGGATAGTTACGGCTGGCGGCAGCAGGGTCGAGGTCAATCTGCAGCAACGGTGACGGCAGCGGCAGCGTCCAGCTGCGGGTTTCGTTGCTGCGCAACCGTGAGCCGGCCACCAGCGTCAGGTCGCAGCGGCGCAACAGCGCCTCAACAGACGGGGAGTTATGAAATGCCCGCAGGCTGCGCGGGTGACTGTCAGCCAGGATGCCGCGCCCGTGCGTGCTGGAGATCACCGCCACGCCGGCATCTGCCAGCTGGCGTACCGCATCGGCGGCCTGCAGCGCCCCGCCGCCCACCCACAACAGTGGCCGTTGAGCCGCCCGCAGACGCTGTGCCAGCGCCGCCACCACGTCGGCTGGCGGTGATGCGGGCTGCAGCGGCCGCACGGCGGGGGTCACCAGACTTAACGGTACCCGGCTGTTCTGGATATCGATCGGAATTTCCAGCGAAACCGGGCCACAGGGTGGCGTTTGCGCCAGCTGAATCGCCCGGTGCAGCATGGCCACCGCCTGCTGTGGGGAGTGCACGCGCAGCGCCTCCTTGCCGCTGGCGCGCAGAAATCCCAGCTGATCGCGGGCCTCATGGATAAAGCTGCAGTCGGCATCCAGGTAAGCTTTCTCCACCTGGCCGGTGATATGCAGCAGCGGCGTACCGGCGTTAGCGGCTTCCAGCAGCGCGCCGACGGCATTGCCGGCACCGCAACCGGTGCTGGTCAGCGCCACGCCCAGGCCACTAAACCGACCGTGCGCATCCGCCATGCTTACCGCCCCGGCCTCACCGCGGCTGGTGACAAAGCGCAATCTTCCACGCCGCCCGACCGCATCCGCGATCGGTAAATTATGAATCGAAATAATCCCGTACATCGTGCTGACGCCATACTGCTCAAGGGTGCGGGCCAGCGCTTCACCTACCGTAATGGTTTCACTCATCGTTTGCTTCCCATCAGTTAATCGCTCCAGTGGTTAATTGTTGGGGCAGTGGCCAGATAGATGCTTTTCTGCTGCATCCAGGCACGCAGCCCCTGTAGCCCTTTTTCGCGCCCGAGGCCGCTCTGTTTAACACCACCAAACGGCGTAGAGACTGAAAATACTTTGTAGGTGTTAATCCACACCGTGCCGGCCTCAAGCCGCGCGGCCAGCGCCAGCGCCCGGGTAACATCCCGCGTCCAGATCCCGGCAGCCAGGCCGTAGACCGAATGGTTGGCCGCGGCGATCAGCGTCTCTTCATCGTCAAAGGGCATCGCCACCAGCACCGGGCCGAAAATCTCCTCCTGACAGACCTGCGCGGCGTTGCTTAAGCCGGTGATAATGGTTGGCTGGAACCAGTTACCCGCCGCCAGCGCCGGGTCGGCGGGGATCTCACCGCCACATAAGATTTCCCCCCCCTCACGGCGCGCCAGCGCCACATAGTCAGCAACTGACTGCCGGTGCTGCGGGGAGATTAGCGGCCCCATATGAATCCCGGCCTGCAGCGGATTCCCGAGGCGCAGTCCCCGGGTCAGTTGCAGCAGACGGTCCAGCAGCGGCCGCCAGACGGAACGGTGCACAAACAGCCGCGCACCGGCAATGCACGCCTGGCCTGCCGAGCTGAAGATGCCGTAGCAGATCCCCCGCGCCGCCTGTTCGATATCTGCATCTGCCAGCACGATGGTGGGTGACTTCCCGCCTAACTCCAGCGAGGTGCCAATCAGCCTGTCGGCCGCAATATGCGCCAGCGCCCGCCCGGTGCGGGTACCGCCGGTAAACGAGATTTTTTTCACCAGCGGGTGGCGCACCAGTGCATCACCCACAATGCTGCCCTTACCCGGCAGCACGCTGAACAGTCCAGGGGGAAGGCCCGCCTCCTCAAAGATTGCCGCCAGCTGCAGCGCCATCAGCGGCGTAGCCTCAGCCGGTTTCAGCATTACCGCGTTACCCGCCGCCAGCGCCGGCGCGACTTTCTGCATCTCACTGGCTATCGGTGAGTTCCACGGGGTGATAGCCGCCACCACCCCGATCGGCTCCCAGGTGCTGAAGGTCATCACCTCGCGGCTGCGCTGAGGCGGCAATTCCCCCTCGAGCACCTCACAGGCGGCGGCAAAATAGTGGGCGGTGGCTGCCGCACTGGCCACCAGCCCGCGCGTTTCCGCCAGTGGCTTGCCGTTATCGCGGGTTTGCAGTTCGGCCAGTGGCTCCAGCCGTGCGGCGATCAGATCGCCCGCCCGATGCAAAATGGCTGCACGCTGATGGCCAGGCATGCTGCGCCAGTGCGGATCGCGCCAGGCACGCTCACCCGCCTCTACCGCCAGCTCCACATCCTCCAGACTGGCAGCCCGCAGCCAGCCATTGACTGAACCGTCGGCGGGAAAGGTACTGCAGAAGCGTTCTCCGCCCCCTTCGCGCCAGCTTCCGGCCAGGTAGAGTTTCAGATTTTCCATGAGGACTCCTTCAGAGATCCAGCAACTGGCGACAGGCCTGAACAGCACTCAGCGCCGCGAGCATTGACGTTTTCGGACTGGAAGGCAGCGGATGAGCGTGGATCTCCAGGTACAGTTCGCCAAATCCACCACCGGCATGGATGCGGTGACAGTTGCACTGCGTGTCAGGATCAACGATCAGCTCAACCCGTGTGCGATCCAAACCGATCCCCGCCAGCGCAATCGTGGCAGCCACGTTGGCATTGGCCGGAAAACGCAGCGCGGCTTCCCGGGCGCTGCCGCGAAAAAACACCTCCCGATGGCGGACTGCGTCGAGATCGATCAGCGTCTCTGCCAGGCTTCCGCGCCAGCTGAGCGGGTTTTTACAGGACTGATAAAGCACGCTATCCAGGCCGCCCTCTCGTGCGCTGGTCAACCCGTCAAGGCCCGCTACCGCCCCGGAAAGCAGCGTCAGGCGCCCCCCCCCGGCGCTGGCCGCCTGGCGCAAACGCCGATACAGGGCATCGTCTGCCAGCGCACCGGTAGAGATCACCGCCAGCCCCCAGCCGCGTTGCAGCACCCCCTGGCCGAAGTCAGCAACCGCCTGCTGGCTGGCGCACTCCAGCACCAGATCGGGCCTTCCCGGGCACGCAAGGGGCGACAGCAGGGGAGTAACCTCACCGCCAAAGCGCAGGCGGATAGCGGCATGATGGTGTTCGCGTGCCACAATCCAGCCGACGCAAACGCCCTCCGGCAGGCGGGCAATCAGCTCCTGCGCCATCGCGCCGTAGCCAATCAACACTATTTTTTTCATCGGCGATCCCTATAGCTGGCGGGCGAAGCCGCCGGACACATCCAGCGCGGCACCGGTGGTAAAGGAAGCCAGCGGTGAAGCCAGGAACAGCAACGCCTGCGCCGCTTCCTCCGGTTTCCCCAGCCGCCCCATCGGAATACCGCGTTCTGTGGCCAGCTCCGCAGTCCAGGCTTCCCAGCTCTGCACCGGATCCTGACGCTGCTGATAGCGACGACGCCACTGACCGGACTCCACCATGCCCAGTAAAATCGAATTGATCCGCACGCCCTTAACGATCAGCTCGTTAGACAGGTTCAGCGTCATATTCAGCAACGCAGCCCGTGCCGCCGACGTGGCGATCATGTGCGGTTCAGGCTGGCGTGCCAGCAGCGAATTCACGCAGGTCACAGACGCGATATCCGACTGCTCGAGCAGTGGCAGAAACGCCTGCAGCGGGTGGATTACCCCGAACAGTTTCAGCCCCGCCTCCCGTAGCCAGGCCTCATGTGGCGTGGCGTCAAAGTGAGCGACATAGCCCTGCCCGGCGTTGTTGATCAGCATATCCACCGCGCCAAACTCGCGACCCACCTGCTGTGCAAAGCGGCCGACCTGCTGCGGATCCAGCACGTCACAGCAGTAAGGCAGCATCTCAGCATGAGGGAACGCCTCGCGCAGCGCCACCTCGGCACTGGCCAGCCGCTCCCGATCGCGGTCGCAGAAGGCGACTTTTGCCTCTGCCGCCAGCAGCAGTTTCACGGTGGCAAACCCAATACCGGAGGAGCCACCGGTGACGACCGCCACCCGCCCCTTAATCTGTAAATTCATCACCTTCTCCTGTGAGCAGCCTCAGCAGCTGACGGTTGAAAAACGCCGCGCCGTCGAGATAGCTGGCATGGCCGGCCAGGGGAATAGTCACAAATGGTACCCCCCAGCGGTAAGCCAGCGCCTGTGCGCCGGCAGGCGGCGTAATCGCATCACGATCGCCGCACCACACCTCGACAGGCAGCCGGATTTCTGCCAGCCAGCGGTGAATATCACCCTGCGCCAGCAGCGAGACCGCCTGCAGAAAGCCCGCCACGTTCAGCCGCCGCATGCCTTTGGCCACCGTGGCAACATCGCACTCATCGGCCTGCGGGCGTAATAAGGCGGGGGCGCGCTGCTGCGCCATCTGTTCCAGCCCGCCCGCCAGCTGTTGCTGACGCTGATGAATAATCTCCTGCTGCTTTGCAGGCGGTGCACCGCCATATCCCTGTGCCGGATCGGCCAGCACCAGACGGCTGACCCGCTCCGGGTAACGCACCGCAAACGCACAGGCGATCAACGCCCCCAGCGAATGCCCGACCACCACCGCCTGCCCGACCCCTGCCGCATCGAGCATCCGCGCCAGCGCTCCGGCATAGCAGGCCGCCGTCGGTTTTTCTGCCGCCAGGGGAGCGCTGTCGCCGTATCCGGGGGCGTCCCACGCCAGTATGCGGCAGCAACGTTGCAGCCGCGGATCGTTCAGCTGCCTGTGCCAGCTGGCGCTGCCGGAGCTGATGCCATGCAGCAGCACCAGTGCCGGCCCCGTTCCGCTCTCCTGCCAGGCGGTCATGAGGCGACCGGATTACGCTTAACACCCGCCAGCGGATGATCGGCGGGATAGGTGGGGATACGCGGTTTAGCGCAGCCGAGCATGACGCACATCAGCGCTTCCTCTTCACCGTGATTTAATAAGCCACGGTACACCCCGGCAGGCACCGAGATCAGATCGCGTTCGTTAAGTACGGTTTCGCAGTAGTTATCGCCCTCTTTCACCATCAGCGTGATGCTGCCTTTCAGCATAAAGAACACCTCTTCGACATCGTCGTGCAGATGCAGCGGGCCTTCACATCCGGCTGGCAGCACCATGGTAGAGAAGGTGAAATGTTCTGCCTCCACGGTATTGCCATCAGCCGCAACGCCGGTTGCCCCGGTTCCGATGTAACGCATCTGCGCCCGGCGGTATTTCGGATCGAAATCTGCCTGGAACTTCAGCGCACTCCAGTCATATTTACGCCCGCTAAAACGCGCGATACGTGATTCCACCCAGGCATCCATCGGGATGCCTGCCGGTTTGACGGCCGTTTTTTCAGTCTCTGACATAGCTTGTCACTCCTCAGTAACGTTGCAACAGCGGCAGCAACAGCACGCATCCCAGCGCGGCCATCACCACCAGAAACATCAGTCCGCTATCCATGCTGTGCGTGGAAGCAATCAGCATGCCCATCACCAGCGGGGCCAGCGCGCCGGCAACATTTCCCAGCCCGTTGAAAATGCCACCGGCAGTCGCGCTGACCTCCGGCGGGGTGGCTTTCGCCAGCAGAGCAAAGATATTGGGTGCCCCGGCTCCCCACAGAAAGGTGCTGACACTCATCGCGGTGATTAACAACCCGGTCTGCCGCAGGTGCAGCACCGTCAGCAAACCAAGCGCTGCGCCAGCCAGTGAGATAAAACAGGCCAGCGCCCGGCGATCGATACGGTCGGAGATCCAGGCACCCACGCCTTCCCCGATCAGCATGGCGATAAACGGCAACGATGAAAGCCAGCCCACCTGCCCCAGGTTGATACCCCTTCCCTCCACCAGGTAGCTGGGCAGCCAGCCGTTGATCCCCCACAGGTAGGTAAGAAACGCGATATTGAACAGGCAGATCAGCCAGAAGTGACCGTTACGGTACAGTACGGAACGCGCCATCCTGCGTGGCCGGGCCAGCGCCGGAGAGACTTCGCCACGCTTAAGGTTACGCAGCGCCAGGCGGATGCACACCAGCACCGGCACGGTCAGCAGCGACATACAGAAGAAGGTCCACTGCCAGCCGAAATGGTTGAGGATAAACAGCGACAGCGGGAAGCCAATCGCCGCCCCGAGTGGCGTACCCAGCAGCCATAACATGGTGGCGCGTGCCTGCAGGTGACGGGGGAAATTGTGGCGCACCACCGCAAAAGCCAGCGGAAACAGTGGCCCCTCTGCCACGCCAAGCGTAATGCGCAGCAGCAGCATGATACGGTAAGAGTGGCACAGGCCCATCGCCAGCATCAGCAGGCACCACAGCACCATGAGCCCACTCAGCAGCTTCAGTGGATCAACGCGATCGCCCAGCCCGCTCAGCAACATCGACGAGCAGCCGTAGCTGAGCAGAAACGCACTCAGCAGCAGCCCCAGGCGGGTCGTGTCGAAGTTCAGCCCCATCGCCTGCTGAAAGTGAGTATCGGAAAACAGCGCGGCAATACTGACTTTATCGAAGAAGGCCAGCAGTACGCAGGCAAACAGCGCCAGCGGTATCGACCAGCGAACCGGTTCGCTGTCAGCAACGCTACCCTGAGCGGGGTTTAACGGATGTTCAGTGGCGATCATAGCTCCTCCCCGTTCAGCGCAGCGTCATCAGCGAAAACGCCGGATCGGCAAGCTGCTGCGCATCCAGTGGCCGCTGCGTACCGATCCAGCGTTTCGCCAGCTTAATGCTGCGCGCGTCATTAAAGCTCACCAGCTGCTGCAGGCAGTTGTCCTCGCCCAGGCGGAACCACAGCGTGCTGTCACTTTGCTGGCGTACCACGGTTTTGCCTTGCCCCTGCGGCAGGCCGAGGATCTGCATGTTGATGCCATACTGATCTGACCATAACCACGGGATCTCGTCGTAACCCGGTGCAGCGGGGTCGAGTAGTGCTCTCGCGGTGGCAATCGCCTGATTCTGCGCAAAAGCCCAGGACTGCAGTGAGAAGCCAAAGCGCGGATGTCGCGCCACGTCACCCACGGCATAAATCGCCGGATCGCTGGTTTGCCCGCGATCGTCGATCACAATGCCGTTGCCGACCTCCAGCCCCGCCTGCTGCGCCAGTTCCAGATTGAGTTCCACCCCGACCCCGACCACCACCCGATCAAACGACCGTAGCGGTACCTGGTCACAGCTGATTTGCGGCAATCCGTGCTGATGAGCGAGCCGCATCTCGCCACAATCGCAATGAATGCTGACCCCCTGTTGCTGGTGCAACGTCAGTAAAGCCTGTGAAACAGCCGCATCAACACTACGCTGGCAGAGCCTGGGCTGGCGTTCATACAGCGTCACCGCAATCCCGAGGCTGCGCGCCGACGCGGCAATCTCCAGGCCGATCCAGCCTCCCCCGACCACCGCCAGCTGCCGGCATTCAGCCAGAGCGGACTTCAGGGACAGCGCGTCATGCCAGCTGCGCAGGGTATGAACGCGCGGATGGTTCTGCCACTCGCGCCCCGGCAGACGCGGACGGCTACCGGTAGCAATCAGCAGACGGTCGTAGGGCACGGACTGACCGTTACTCAGCAGCACCGATTTCTGCTGCCGCTGGATACGCTCCGCACGCAGCGGACGATACCAGGTCAGATCCAGCGCCGCCTGCTGCTCTTCACTGAACAGGCGACTCAGCGGGGCATCGGCTTCCAACAGTGCTCGTTTGGAGAGCGGAGGCCGCTCGTAAAAATCCCAGGGTTCATCGCTGATGACACTAATCGTTCCCTGATAACCGCTGTCGCGCAGCGTTTTCGCCGCCCAGCCTGCGGCCTGGCCACCGCCGATAATCACCATCCCGGCGCTCATCGTATATTCTCCTTCTGCTGGCGACGCGTGGTGTAGTCGATCCCCCCCTCCACCGCCCATTCAGTAAACGAGGTCAGCGAGTGCTCCAGCTCCCGTGGCTGCCAGTTTTCTGTCAGCCAGTCTTCGTTGGTGTAGTACTCAAACGCACCGCCCGTCGGGCTGTTGACGTACCAGAAATAGGCCGAGGAGACCGGGTGGCGACCCGGACCAATGAAGGTGCTCCACTGCTGCTTATTCATCGCCAGGCCACCGCCGATCACTTCATGGATATCGCGCACGGTGAAGGCCACATGATTCAGCCCGCGTTTGCCGCCGGGCAGTTGCAACAGAAACAGATTGTGATGGCCGCCGTGAATACCACAGCGTAAAAACACGGCGCGATCGACATAGCGGTCTGAAACCTGGAAGCCCAGCAGCTCACGATAGAAGCGCTCAGTTTGTGCCAGGTCAGTGACGAAGAACACCACATGACCGATATTGACCGGAGTGGCCTGCTGGTACACCGGACTGGGCCGATCCACCCGGCGTATATCACCCCACTGATTGATCGGCAGCACCGGCAGGCTGACCGGCTGCTGGCGGCCAATCGCCACCCGCAGGGTCATGCCGTTCGGGTCGCAACAGCTGAGCACACCGTCCTGTTCGCTAAAATCAGGCTGCTCACACAGACGCTGGCGCACGGCGGCGAGCGCCGCCACATCGGTTACTCCCCAGGTGATGCGACGCAGCGTGGAACCGGCCTCAAACGCCGGGGGCAGTTGCGGATCGTCGATCGGGTAGAATGCCACCTGTGCGCCACTCAGCGTCTGATAGTGGTGACTGCCGGCTTCACCCGCGGCCGACAGGCCAAAATCGGTAATAAATTTGCTGCACAGCGCCGGGTCTTCCACGCCAAATTCAAGCTTTTCGATGCCGGTGATGCTCATAATTAATTGCCTCAATAATCGTCAGTTTTCAGAATTTCGGCGTGCAGACGCCCCCGGCGCGCGGCGCGCGCCCGATAGTCATCCGGAACAGAGCTACTCTGCGGGCGGGTGGTGCCCCAGTAAGCCCGATATTTTTGCGGCGGCCTCCGCCACCAGCTGTTGTAATCGCGGCCGGTCACCGGCCGGGATCTCATCGACCGGCACCATAATGCTGATCACTGCCACCACGCTGCCCGCACGGTTAAATACCGGATAGACAATGGATGAGATGCCGCGGCGAAAGAACGATTCACCAATCACATAGCCGCGTACCCTGTCGTCCTGCACCATCTGCCATAACCCTTCGCGATCCTGCACATCGCCGTGCGCATTGCCCGGCAACATCGGGCGCGGAAACAGCTGCTCAAAGTCATCGCGGCTGACGCCGGTCAGCAACATACGCCCCAGCGAGGTACGCTGTACCGGCAGCCGCGTACCGATACTGACCTGATTCACCCTGGCATTGGCGGCACTGACCCGGGCGATGTAGATCAGGTCACAGCCATCGCGAATCGCCAGGTGGCTGCTGCACTGGCTGAGGTCTCGCAGCCGTTCAATCACCGGCTGGCCGAGCTGCGCGACGTCCAGTGACGCGATATATTCGAACCCCAGCCGCAGGATCATGATGCCCGGCTTGTAGGTGCCATTACGCGGGTTACGCTCAATGAAGCCAAGGTGTTCAAGGGTCTGTACCACACGCCAGGCACTGGCTTTTGGCATATCCACCAGCCGGTGCAGCTCGGCAAAGGTCATCTCGCGATGCTGTTCACCAAATGCCAGCAGCAGCTGCAACCCCCGCTGCAGGCCAGGCATCAGATAACGGCAGCCCTGCGGTTGTTCGTCCATGACAGCCTTCGCTCCCTAGTTAAAGACAAAACCGCCGTTGACCGGCAGCAGCTGCCCGGTCACAAAGCCGGACATCCCGGAGAGCAGCCACACCACGCTGCCGCTGACATCCTGCGGATGCTGCTCCCCGGCCAGGGCCCGCCCCTGTTCGTAGAGCTGATGGCGCGCAGCGGGGACATAATCGGTGGCTGAAACCCGCGTCAGGCCTGGCGCAATGGCATTCACCCGCAGCCGGCGTTCGCCCAGTTCCCGCGCCATTGAGCGGGTCATGGCAATAATCGCCCCCTTGCTGGCAACGTATGCCAGCAGACGGGGTGCCCCCCACAGCGCCGTATCAGAAGCCACATTGACGATGGCACTCCCTGACGACATCAGCGGCACAGCTGCCCGGCTCACCAGCCAGGTGCCACGCACGTTGACCTGCATCACGCGATCCCACAGTTCGATATCGTGATCCAGCAGGTTTTTACCGCCGACACCGGTTGCCAGCCCGGCATTATTGACCAGGCCATCAATTCCACCGCCACGGGCAAGGGTGGCAAATGCCGCCGTCACCGATCCGGGGTCTGAGATATCCACGCTAAGATACTCAGCCTGGTACCCCTGCTGGAGCAGATCGGCACAACGGCGCTGCAGCTCATCCGCCAGGATATCGAGCATCACCAGCGTTGCCCCCTGTGCCGCAATATCCTGCGCAAACTGCCAGCCCAGTCCGCGTGCCGCCCCGGTCACCACGATGCGTTTTCCCGCCAGTAGCCCGCTCATCACCGTGGCTCCCTGACTTCCGGATGTTCGGCCAGCTGCCCCAGCTGCTGCCGTGCAGCCTTCTGCATCATGCGGCGCAGGCGGGAGAGCCCGACATCGTGCTGATACAGGAACTCATGCTGGCGGGCATCCGGGGCCAGGTTTTCCAGCACCACACGATCCTGCTCCAGCACGTCCCAGTGCAGCCCTTCCAGCCGGTTGCGGTAGAGGAAGCGCCACATATCGCGCTGCCAGCCGCTGACCTGGCGGATACGCCAGAAGAACACCCGGCAGCGGTTCTCATCTTCCGGCACCACCATGCCGACGATCCAGAAATGCCCGCCTGGCCCGAAGCGTTTCCGGTAAGGGATCGACAGCCGCATCCACTGCGCGCCACTTTCGCCAAACTCCACCCAGTCGAAGTTGACCCCTTTCTGCCCCTCTTTCTGAAAAATAAAACCGGTGTCGGTGGGCTGGAGTGACATTTCAGCCTGACGTTCGCCTTCGGCCATCGAGTGTGAAGAGGAGTGGAGGTAGGTGCCGTGCATCGGGTCCATCACGTTTTCCAGCGCATACTGGTAGTTACAGTTCCAGGCTGCGGTGCACAGAAAGTTGCTGTAGTGCTCACCATCAGCCAGTTCTTCCGGGAACACCAGTTCACTGGCCGGCCGCTCTGCCGTAACACCAAACCAGATAAAGATTGCACCATGCGCTTCCTGAATCGTATACGTACGCACACACTGCCGGCCCGCCAGCGGACAGCCTGCTACCGCAGGCACATCTTTTACCGTACCGCTGCCGGCAACTTCGATACCGTGATACCAGCAGGCAATACGGTCACCGAGGTTCCAGCCCATCGATAAGCGAGCACCGCGGTGCGGGCAGCGATCTTCCAGCGCCTGCAGTTCGCCCTGTTGATTACGCCAGACGACGATCTGTTGCCCAAGGCGAGTGATACCGACCGGAGCCGACTGGACTTCCCAGCTGGCCAGCACCGGATACCACAGCCCGCGCAACCCCTGATTAAGATAGTGTTCTGTATCGCCCATGATGACCTCCGCTCAGTAGCCGTTAATACGTAAGAAATCGCAGAAGCTGGCTTCCGTCCAGGCGCTGCCGCTACGGTCAAATACGCGTTGCTGATTCAGCGCCAGAACCAGCCCTGCGACGGACTCCTGGCCCTGTTCAAACAGCGACTCCAGTGCAGCGATCAGCGCGATTTCAAACTTGTCAGGCTGCCGCTGGCGGGTCTGCCAGATAATATTCTGATAATTGCCCGGATGATGGATGGCACCATTACCGCCCTCTCCTGGCGGCAAAAACTGGGCGCTGCCCGGCAGATAAGGATTAAAATCGGTATCACTGCTCATCACTGTTCCTCCCCGATTAATGCAATCTGGATCTGGTTATCCACCACCCGCAACGGATAAATCTGCAGGTCGCGTCCGCCGGGTTCACGCAGACAGCGCCCGGTTTTGATATCAAATACGGCTTCGTGCAGCGGGCACTCCACTTTCCCGTCCTCGACAAATCCCTGGCTCAGCAGAGCCCAGGCGTGCGGACAGATATCTTCCATGGCATAAAACTCACCCTCAACCTGATAAATACCGATCTCTTTACCGCTGACATTACCCGCGTAGGGAAAATCCTCCCGTACCTGCGAGAGACTGCATACCGTTTTCCAGTTCATTATTTCCTGCCCCCGCCATCAGTTTCATATTTGAAACGCTGTCTCACATTCAACACGGCCAATATATAACCAGAGGAGGAATAAGCAATATGCAAAACTGGCAATAAACAGGATTGACGAGAATATCTGGAGTAACTGTGCAAGAGATCACGAAAATATAAAACAAATCAGAATCAATAGAATAAACAAACAAAAAAACAAAACAACCTTAACCATTAAAAACAATGGATTAAAAAAAATTACTGCAAATAAAACATTTAGAAAACGCCAAAAAAACAACTTCAAAATAGTAAAAGACATCATTTAAAAAACAACAAAAACATGTAATGGCAAAAAATATCTCACCTTAAATACAGAAAAACCGCCAGTACCCGTCGAAAAAAATCATTTAAAATAACAAACTCACCTTTTAGCCTGCCAGAATGATTAGAAAAAATAAAAAATATCAGAGACTGTCCAGTTGCTGTCAGCATTGGGAAACACGGGATCCGGGTTGTTGACTCAGGGGAACTAAGGGATGAAACGGCGCAGTTCAGGAGAATGGGAGTGAAAATCAGACAGTGCGCGGACCCGGAACAGCAGACCGCATAATCATGGTGAGAGGCCAGCAAGAGAGATAAAACGGGGCAGTGGCTGGCTGCCCCGTTACGATCGGCAGGGTGTCGCGTTACAGGCTCAGCCCTTATTGGCCGCCTGCACGTGCAGCATATCCAGCGCCAGGCTGGCAGCCGCCAGCGCGGTGATATCTGACTGGTCGTAGCCAGGCGCCACTTCCACCAGATCCATGCCGACGATATTCAGCCCCTGCAGGCCGCGCACCAGTTTGC
The DNA here is from genome assembly GCF_002865965.1 of Erwinia sp. B116. NCBI lineage: Bacteria > Pseudomonadati > Pseudomonadota > Gammaproteobacteria > Enterobacterales > Erwiniaceae > Erwinia > Erwinia sp. B116. The sequence goes on from NZ_JRZZ01000003.1 coordinate 210,487, forward strand.
TGGCTTTATCGCTGGTCAGGCCGCCAATCACCGGCGTACCTGTGCCCGGCGCGTGCGCCGGATCCAGGCAGTCAATGTCGAAGGTCAGATAGACCGGCATATCACCGACGATCTTCTTCACCTCGGCGATGATGTCATCAACGCTGCGATCGTTGACCTGCGCGGCATCCAGCACGTTAAAGCCCAGTGACTTATCGAACTCGGTGCGGATACCGATCTGCACCGAATGCGCCGGGTCGATCAGCCCTTCCTGCGGCGCGGTCCAGAACATGGTGCCGTGGTCAAAGGTTGGGCCGTTGGAGTAGGTATCGGTATGCGCATCGAAGTGGATCAGCGCCATTTTGCCGAAGGTTTTTGCATGCGCGCGCAGCAGCGGCAGCGTGATGTAATGATCGCCGCCGAAGGTCAGCATGCGCTTGCCGCTGGCCAGCAGCTTCTCGGCGTGCGCCTGCAGCTTGTCGCTGAAGTCCTGCGCGTCACCGAAGGCGTACACCAGGTCACCGCAGTCGATCACGTTCAGGCGCTGGCGCAGGTCAAACTCCCACGGCCAGCGGCAGCCTTCCCACGCCAGGTTCGTTGAGATCTGGCGGATTGCGCCCGGCCCCAGGCGGCTGCCCGGACGGCCTGAGGTGGCAGCATCAAACGGCACGCCGGTGATCACCCACTCGGCGTTGCTGTCATACGGCTGGAAGTTCAGCGGGAAACGCAGAAAACCGAAGGCGTTGGACACCAGCGAGTTGTCGTACTGATTGCCTAACGTGTTGGTATTCATAACCACTCCTTTCTTTCTTAAGCACCGGTTGGTTGCGGTGCGGATGTGCTTATTGCGCTAAAAAAATCCCCACCGCGTCGTTAACCCGACGAGGAAGGGATAGTGTGTTTACCGGCGGGATCGCCCGCCGCCGTTAGTGATAAAATTCTGTTACTCGTCTTCCAGGTAAGTATACCCGTACAGCCCGGCCTCAAACTCTTCGAGGAACTGCGCACGCAGATCGTCGTCAAGGTCGCTCTGCTTAATCTGGTTGCGGAAGTGGGTCAGCAGCTCGTCCGGCTTCAGCTGCACGTACTCCAGCATATCGGCGACCGTATCACCTTCGTCTGACAGCTGCACTTCGATCGAACCGTCGGCGAAGGCAAACACGTCCACCGCTTCGGTATCACCGAACAGGTTGTGCATATTGCCGAGGATCTCCTGATAGGCACCGACCATAAAGAAGCCGAGCATCGGTGGGTTTTCCACGTCGTACTCCGGCATCGGCATGGTGGTGGCAATGCCGTCACCGTCGATATAGTGATCGATGGTGCCGTCAGAGTCACAGGTGATATCCAGCAGCACCGCACGGCGCTCCGGCACCTTGTCCAGGCCTTCCAGCGGCAGCACCGGGAACAGCTGATCGATGCCCCACGCGTCCGGCATGGACTGGAACAGCGAGAAGTTGACGTATATCTTATCGGCCATGCGCTCCTGCAGCTCGTCGATCACCGGGCGGTGCGCGCGGTTGCTCGGGTCCAGGTGCTGCTGGATATAGTGACAGATGCTGAGATAAAGCTGCTCGGCCCAGGCACGCTGGGTCAGATCGTAGGTGCCCTGTGAGTAGCCGGTATGGATGTCGAACAGATCCATCTGGCTGTCATGCAGCCATTCGCGCAGCGAGCGGCGGTTATTCGGCTCGTGCATCTCCTGCCAGGTATCCCACAGGCTGGCGATCGGGCGCGGTGAGTCGGCGGCCGGAGCCTGCGGCTCGCTGAACTCGTTGCGCTCAACGCCGATAATATTGGAGACCAGCACGGTGTGGTGCGCGGTGACCGCACGGCCGGACTCGGTGATCACCGTCGGGTGCGGCAGGTTATGCTCTTCGCAGGCGTCACCGATAGCCCAGATCACGTTGTTGGCATATTCGTTCAGGCCATAGTTGACCGAGCAGTCGCTCTGCGAACGGGTGCCTTCATAGTCGACGCCAAGGCCACCGCCGACGTCAAAGCACTGAATGTTGACGCCCAGCTTGGCCAGCTCAACGTAGAAACGTGCCGACTCGCGCACGCCGGTGGCGATGTCGCGAATATTGGCCATCTGCGAACCGAGATGGAAGTGCAGCAGCTGCAGGCTCTCGATACGCCCGGCTTCGCGCATAATATCCACCAGCTTCAGTACCTGGGTGGCTGACAGGCCAAACTTGGATTTTTCACCGCCGCTCGACTGCCACTTACCAGAGCCCTGCGACGCCAGGCGCGCACGAATGCCCAGCCGTGGCACCACGTTCAGGCGCTCGGCTTCTTCCAGCACCAGCTTAACTTCGGTCATCTTCTCCAGCACCAGATAGACCTTGTGGCCCATCTTCTCACCGATCAGCGCCAGGCGGATATATTCGCGGTCTTTGTAGCCGTTACAGACGATCACCGAACGGGTCATGCCGGCATGCGCCAGCACCGCCATCAGCTCGGCCTTCGAGCCGGCTTCCAGCCCCAGCGGTTCGCCGGAGTTGATCAGCGATTCAATGACGCGCTTGTGCTGGTTAACCTTGATCGGATAGACGAGGAAGTAGTCGCCGCGGTAGCCGTATGACTCGCGCGCGCGCTTAAACGCCGCGTTGATGGAGCGCAGGCGGTGCTGCAGGATCTGCGGGAAGCAGAACAGCGCCGGCAGGCGCTGGCCTTCGGCCTCGCGCTCTTTGACCAGCTTCGCCAGGTCGACGCGAGCTTCCGGCACGTCCGGATCGGGACAAACGCTGATATGCCCCAGTTCGTTAACGTCGTAGTAGTTATTGCCCCACCAGGCAATATTGTAGGTGCGCAGCATTTTGCTGGCATCGCGATCGCTCATGGCCACCTCCTGCATTGAGCGGAGTGCACCCTGTTCGCCAGCTGACGAACCCTTGATTGTTTTCATGTCGTCAGACATCGCAGACCTCAAATGGTAATGAATCAATACAGCTTACCGCGGCAGCACCCTGCTGCTGCGGCCACTTACCCATAGCGCAAATTTTCAGCCAGGCGGACTGAAACACCGCAAAACTCGGTTTCTGCAGTATAACATTGTAAAACACGTGGCGGACTCCGTAGTACGAGTCAGAGAAGCACAGCGACAACTCTCAGGATAATCTGAGAGAACCGGGTCACACTGTCGAGAAGATTAGCCTGCGCCAGTGTCGGGATTATGACCAACGCGCACAAAACATCGACAAAAAGAGCGAAAAGACGATCGAAATGAAGGGGCGGAGAGTACGCCGGCGTGGCGTAAATGACCTGACTGGATAACATCCTGGTTCATTACTGTTATCACCTCCACACACACCGGACGGCGTGCGGTAAAGACAAAATCTGCGGGTGAAAGCCAGCACGAGGGGTTCGTCGCTGACGGGCCGGGTGCCGAAACAACGTCATCGTCACGGGCAACGGCGTTTTATACAGCCCGGCGGCATCAATTGCAAAATGAAATTATGTCAAATGCGCCTTCTGTCAGGATTTTTTGCCACTTTTCAGCCCGGCGAAAACCGTCCTTCCATCAAAAAATGCTGGCAATCCGCTTAATGACTAACCTAGAATAGCCGTCCAGATGTTAATCCGTCTATACTGGTTAACTTCTAAGCGTCCTGTTTTTACCGTACATCTGTACTGCTCATGGCTTTGCCTGTGGGGGCGCTGAGTCTGAGTCTCCGGGCTGGTTTCCAGTCTTCGCGCTATGCAGTCGATTTTTAACCCGAATATTCAAGGTAAAGAATAAAATGGCTAAACACCTTTTTACATCCGAGTCCGTATCAGAAGGACATCCCGATAAAATCGCCGATCAGATCTCTGATGCCGTGCTTGATGCCATCCTCGAGCAGGACCCGAAAGCCCGTGTGGCCTGCGAAACCTATGTGAAGACCGGTATGGTTCTGGTTGGCGGTGAAATCACCACCAGCGCATGGGTGGATATCGAAGAGATCACCCGTCAGACCGTGCGCGATATCGGCTATGTTCATTCTGATATGGGCTTTGATGCCAACTCCTGCGCGGTTCTGAGCGCGATTGGCAAGCAGTCCCCGGATATCAATCAGGGCGTTGACCGCAGCGATCCGCTGGAGCAGGGTGCCGGTGACCAGGGCCTGATGTTTGGCTACGCCACCAACGAGACCGACGTGCTGATGCCAGCGCCGGTGACCTACGCGCACCGTCTGGTGCAGCGCCAGTCAGAAGTGCGTAAGAGCGGCAGCCTGCCGTGGCTGCGCCCGGACGCGAAAAGCCAGATCACCTTCCAGTACGATGACGGCAAAATTGTCGGTATCGACGCGGTGGTGCTGTCAACCCAGCATTCTGAAGACGTGTCGACCAGCGATCTGCGTGAAGCAGTGATGGAAGAGATCATCAAGCCGGTTCTGCCTGCGGAGTGGATCAACGCCAGCACCAAATACCACATCAACCCAACCGGTCGCTTTGTGATCGGCGGCCCGATGGGCGACTGCGGCCTGACCGGGCGTAAAATCATCGTTGATACCTACGGCGGCATGGCCCGTCACGGCGGTGGTGCGTTCTCCGGTAAGGATCCGTCAAAGGTTGACCGTTCTGCAGCCTACGCCGCGCGCTACGTGGCGAAAAACATCGTGGCCGCCGGCCTGGCCGACCGCTGTGAGATCCAGATTTCCTACGCGATTGGCGTGGCTGAACCCACCTCCATCATGGTGGAAACCTTCGGTACCGGTAAAGTTCCCAGCGAGCAACTGACCCTGCTGGTTCGCGAGTTCTTTGAACTGCGCCCGTATGGCCTGATCGAAATGCTCGACCTGCTGCACCCGATCTACCGCGAAACCGCTGCCTACGGCCACTTTGGTCGCGAGCATTTCCCGTGGGAAAAAACTGACAAAGCCGCGCTGCTGCGCGATGCGGCTGGCCTGAAGTAAGTTCCGGCCGGTCATCAGGGCGCCTGCGGGCGCCCTTTTTTTTGCCTGCCGCTCACCGCTCTCCCCCCTTTTCTCACCGATAAACTGCTGGCCTGCCTCAGCGGCAGGTCACTTGTTCCTTGCCGCTTAATGGGTTTTCACTGGCCGATCGGTACAGGAAATTCTTAAAATGAAAATGGTAACGGTTACACTAACTATTTTCCTTATTTTTCCTGTCATTAACATTACTAAAATCGCAGACTTTACCTTAAAATGCGCCATTTTCAGCGCCATCTGCCAGGCGCTCTGCAGGTTAAGCAGCGAAGCAATAAGCTGCTATGGTTTAACTTCATTTTCACGCCGGGTGTGCTTTGGCAAGGTGTTTTCAGATATTTCAGCTTGTAACCGATTACATCAGTGTGATCTGTCGCACGCGATACGCACCCCGGTTTTCTACGCTTAAAACAACCTATAACAGTTTTATTTAACGGAGGCGCTATGCCTGATAATAACAAACGCAGCAGAACGTCAAACAAGACCATGACCCTGTTTGTCTGCTTCCTCGCCGCGCTGGCCGGCCTGCTGTTCGGCCTGGATATCGGCGTGATTGCCGGCGCACTGCCGTTCATCGCGAAAGACTTTTCCGTCACGGCCCACCAGCAGGAGTGGATCGTCAGCTCAATGATGTTTGGTGCGGCGATCGGTGCGGTCGGCAGCGGCTGGCTCTCCTCCTACCTCGGGCGTAAGAAGAGCCTGATGATCGGGGCGGTGCTGTTCGTGATCGGTTCCCTGTGGTCGGCGATGGCGCCGAACCCTGAAATGCTGATCGTCGCCCGCGTGCTGCTGGGGCTGGCGGTTGGCGTGGCCTCCTACACCGCGCCGCTGTACCTGTCTGAAATCGCGCCCGAGAAAATCCGCGGCAGCATGATCTCGCTGTACCAGCTGATGATCACCATCGGCATACTGGCCGCTTACCTCTCCGACACCGCCTTCAGCGCCAGCGGCGAGTGGCGCTGGATGCTCGGCATCATTACTATTCCGGCCCTGCTGCTGTTAGTCGGCGTGTTCTTCCTGCCCAACAGCCCGCGCTGGCTGGCGGCGAAAGGCAACTTCCGCGATGCCCAGCGCGTGCTGGACCGGCTGCGGGATACCAGCGAGCAGGCCAAACGCGAGCTGGATGAGATCCGTGAAAGTCTGAAAATCAAACAGTCCGGCTGGCAGCTGTTCCGCAGCAACGGCAACTTCCGTCGGGCAGTGTATCTGGGCGTCGGTCTGCAGGTGATGCAGCAGTTTACCGGCATGAACGTGATCATGTATTACGCGCCGAAAATCTTTGAAATTGCCGGCTTTGCCAACACCACCCAGCAGATGTGGGGCACGGTGATCGTCGGCCTGGTTAACGTGCTGGCGACCTTTATCGCCATTGGTCTGGTGGACCGCTGGGGACGTAAGCCGACGCTGAAGCTGGGCTTCCTGGTGATGGCACTGGGCATGGGTATCCTCGGCACCATGCTGCATATCGGCATTCACTCCGCCGGCGCGCAGTACTTTGCCGTGGCGATGCTGCTGATGTTTATCGTCGGTTTTGCCATGAGCGCCGGTCCGCTGATCTGGGTGCTCTGCTCTGAGATCCAGCCGCTGAAGGGGCGTGACTTCGGTATTACCGTCTCTACCGCCACCAACTGGATCGCCAATATGATCGTCGGGGCCACCTTCCTGACCATGCTGAACACGCTGGGCAACGCCAACACCTTCTGGGTCTACGCCGGGCTGAACGTGCTGTTTATCCTGCTGACCATCTGGCTGATCCCGGAGACCAAGAACGTCTCGCTGGAGCACATCGAGCGCAACCTGCTGAGCGGCAAAAAGCTGCGCGATATCGGCCAGCGCGACTAATCCTCGCTCTTTCAGCCTGCTGCCGGAACGTCACTCCGGCTGTCAACGGGCCAGCTTAACCGCTGGCCCGTTTTAGCAGGCGCTCCCGCTGTACAATTGCACTGCCCGCCCGCCAGGCTCTTCCCCACCCCGCCTGTTCTCGTCGGTTACTTACGTCCGCGCCGCTCAGCACTCGCCCCTGCATCCCTGACGCTTCCCCGCTTGCGTTCCTCCTTGTGTTCCCCTCCCTGCCCCCGTATTCTCTGCCAGATGAAACCTCAACGACTTCCCATCGCCCTGCAGCAGGCCGTGATGCGCTCGCTGCGCGACAAGCTGCAGCAGGCCAACCAGCGGCTGGAGCGCAATTATCCGGAACCGAAGGTGGTCTGGCAGCAGCGCGGCACCGCCGCCGGTACCGCATGGCTGGAAAGCTGGGAAATCCGCCTGAACCCGGTGCTGCTGCTGGAAAACCAGCAGGCGTTTATTGATGAAGTCGTGCCGCACGAGCTGGCTCACCTGCTGGTGTGGAAACACTTTGGCCGCGTGGCACCGCACGGCAAAGAGTGGAAATGGATGATGGAGAACGTGCTTGGCGTTCCCGCCCGCCGTACCCATCAGTTCGCCATCAACTCGGTGCGCAGCAACGTGTTTCCTTACCGCTGCCGCTGCCAGCAGCATCAGCTCACCGTACGCCGCCATAACCGCGTGCTGCGCGGCGACAGCCAGTACCGCTGCCTGCAGTGCGGCGATATTTTACAGCCCGGCGAGTTTCCAAACGCGTAAACACGCCAGATAAATCCGTAATACAGACGAAAAATGGCTGATTTATAAGCCCATTATTCGCAATTTCCGGCACTTCTGTTACTCTCCAGCCCCCTTATGGATGACAGATTTTCCGGAATATGCTGCACAAAACAATCCTCCCGCTGGCGACCGTGCTGGCCTGTTTACCGGGGCTGAGCCATGCCCTGAACCCCGATAAATTTCAACAAAACAGCTTCAGCCAGGCCAAGGCCTATGCGGTAGAGATCAACGCCGATGCGCCGGGCAGCTTTTACTGCGGCTGTAAAATCAGCTGGACCGGTAAGAAAGGCACGCCTGACCTCGCCTCCTGCGGCTATCAGGTGAGAAAAAATGCACAGCGCGCCAGCAGGATCGAGTGGGAACACGTGGTCCCGGCCTGGACCTTTGGCCACCAGCTGCAGTGCTGGCAGGAGGGCGGGCGCAAAAACTGTGCGAAAGACGCCGGTTACCGCCGAATCGAGTCTGATTTACACAATCTGCAGCCATCGGTTGGCGAGGTTAACGGCGACCGTGCTAACTTTATGTACGGCCAGTGGCGCGGCGGCGAAGGTCAGTATGGCCAGTGCGCGATGAAGGTCGACTTTAAGAACAAGCTGGCGGAACCGCCGCAGCAGGCGCGTGGGGCGATTGCCCGCACCTGGTTCTATATGCGCGACCAGTACAAAATTTCTATGTCCAGCCAGCAGACGCAGTTGATGACGGCCTGGTCAAAGCTCAATCCGGTTAATAGCTGGGAGTGCGAACGTGATAAACGTATCGCCCGGGTTCAGGGCAATCATAACCCCTATGTACAGCAGGCCTGCCAGCGGTAGAATGGCTTAACCGCGCTGAACAAAGCGACTTTTTTAACTTTTACAGGACTTCCATGCGTATTCCCCGCATTTATCACCCCGAGCCGCTGCAGCCGGGTAGCGAAACGGCGCTCTGCGATGAGGCCGCTAACCACGTCGGCCGCGTGCTGCGCATGGTGCCAGGCCAGTTTCTGGAGTTATTTGATGGCTCCGATCGCGCCTTCAGCGCTGAAATCGTGCAGGCGGATAAAAAAAACGTGCGCGTGCGTATTGGTGACGTCCGCGCCGACAGCCGTGAATCGCCGCTGGATCTGCACCTGGGCCAGGTGATGTCACGCGGTGAAAAAATGGAATTTACCATCCAGAAAGCGGTAGAACTTGGGGTTAATGTTATCACCCCCTTGTTTTCTGAACGCTGTGGAGTAAAGCTGGACGCCGAACGTATGGCGAAAAAGCTGCAGCAGTGGCACAGGATCGCCATTGCTGCCTGTGAGCAGTGTGGCCGCAACCGCGTGCCGGAGATCCGGGAGGCGATGACGCTGGAAGCCTGGTGCAGCGAGCCGGAAGCCGGCCTGAAGTTAAACCTGCATCCGAGAGCCGAACACAGCATCAACACGCTGCCGCTGCCGGTGGAACGCGTGCGGCTGCTGATTGGCCCCGAAGGCGGGCTGACCGCGGCTGAGATTGCCATGACCGCCGGGCATGACTTTACCGATATTTTGTTAGGGCCGCGGGTGCTGCGAACGGAAACCACCGCGCTTACGGCCATTACCGCGCTGCAGGTTCGCTTTGGCGATCTGGGCTGAACACCGTTAATTTCATCAAATCTGAGCGTCAGAATACGCAAAGCGGAGAAAAGAATGATAAAGCTTGGCATCGTGATGGACCCGATCACGTCGATTAATATCAAAAAAGACAGCAGCTTTGCCATGCTGCTGGAAGCACAGCGCCGTGGTTATGAAATCCATTATATGGAGATGAACGATCTCTATCTGCGCGGCGGTGAAGGCCGGGCGCGCACCCGCCTGCTGAGCGTTGAGCAAAACTATGAGCAGTGGTTCACCTTCGGCAGCGAGCAGGATATTGCGCTGTCCGACCTGAACGTGGTGCTGATGCGTAAAGATCCGCCGTTTGACACCGAGTTTATCTACGCCACCTACATCCTGGAGCGCGCCGAAGATAAGGGCACGCTGATCGTCAACAAACCGCAGAGTCTGCGCGACTGTAACGAAAAACTGTTCACCGCCTGGTTTGCCGAACATACGCCGGACACGCTGGTGACCCGTAACGCCAGCCAGATCCGCGAATTCTGGCAGCAGCACGGCGACATTATCCTTAAGCCGCTGGACGGGATGGGCGGTGCCTCTATCTTCCGCGTGAAGAAGGAAGATCCTAACCTCTCGGTGATTATCGAGACCCTGACGGAGCACGGTAATTTCTACTGCATGGCGCAGAACTTCCTGCCGGCGATCAAAGATGGCGACAAGCGCGTATTAGTGGTTGATGGCGAGCCGGTGCCTTACTGCCTGGCGCGTATCCCTAAATCCGGCGAAACCCGTGGCAACCTGGCCGCCGGCGGCCGTGGTGAAGCGCGCCCGCTGAGCGAAAGTGACTGGGCGATTGCCCGCGCCATCGGCCCAACGCTGAAAAAGAAAGGGCTGATCTTTGTTGGCCTCGACATCATCGGCGATCGCCTGACGGAAATTAACGTCACCAGCCCGACCTGTATTCGTGAAATCGAAGCGGCCTTCCCGATCTCGATCACCGGTATGCTGATGGATGCCATCGAGAAACGCCTGGCCTGATAGCCGCCGTGGGGCCGGAGTTGCCCCTGTGCCCACCCCTTCACCGCCCGTCTGGTTTCAGCCGGGCGCTGGAACTGCAAGACGACTAAGTATGAATTTACAGCATCACTTTCTTATTGCTATGCCCGCGCTGCAGGACCCCATGTTCCGGCGCTCGGTGGTTTATATCTGTGAACATAACGATGACGGGGCAATGGGGCTGATCGTCAATAAGCCGATGGAGAACCTGACCGTCGAAGGTATGCTGAAGAAACTCAAGATCGACACGGACTCGCGCGATCCGGCCATTAAGCTGGATAAGCCGGTCTTTTCCGGCGGCCCGCTGGCGGAAGATCGCGGTTTTATTCTGCATTCGTCGCAGGGCAGCTTTGGTTCAAGCATTCGCGTGTCTGACAATACGGTGATCACCACCTCACGCGACGTGCTGGAAACGATGGGCACCGCGCAGCAGCCGCAGCAGGTGCTGGTGGCGCTTGGCTACTGCGCCTGGGAAAAAGACCAGCTGGAAGAGGAGCTGCTGGAAAACGCGTGGCTGACCGCCCCCGCCAACAGCAACATCCTGTTTCGCACGCCGATCGCCGAGCGCTGGCGCGAAGCGGCAAAAAGCATCGGCATTGATATCCACAATATTACCAGTGAAGCGGGTCACGCCTGATGAGCCATATGACGTTGTTAGCCTTTGATTTTGGCACGAAAAGCATCGGCGTAGCCATTGGTCAGCAGGTGACCGGTACCGCCCGTCCGCTGGCTGCGCTGAAGGCGCAGGACGGCACGCCCGACTGGGGCAAAATTGAGGCGCTGTTAAAAGAGTGGCAGCCCGATCGGGTGATAGTTGGCCTGCCGCTGAATATGGACGGCAGCGAACAGCCGCTGACCGCGCGTGCACGCAAGTTCGCTAACCGCATCCACGGCCGCTTCGGCGCACAGGTCGACCTGCATGATGAGCGGCTCAGCACCGTTGAGGCCCGTGCTGAACTGTTCGAACGCGGTGGCTTTAAGGCGCTAAGCAAGGGCAGCGTAGACTCGCTCTCTGCGGTGATCATTCTGGAAAGCTGGTTCGAGAATCACTACGCCTGAACACGCCGGCGGCTTGCTCAGACGTTGGTGATGATGGCATCCAGCGCCGCCACCACGCCAGCAATAGTTTTCGGCCAGGGATCCACGCTGTTGATCCATCACTTTTCTGATGCTGGTCATACAATAACCCCCGCTTTGCGCCGCTCCGCCAGGCTCTGCTCAAAGGTCTGCATGCCCTGCTGGCTGCCGGTTTGAATCAGCGCCGGCAGCTGATGGGTTTTGCCTTCACGGATCAGATTGGCCACCGCCGGTGTATTAACCAGCACCTCAAACAGCGCCACCCGGCCCTCAGGTGCCGCCACCAGCTTCTGCGCCAGCACCGCCTGCAGGCTGCCGGCCAGCTGGCTGCGTACCAGATTTTTCTCACTACCCGGAAACACGTCCACCAGCCGTTCCACCGCCTGCGCCGCGCCGCGGGTATGCAGCGTGGCCAGCACCAGGTGGCCGGTTTCTGCGGCGCTCAGCGCCAGCTGAATGGTCTCGGCATCGCGCAGCTCGCCCAGCAGGATCACGTCCGGATCTTCCCGCAGCGCCGCACGCAGCCCGTCGCTGAAGCGGCTGAAGTGCAGACCCAGCTCGCGCTGCTGGATCAGCGAACTTGCGCTGTGGTGAATAAATTCCACCGGGTCTTCCAGGGTCAGAATATGCCGCTGCTGCCGCTGGTTCATCGCCCCCACCAGCCCGGCCAGCGTGGTTGACTTGCCGCTGCCGGTCGCGCCGACGATCAGCACCAGCCCCTCTTCCTGCAGCAGCAGCGCGTCGGCTATCGCCGGCAGGCGCAGCGAAACCAGCGGCGGGCAGTCGCTGGCGATCAGCCTCAGCGCCAGCGACAGCCCCAGACGCTGGCGAAACAGGTTGGCGCGCAGCCGGGTGCCCTCCGGCAGCGTCAGGGCGAAATCCACCTGACCATGCAGGTGCAGCGCCTGATGCTGCGCCGTGCTCAGCCAGCGCATGGCGAAGGCCTCCAGCCCGTCGCCCGTCAGCGGCGGCCGCTCGCCAATCGGCTCCAGCCGGCCATGACGACGCCAGAACGGCGAATAACCACTGCAAAGGTGCAGATCCCCGGCATTTTGCTTTACACTGAGGGCCACTAACTCTTCAATATCCATATTAATTCCCTGACTATGAGTTCGACAGAGCACAACCTACAGCAAGTCCGCCAGCGGATCTCAGCGGCGGCACAACGATGCGGGCGCGATCCGCAGGAAATTACGCTGCTTGCAGTCAGCAAAACAAAACCTGCGAGCGCGGTTCAGGAAACCGTCGCCGCCGGGCAGCTGTGCTTCGGTGAAAACTACGTGCAGGAGGGCGTGGATAAGATCCAGCAGCTGGATAACCCGGCGCTGATCTGGCACTTTATCGGCCCGCTGCAGTCGAACAAAAGCCGCCTGGTGGCGGAGAACTTTGCCTGGTGCCACACCGTCGATCGTCTGCGCATTGCCGCACGGCTGAACGAACAGCGCCCGGCTGAACTGCCGCCGCTTAACGTGCTGATTCAGGTCAATATCAGCGATGAACAGAGCAAATCCGGCATCGCGCTGGCAGACCTGCCGGCGCTGGCCCAGGAGATTGCCCGGCTGCCGCGGCTGGCGCTGCGCGGGCTGATGGCCATTCCGGCACCGGAAGCCGACTATGACCGTCAGCTGGCGGTGTGCCGGCAGATGGCCGATGCGTTCCATCAACTGCAACAGGATTATCCGGACGTGGACACCCTGTCACTGGGGATGAGTGACGATATGGACGCGGCGATTGCCGCGGGCAGTACGATGGTACGCATTGGCACCGCCATCTTTGGCGCACGTGACTACACGGCGCGCAGTTAACCCCAACTACTAAGGAACCCCATGCTAGCGTTGAACTTTCTGGTCACAACGGTAATTGCTATCTACATCAAAGTGCTGCTGCTGCGCATCTGGATGCAGTGGGCGCGCTGTGACTTCTACAATCCGTTTTCACAGTTCGTGGTTAAAATTACCCAGCCGGTGGTGAAACCGCTGCGGCGCGTTATCCCGTCCATCGGGCCGCTGGATACCGCCTCGCTGCTGCTCGCCTGGGTGCTGGCGGTGCTGCTGGGGCCGATCACCCTGCGCCTGTACTATCCCGATCCGATCTTCCTCTATCTGGGGCTGGTGATCGTCGCCAAATCAGCCGGTATGCTGGTGTTCTGGGTGATCATCATTCGTTCACTGATGAGCTGGGTCAGCCAGGGTCGCAACCCGGTCGACATGGTGATGGTGCAGCTGACCGAGCCGCTGATGGCCCCGATTCGCCGCATTATTCCGGCAATGGGCGGCATTGATTTCTCAGCGATGGCGGTGATTTTGATCCTGTATATGCTGAATTTCATCGGACTCGAGTATATCCCCGGCTGGGCCCAGTTCTGATTTAACCGGCGTCTTTTCCGCCGTGGGTGCGTTGGCTGCCCTCGCAAACCCCGGTCACTTACTTGTGTAAGCCCCGGGGTTTACTCAGTTGCCGCCTTCCCACGACGAAAAATACTTGGTTAAATCTGTGCGAAATGCGCAATGTGACATGCTGAACGATTAAACGGTTGATTCAGGCGGATTTGGGGGGTAGGTAAATCTGTGCTGAAGGCATATTTTATATGGCGAGATGGGTGATGTTGCAGGTTGTTCGGCAGCAAGCCGATGCCAGATAACGATTTTCTGCAAAGCAGTGGGGGATCAGGCATTCATTGCCAGCCATGTTCTTTTACCGTTGCTGCATCTTTCACGTCCCCCTGGTTAAAGCTCTGCAAAATCCCCGCGTTTTCCGGTAAAATCGCCTTTATCACTCATATTTTTTGGTTTGCCCCCTGTCGTTTTGCGAAGGCGCGCTGAGCCGCTATCTGTTTACCAGCCTGGATTAACTATGCAAAAAGTTGTACTTGCCACCGGTAACCCCGGAAAGGTTCGCGAACTGGCCGACCTGCTGGCCAAGTTTGGTCTTGATGTTGTCGCGCAGACCGATCTGGGCGTGGAGTCCGCCGAAGAGACCGGCCTGACCTTTATCGAAAACGCCATCCTGAAAGCGCGCCATGCGGCGCAGATTACCAGTCTGCCGGCGATTGCCGACGACTCCGGGCTGGCGGTGGATGCGCTGGGCGGCGCGCCGGGCATCTACTCCGCGCGCTACGCCGGTGAAGACGCCTCCGACCAGCAGAATCTCGACAAGCTGCTGCAGGCGCTGGAAAACGTGCCGGACGGCGAGCGCCAGGCGCAGTTTCACTGCGTGCTGGTCTACGTGCGCCACGCCGCCGATCCGACGCCGCTGGTGTTCCACGGCAGCTGGGCGGGCGAAATTGCCCGCAGCAGCGCGGGCGCGGGCGGCTTTGGCTATGACCCAATCTTCTTTGTGCCGGCGCTGGGCAAAACCGCCGCCGAGCTAAGCAAGAGCGAGAAGCAGGCGGTTTCGCACCGTGGTAAGGCGCTGAAACTGCTGTTGGATGCAATGCAGAATGGTTAATCTGCCTCCGCTCAGCCTGTACATTCACGTGCCATGGTGCGTACAGAAGTGCCCCTACTGCGATTTCAATTCGCACGCGTTAAAAGGCGAAGTGCCGCACGAAGAGTACGTGCAGCACCTGCTCAACGATCTGGATGCCGACCTGCCGCTGACGGCAGGCCGTGAGGTGAGCACCATTTTCATCGGCGGCGGTACCCCCAGCCTGCTCAGCAGCGCCGCAATGCAGATGCTGCTGGACGGCGTGCGGGCGCGCCTGCCGCTGTCACCAACCGCTGAAATCACCATGGAAGCCAATCCGGGCACGGTGGAGGCTGACCGCTTCAGCGCCTACCAGCGCGCCGGGGTGAACCGTATCTCGATTGGCGTGCAGAGCTTCAGCCCGCAGAAGCTGGAGCGCCTTGGGCGCATTCACGGGCCGGAAGAGGCGAAGCGCGCGGCGAAGCTGGCCGAAGCGCTCGGCCTGCGCAGCTTTAACCTCGATCTGATGCACGGCCTGCCGGACCAGTCGCTGGAAGAGGCGCTGGACGACCTGCGCCAGGCGATTGCCCTTAATCCACCGCACCTGTCGTGGTATCAGCTGACCATAGAGCCGAACACGCTGTTTGCCTCACGGCCGCCGCGCCTGCCGGACGACGACGACCTGTGGGATATCTTTGAACAGGGTCACCAGCTGCTCAGCGCCGCCGGCTACCAGCAGTATGAGACCTCTGCCTACGCCAAACCCGGCTACCGCTGCGAGCATAACCTCAACTACTGGCGTTTTGGCGACTATCTCGGCATCGGCTGCGGCGCGCACGGTAAGCTGACCCAGCCGGATGGCACCATTATCCGCACCACTAAAACCCGCCATCCGCGCGGTTTTATGACCGGTAAATACCTGGATAAGCGTCATGAGGTGGCCGACAGTGAGAAGCCGTTCGAGTTCTTTATGAACCGCTTCCGACTGCTGGAAGCCGCGCCACGTGCCGAGTACCCGCGCTACACCGGGCTGGACGAGCGCAGCGTGCGCCCGCAGCTTGATGAAGCGCTGGCAAAAGGCTACCTGACGGAAACCGCAGAGCACTGGCAGATTACCGAAAAGGGCAAACTGTTCCTTAACTCGCTGCTGGAGCTGTTCCTGACGGAAGAGGAGTAAGGCGTCGCCGCCTTACTTCAGCCCCGCCACCAGCGCCTGGCGCTGACCTTCCAGCACCGTGACCCGGTTACAGACTTCATGGCCGAAGTTCTGGAAGTCCTGCTCCTGGTTGCTCCACTCGGCCTGAATTGCCTGCTGTAAGCCGCCAAGGTTGCCCATAATCGCCTGCAGCGGATTGTCGCCGCCGGTCTGGCGGGTGCCCATCTCGTTGAGGCTGTCCTGCACCACGCCACCCATGGCGTTCTGCACCAGCCGTTCACCGTCCTGGCGCACCTGCGCCACCGCCTTATGGTGGAAGGTGAGGCCGTCGCTGCGGTGCTCGATAATGCGGTTCATCTGCTGCTTAAGCTGGCCGTCCAGCGTGGTCAGGCGCTGGCGCACGTTGCTGTTCTGGCCGAGCTTCTGCACGATCACCCGGTCCAGCGCCACCCGCCCCTTCTCCAGCCGCTGCTTCGCGCCGTTATCAATCCACGGCAGGTCACGGCGCAGCGCGTTCTGGTAATCAATGGCTTTCTGCCGCGAGCTGGCGTCAACGCTGAGTGGCTGACCGTTGCGTTGCACGTCGCCACCCGGTGAAATGACCAGGTTACCGCTGGCCCCCACCACCTCAACCTGCTGGGGAGAGATGACGATATCGTCCTGGGGATTAACGCTGCACTGATAGTCAGCCAGAGCCGGGCCGGCGGCCAGCAGCAGTACCGTGGTGATAAGCGCCTTGCGCATAGTGACTTCTCCTTAAAAAAAAGGGCCACGCATGCGTGGCCCTGGCCATCAGCCACCCTGCGGCGAGCGCAGGAGAACTGACGGTGACATGGTCGGATGATTGTTTACTTAGTCATACCAGACGTCAAAAAGTTCGGTCACTTTCACGTCGTTCAGCTTGTGCGCTTCCAGCCACTTAGCGACCAGTTCACGGTGTTCGTCGGTGCACTTACCGGTGTGCTGCATGCAGACCAGGCCTTCCCACTGCAGGTAGCCGCTGGCGTCGAACGCCAGGCCGTTTGGCTCGATCACTTCGGCGATAAACGCATCGAGGGTGGTATCGATGGTTTCATCACTGGTACCTTCGGCAAAGGCAAAACCAACCGAGAAGCCCACTTCCTGGAACTCATCAATATGCATTTTTTTACGAAGACGACGACTGCGCTGTATAGCCATTATTTAACCCTCTCAAACATCAGATCCCAAACACCGTGGCCAAGACGCTGACCACGCTGCTCAAATTTTGTTAACGGCCGCGATTCCGGGCGCGGCACCCAGTTTGCCGTTTCCGACAGATTTTTGTAACCCTCAATGCTGCTCATCACTTCCAGCATGTGCTCAGCGTAGGCTTCCCAGTCGGTGGCCATATGGAATACGCCGCCCGGCTTGAGCTTGCTTTTAACCAGCTCGGCAAAGGGAAGCTGCACGATGCGGCGTTTATTATGCCGCGCCTTGTGCCACGGGTCCGGGAAGAACAGCTGCACCATGCGCAGCGAGTTATCCGGGATCATGGTGTTCAGCACTTCCACCGCATCGTGGCACATCACCCGCAGGTTGCTGACGCCGGCTTCTTCCGCACTGGCCAGGCAGGCACCGACGCCCGGTGAATGCACTTCAATACCGAGGAAGTTTTGCTGCGGATTGTTAGCGGCCATCGCCACCAGCGAGGCCCCCATGCCGAAACCGATCTCCAGCACCACCGGCCCTTCGCGGCCAAACAGTTCGGTGAAATCTACCGGCTGCGGCTGATACTCCACGCCCATCACCGGCCACAGCGTATCCAGCGCCTGCTGCTGCCCTTTGGTCAGGCGGCCCTGGCGGCGCACAAAGCTGCGGATGCGGCGCATAGCGCGGCCATTTTCATCAAACTCCGGTGAGATAACATCGTTTTTCATGTTTATGCCTGCGGCTGTGCTCTGTATAAAGCGGGCATTATGCCCTCAGGGTGGCAAAACTTAAAGGCCGGCCGATCCTGGCAATCAGTATAGACAGCATTTGGCCGCTTCCCGGCCCGGATTGCATTCCCCGGTAAATATGGGGTTTTTACTGCGCACCGGGTCAATGCAGCGATTATCCGGTTTACAGCCCCGATTGTCTGTGCTGGAATTCCTGCCTGATTTTTAGAGAAGGTTCGCAGTTCAATGATGCAGGCGTCGCAGTTTTCACAGCAGGTACTGGACTGGTATCAGCGTTTTGGTCGCAAAACCCTGCCGTGGCAGCAGGAAAAAACGCCCTATAAGGTCTGGCTGTCTGAGGTGATGCTGCAACAGACCCAGGTCGCCACGGTGATCCCCTATTTTGAACGCTTTATGGCGCGCTTCCCGACGGTGGCCGATCTAGCCGCCGCGCCGCTGGATGAGGTGCTGCACCTGTGGACCGGGCTGGGCTACTATGCCCGTGCGCGCAACCTGCACAAGGCGGCCCAAAAGGTGGTCGAGCAACACGGCGGCCGCTTCCCGGAGACCTTTGAACAGGTCGCCGACCTGCCGGGTATTGGCCGCTCCACCGCCGGCGCGGTGCTGTCACTCTCCTTAGGCCAGCACTTCCCGATCCTCGACGGCAACGTCAAACGCGTGCTGGCACGCTGCTACGCCGTTGACGGCTGGCCGGGCAGGAAAGAGGTGGAGAAACGCCTGTGGCAGATCGCTGAAGAGGTGACGCCGGCCGTCGGCGTCAGCCAGTTCAATCAGGCGATGATGGATCTTGGGGCGATGGTCTGCACCCGTTCGAAGCCGAAATGCGAGCTGTGCCCGGTTAACAGCGGCTGTATCGCTTACGCCCATAACAGCTGGGCCAGATATCCGGGTAAAAAGCCGAAGCAGACCCTGCCGGAGCGCACCGGCTGGCTGCTGCTGATGCAGCAGGGCCAGGACGTCTGGCTGGAGCAACGGCCCCCGGTCGGCCTGTGGGGCGGCCTGTACTGTTTCCCGCAGTTCGCCTGCGAAGAAGAATTACGCCAGATGCTGCGCCGCCGCGGCGTCGACGATCGCCCGTTGCAGCAGATGATCGCTTTCCGCCATACCTTCAGCCATTTTCACCTGGATATCGTGCCAATGTGGCTGGATCTGCCTTCTGCCCGTGCCGCAATGGATGATGGCCCGGGTCTCTGGTATAACTTAGCGCAGCCGCCCGCCGTAGGGCTGGCCGCGCCGGT
Organism: Erwinia sp. B116; assembly: GCF_002865965.1. NCBI lineage: Bacteria > Pseudomonadati > Pseudomonadota > Gammaproteobacteria > Enterobacterales > Erwiniaceae > Erwinia > Erwinia sp. B116. The sequence goes on from NZ_JRZZ01000003.1 coordinate 229,431, forward strand.
AGAGCGCCTGTTGCAGCAGCTGCGTCACCCGCAGCAGAGAGCACTGAGCGCACGCGCCACAGAAGAAGAGGAAGAGTAATGAGCCGCACAATTTTTTGCACGTTCCTGCAACGTGATGCCGAAGGGCAGGATTTTCAGTTGTACCCTGGCGACACGGGCAAACGTATCTACAATGAAATCTCGAAAGAAGCCTGGTCGCAGTGGATGACCAAGCAGACCATGCTGATTAATGAGAAAAAACTGAGCATGATGAACCCGGATGACCGTAAGCTGCTGGAGCAGGAGATGATCAAATTCCTGTTCGAAGGCAAAGACGTGCATATCGATGGTTACACCCCGCCAGCAGAATAAGCACCGGGCCCCGCTGAGGGGCTCTTTACACCGTGGGCACTGCACGAAAAGATGAAGAAAAAACTGATAGGTTTGCTGATTATTGCTCCGCTGCTGGTTTCCTGTTCTGGTAAGAAACAGAACACCAACCAGGAAGCCTGGGTGAAAGATACCAACGGCTTTGATATTTTGATGGGACAATTTGCCCACAACATCGAAAATATTTGGGGAATCAACGAAGTTCTGATCGCCGGACCGAAAGATTATGTGAAGTACAGCGATCAATACTATACCCGCAGCCACATCAACTTTGAGGCGGGTAGCATCACCATCGAGACCATCGCGGGTACCGACCCGACCGCCAGCCTGCGCCAGGCGATCGTGACCACCCTGCTGATCGGTGAGGATCCGGGTAACGTCGATCTCTACTCCGACGCTAACGACATTCAAATCAGTAAAGAACCGCTGCTCTACGGCCAGGTGCTGGATAATACCGGCCAGCCGATCCGCTGGCAGGGCCGCGCGGGCACCTTTGCTGACTACCTGATCCAGAACAAGCTGAAGCGCCGCACCTCCGGCCTGCATGTGATCTGGTCGGTAACCATTCCGATGGTGCCGAACCACCTCGACAAACGTGCGCATAAGTATCTGCCGCTGGTGCGCCAGGCGTCCGAGCGCTACGGCGTCGATCAGTCACTGATTCTGGCGATCATGCAGATCGAGTCGAGCTTCAACCCCTATGCGGTCAGCCACGCCGACGCACTGGGCCTGATGCAGGTAGTGCAACACTCCGCCGGGGTGGACGTATTCCGGATGAAGGGTAAATGGGGTAAACCAAGCCGCAGTTATCTGCTGGATCCGGAAAACAACATCGACGCCGGTACCGCCTATCTGTCGCTGCTGCAGGGCACCTACCTGAGTGGCATCAGCAATACGACATCGCGCCGCTATGCGGTGATCACCGCCTACAACGGCGGTGCCGGTAGCGTACTGCGGGTGTTCTCCAGCGATAAGGATCAGGCGTTTAACCGCATCAACAACCTGTCGCCGGCGGAGGTTTATCAGCGGTTGACCAACAACCATCCTTCTGCCGAGTCCCGTCGTTACCTCTACAAGGTTAACAACGCGCAGAAGAGCTATCACCGCTACTAACCCTCCCCCGGGAAACGTCCCGGGGATCGGCAGGCCGGTTACGAAGCCCGTCATCCCGGCCTGCCGGTTACGAAGCCACGGCGACCAGGCCGCCGTTACCCTCACCGAGGCGCAGATTATCGGTTTCACCCTGCAGTTCATACACCTGGTGCTTCAGTGATTCCGAGGACGCCGACAGCGCACCAACCAGAGAAACATTACTCTGCGTCACCCCTTCCAGTTCAGACAAAGCAACATTAATTTGTTCGATACCTTTTTCCTGTTCATCAATGGATATCAGCATCTGTTCCATCAAGCTGTTAACATTGGCTGAGTTAGAAACAATGTCCAGCATGTTTTTCTCTGCATCCGACACCAGCTCCACACCCTGACGGATGTTTTTGTTGGTTATCTCAATCAGCGATTTGATATTTTTTGCCGATTCCGAACTTTTATGGGCAAGGTTTCTTACTTCGCTGGCCACCACCGCAAATCCCCGCCCATGTTCACCCGCCCTGGCCGCTTCAACGGCCGCATTAAGCGAAAGAATATTGGTTTGAAAAGCGATACTGTCAATCATGCCGATAATTTCATTCATCCTTCCGGCACAATCCATAATCGAGGTCATATTGCTCGTCAGATTTTTCATCAACTCGCCGCCGCGATCGGCAGAGGTATGCGACTGACTGGTAAAGCTTTTAAGCTGACGGGTATTCTCGACGTTGTTTTTGGTTCCGGCAGAAATCTGTTCCATGCTGGAGGCCGTCTGCATCAACATCGCTGACTGTTGCTCGGTTTTCGAGGAGAGGCTGGCGCTCTGGTTCTCCAGCGTTTCTGATAAAACAAATACTGATTTCGACGATGCGCGAATATTACTGACCAGATGGCAGAGCTTATCAGAAAGCTTGTTGATGCCTGAATTCAGCCGGCCGGCACAGTTGTTGCCAAACTCAGGGATCTTCAGCGATATCTCGCCAGCATTAATATTGTCTATCGCCACTTTTACCTGGGTAATCGGTACCACCAGATACACGGTGAGATAGACCCACAGGCCAATCAGCAACAGCAAACCTAACCCATTAAAGAGGTAAAAAGCCGATGCTTCCCGCACAAAAAAGTAGAAAGTGACGTTAACCACCATCAAAAATATCAACAGAAATACAGCGACAAGCGTTCTCACACTGGTGTTTTTGAACATTCTTCATCCCGCCTTATGTTTCGATGACCTTTCCATTTATCTACCATTTGTGCGGGAAGTCTACCGGGCAGAACAAAAAACAACCAACAGCGAACTTAACACAAATTACCGATATTAAACGCCAGTTAACGGGTGGTTTAGGGCGTTCATAAAACGTTGAGCATCCGCGCCTCTGCGACCTCCCCCGGACCAATCAAAAACCGGGCTTATTAATAGCTGATAAAAATCAGCAGGTTTCAGCCATCGTGCAGACCAGTTTCCCACAACCTTTTGCCCGGTAGCACACTATCCGCGGGGGATTCGTCATATCAGTAAAAGCACTAAATCAGTCACTAAACTTTAGTATCTGCAATTTAAGAAAAACAGATAAAAACAACGAACTTCCTCACTTTCTTTACGAAAAGACGAAAATATAACAATAAACAGTTGATTAATTTGAGTTAAGATCGAGAATAGTTAAGTATCAAGCAGAGGTTGTGTTGTTCACCATCACTTCAGCACCCAATCAATTGTTCAATAAAATGAATGAAAAGATCATGCGTGATATTCTGCTGAACGTGACTGACGGGAGAGAGGGTAAGCGCTGCTCCTGAAATCAACACTGGCAAACGGTGACAGGGCTGCCGGTACTATTCTCATACCGTAACAACTGTAAAGATGAGGTTATCGTGGAGCAAAGGGATCAGGCTAATGTGTTGAAACTGACATCAACACGGACAAGAACACGTCGCTTACTGATTGAAACCGCAATGAGGCTGTTTGACAGCGATGTTTTTCCATCTATCACCGAAGTGGCTCAGGAGGCACAACTGTCACGCGCCACCGCCTATCGCTATTTTCCTACCCAGAGCGCGCTGGTCTCGGCGGCAATGACGGAAATCCTTGGCCCGATAACCAGCTGGCAACCCAAATCGCAGGATGCCTCCGCGCGCGTTGACGAACTGCTGGGTTTTGCCTTCCCGCGGATGCTGCAGCATGAAGGTACCCTAAGGGCGGCTCTGCATCTTTCACTCAGCCAGTGGGCGCAGGCGCGTTCTGCTAACCCGATTCCGCTGAAGGAACGGCTGATACGAGGTAACCGTAAGGCGTCACTGGTGCAGGCGCTTGAGCCGCTAAGAAAAGAGATGCCCGCCCCGCTGGTCGAACGTGTATTACGTGCTTTATCACTGGTCTACGGATCGGAGATTTTTCTGGTGATGAAGGATATCTGGGGCTGCAATAACGATGAGCTGCAGGACATGAGTAAGTGGATCGCTAACGCTATTCTGCGCCAGGCACGTGAAGAGGCTCAGGTGGCGGCCGGGTAAACCCGCACCCGGAGCAGTACCAAGAGGTGAAGCGCAGCAACAGGGTGATAAACGCCCTGTTGCTGCCTGCGTGTTACCCGCCACTTAACGAGACAATACATAGCCCTGCAGATGCTTCACGCCCTGCGCATCGGTATCCACATACACGCCCTGCAGCTCGGGTGAGAAGCCCGGCAGCAGGTTGAGCCCCGCTTCCAGCGCGAGGAAGTAGCGCTGCACCGCCCCACCCCACACTTCACCCGGCACCACGCACAGCACGCCCGGCGGGTAAGGCAGCGCGCCTTCAGCCGCAATCCGTCCTTCAGCCTCGGCAATCGCCACCAGCTCGACGTTGCCACGAATAAATTCGCTGTTAGCATCCTGCGGGTTCATCGCCACCGTCGGCAGACTGTGCTGACGGAACATCGCCTTCTGCAGATCTTTCACGTCGTGATTCACGTACAGATCGTGCATCTCCTGACACAGGCGGCGCAGCGTGTAACCCGCGTAGCGCACCGCGTTTTTACGGTAGATGGTCGGCAGCACGTCGCGCAGCAGCGCATCTTCTTTAATATGCTGCTCAAACTGCGCCAGCTTCGCCACCAGCCGTGCCATCTTCTCTACGCTCTCCGCCGGGGTCAGCAGGAACAGGATCGAGTTAAGGTCGCACTTCTCCGGTACCACGCCGTTTTCACGCAGGTAGTTGGCGAGAATGGTCGCCGGAATGCCGAAGTCGGCGTATTTACCGCTGGCGGCATCGATCCCGGGCGTGGTCAGCAGCAGTTTGCATGGATCGACCAGATACTGATCCTGCTCATAGCCGGCAAAGCCGTGCCAGCGGGCACCGGGTTCGAAGCTGAACCAGCGCGGATCGCTGGCGATGGCCGCCGTGGGCGCATCCTGCCACGGCAGGCCATCAACCTCAGCGGGGATAAACGGTCGGATCAGCTCACAGCGGGCGAGGATCGCTTTACGTGCATCAATGCCCAGCACCACGCACTCGTGCCAAAGGCGGCGACCGGCCTCGCCCTGATGCATTCTGGCGTTGATATCCAGCGCGGCAAACAGCGGATAGAACGGGCTGGTGGAGGCGTGCAGCATAAAAGCGTTGTTCAGCCGCTTGTGGGGGCAAAAACGCGGCTGGCCGCGCAGATGGTTATCTTTCTTGTGGATCTGCGAAGTCTGCGAGAAGCCCGCCTGCTGCTTGTGTACCGACTGGGTAACAAAAATTCCCGGATCGGACGGCTTAAGATCGAGCAGCAACGGCGAGCAGGCCTCCATCAGCGGAATAAACTGCTCATAGCCGACCCACGCCGAGTCAAACAGAATGTAGTCACACAGGTGGCCAATGCTGTCGACCACCTTACGCGCGTTATACACCGTGCCGTCGTAAGTGCCCAGCTGGATAATCGCCAGCCGGAACGGCCGCTCCAGCTCTGCCCGTTCAGGAGCCACCTGACGGATCTGCTCACGCAGATACGCTTCATCGAAGCAGCGCGCGTCGATGCCGCCGATAAAGCCAAACGGGTTACGCGCGGTTTCCAGATAGACCGGCGTGGCGCCGGCCTGAATCAGCGCGCCGTGATGGTTAGACTTGTGGTTATTGCGGTCAAACAGCACCAGGTCACCGCGGGTCAGCAGCGCGTTGGTCACCACCTTGTTGGCGCTGGAGGTACCGTTAAGCACAAAGTAGGTTTTATCGGCGTTGAACACCTTCGCGGCAAACTTCTGCGCGTGCTTGGCCGATCCTTCGTGGATCAGCAGGTCACCGAGCTTCACATCGGCGTTACACATATCGGCACGGAACAGATTCTCACCGAAGAAATCGTAGAACTGCCGACCCGCCGGGTGCTTTTTAAAGAACGCCCCGCCCTGATGACCGGGGCAGGCAAAGGTGGTGTTATCCATCGCCACGTATTTGGTCAGCGTCTGGAAGAACGGCGGCAGCAGGTTAGCCTGGTAAGCGGAGGCCGCTTTTTCCAGCAGCGTGGCGTCATCGTCATCCCCGGTCAGCAGGCCGTCAGCCTGCGGCAGATCGTCAGCCTGTGACGCATCATCCAGCGCGATAAACACCGGCAGTTCAAAACCGGTGCGCTTAAGCAGCGTCAGAATGCCGCTGCGCGAATCGGAGACGGAGACCACCACCGCGGCAACGTCGGTGAAGTCGGTGTTATCCAGCGTAACGACTTCGCGCCCGGTGCGCAGGTGGATAGCGACGGTGGTGCTGGCTGCAATTTTCAGTGGGGTCATAACGCTAATCCTCAGGCGTCAAGGATAAGGGTGCCGGAGCACATTACAGGAACGCTGGCGATGCGCCGCACTCCCGACGAAAAGTCAGGCCTGGTGAGCAGAACGGAGTCCGGCTTCAACCGAAAGGCATGAGTAAAATCAGAACGGGTCTGTTCTTACTGATGGCCAACAGTTAAGCGTAATAAGACCTCACCGCACGGTGAGAGAGTGTATCGACGACGCGTGACAATGCGAGGGCAGCCGCGGGCGCAACATCAGCAGATGTTGGTGGCAGGTACTGACTGGCAACAGTAAACCTGGCATGGCGGTGGCCTCAGCAAAACGGGGATGGGACAGCAAATTTTGCGCAATCATGGCATTTTTTACCGGCAGGTTCAACCCATCCCGCGCGGTTAATTATGCATGATTATTGCTAAAAAATTCACTTCAGCCGGTAGCTGAACTGGCGTAATGCACCCGGTTTCGCCCGGCGTGTTTTGCCGCGTACAGCGCCACGTCAGCCTCGGCGTACAGCTGTTCAAAACGGCTGTGCTGCCCGCCCCAGCTGACGCCGAGGCTGACCGTCACCAGCCGCTCAGGCAGCACCGACAGCGGCGACATATTCAGCGAGGCGTGAATATAGCCCGCCACCACGCCCGCCTGCCCCAGCGTCGCCCCCGGCAGCAGGATGGTAAACTCTTCGCCGCCAACGCGGCCAACGCTGCCGCTGGCCGGTACCGAACGTTCAATACGGCGTATCAGCTCACCGATTACCGCATCGCCGGTCGGGTGACCCCAGGTGTCGTTAATCACCTTAAAGTGATCGATATCCAGCAGGATCAGCGCCGCTTCATCCTGCAGCAGCGCGCTGCTGATGCGGTTGATAATGGCGCTGCGGTTATACACGCCGGTGAGCGGGTCGTGGCTGGCTTCATACTCCAGCCGCTGCGCCAGTTCACGCAGCTGTTCATTCAGCAGGGTCAGCTCGCGTTCGGCACGGTCGCTGCGCGAGATCACCCGCCATGATTCGCGCATCAGCCGCTGATAGTGGCCGTTCAGCTCCAGCAGCGCGTTGCGGTAGGTTTCGGCGTCGCTGCCGGACCGCGCGGCGATCTCCCGTGAGCGTTCCAGAATGGCATTCTCATCCGTGAACAGCTCGGCCAGGCCGCTCATCCCGCTTCCCCCGGGTGGAAAATCACCTCTAGCGCCGGGAAATCGACGCTCAGCTCCTGACCAAACTCTTCCGCCACGTCATCTTCCGCGTCGTAATACCAGTGCAGCTCTGTCGGCTGCCTCCCCTCCGCCACGCCGTTCAGCAGCGCAAACAGCCCGAACAGCATCTTGGTGCTGGAGCTGTTGAAGTAGCTCAGCGCCACGTGAATGCTCAGCATCGGCTGCGGCTGCGGCTGCTCTGCCCAGCCCTCCACCGCGGCCAGCAGCGGGCGGTAAAAGGCCGCCGCGTTCTCCGGCCAGGACTCGCCGCTCAGCGACAGCCTTCCGGCGGAAAAATCAAACTCAACGGCCGGCGTGGTCGCCGTCGCCGGAATCGAAATTGTGTGCATAGTCAGACGGTTCCCCGTTTAAAGTATCGCCTTCAGCCAGAACGCGGAGAGATCCGTCGATTCCACCCGGCGAAAAGTAAACTCCAGCGGCTGGCTGGCATCGCGCGCCAGCGTCAGTAACCCGACGTGCGCCCCTTTACTCCAGGCCGGACTTTCGCTTTGTAGCGCGTGTTTATAAGCCGCCTTAATCTCTGCCGCATCCATCGCGAGGATCTCTTCCAGGCAGCGGGTCAGCCTCGCGGCCTCGTCGCTGCGGATCAGGTTTGCGCTCTCGCAAACGTAGCGCCCGTCACGGGTGCCGACGCAGATGGCACCAAAACGCAGCTGGTCGTTGTCGCGGCACAGCGCGCGGCTGTCCGACGAGTAACGCATGATATTCTGCACCATCTCAACAAAGGTGGAGAACAGCCGGCGGCGCAGTGGAAACGAGGCTTCATGCTTCTCCAGATACAGGCGGATCACTTCACCCATCGCCACCACCCCTGGCTGCGAAAAAAAACCGGTGTAGTGCAGTGCCACCGCGTCGTGTGGCGTATCCGCCAGCAGGCGGCTAAGGATTACATCGCTGGTTATCATGCTCGTTGCCCCGCGGCCCTGGTTACTCAGTATCGAAAGCCTAAAAAGGTCATATCATCACGCCGCGGCTGGTGCCCCTGCCAGCCGGCGTATGCCGCTTCTACCGCCTGCATCAGTTCACTGGCCGGGCGGTGGCGATGGGTTTCCAGCAGCTGCTGAATGCGTTTACGGCCAAACATAATGTTGCGATCGCCGCCAACCTGATCGCTCAGGCCATCGGTGAAGGTAAAAATCAGGTCGCCGGGGCGCAGCGGCCGCTCGTGACGCGTCCACTGGTAGTCGGCCGGGGTATCGGTGTAGCCGACGCCCATCCGGTCACTGCTCAGCCAGCAGGGTTCGCCGCCGTCCGCCGCCAGCACCAGCGCCGACAGACGTGCACCGGCCCAGATCAGCCGCTGCTGCGCGTTATCGATAAACAGCACCAGCGCGTCGCAGCCGTCGTTGGACAGCGAAGTCTGCTGCGCCGCCTGCTGCTGCCCCAGCGTCTGCTTGATGTAGCCGTTGATCTGCTGCAACAGCAGATCGGGCTGGTCCGGTCCGCAGCGGGTCAGCGCTTTTTCCAGCGCCGACGAGAGGATCACCGTCATAAAGGCACCGGGCACGCCGTGACCGGTGCAGTCACCCATCAGCAGCAGCCAGCCGTGCGTAAAGGGCTTAAAGGCATAGTAATCTCCGCCGACGCAGTCGCGCGGCTGCCAGCACAGGCAGCTGTCCCGCAGCTCGCGGCTTAACAGACGTCGCGACTGGTCGAGCATCGCTTCCTGGATCACCCGCGCGTACTCAATGCTCTGCATTATCTGCCGGTGCTGCTCCGCCTGCAGCCCGGAGACGGTCTTAATCAGATCGATGCCCAGCCCCATGCCGATATAGTCGCCGTTATCGGTGAGAATAAAGCCGTCGGTCAGCGACTTATCACCGGAGGCGACCATCTGCTGCGCGACGTTTTCCAGCGTGCTTTCGGCATCGATCACCAGCGGACTTTTGTCCATAAAGGCGATGCAGCTTTTACGATCGTAGAGTTCGTGAAAGAAGGGACGGGCCATCTGCGACAGAAACAGATGGCGGTTGATTAAACCAAACGGCCTGCCCTCTTCCACCACCGGCAGCGCGATCAGCCCGTGGTGCCCGGCAAACAGCGCCATCACCGTCAGATTATCGCTTTCCGGGGAAACAACGGGCACGCGAATGCACAGCTCACGCGCGGTGTGCGGGCGCGTAGCCGGGCGGCGAGGGTCAGTGTTGCCTGATGCTAAGTCCATGATCTGTTGCCGGTTGAACAAAGTGAGCACAGCCTGGCAGGCAAATGTGACACTTTTATATCAGCGCGGAAGAAAGTCGGGATTTACCCCGTTTATGCCGCCCTAACACCGAACGTCAGCAGATAACAGGGGAAATTTTGCGCACGCTGCATCAGCGACAGGCGACGGTACGACTGTGCGACGTTGCATAGGTACATAGGTACATAGGTACATAGGTACATAGGTGCATAGGTACATAGATACACAGGGAAAAGCATAAGAATCGTGCCTTCTGAGCAAAAAGAGTGCAAACGGTCGCGTTTTATAAAGAAAGCCGTTGACGCCCTACGCCGGTTACGGTTTAATGCGCCCCGTTGCCCGGATAGCTCAGTCGGTAGAGCAGGGGATTGAAAATCCCCGTGTCCTTGGTTCGATTCCGAGTCCGGGCACCACTATTTAAAGAAACCAGCCTATGGCTGGTTTTTTGCTTTTCTGCGATCCGGACTCGTCATCGAACGGCGTTCAATAAATCCCTTATGAAAGTGTAAATATTCTGGCACTTTAATAGCCATAAAGCTGAAATATTATCACCAGCCCTGCCCCACTGGTTTCTTTACATCGCCACAACTCAAAAAGTGTTAATATTATGGCGATAACCAAACCATAACGATAAAATACTTACACTATGGCGAAAAAAACGGCTCCACTACTTCCTCATACTGACCAGTTGCTTGCTGACTTTGGCGAACGACTCAAGCTGGCTCGCCTGCGGCGTAAACTGACGGCTAAACAGGTTGCTGAACGTGCAGGCATGTCGCCGATGACCCTGCGCTCACTGGAAGCCGGGGGTGCAGGCGTTACACTGGGGGCTTATGTAGCCGTTATGCAAATTTTAGGGCTGGAGAAAGATCTGAACAAACTGGCTGCCGAAGACGAACTGGGACGCCAGCTTCAGGATTCCCGGATGATAAAAAAAACGCCTGTCGCCCGTCCCCTGGCGGCGGGCAGGAAACGCGATACCGGAAATACGCCTGACGGTGCTGCAGATAAACAGCGCACCTTGAGCCTGCGGGAACCTTCTCACGCAGAAGTATCTTCAGAACACGTGCGGGCAGCACCATCGGGCATCACCTCTGAAGCGCTGGCAGCCCTGTTAAAACCGCTAAAGAAACCCTGAAAGGGAGCTTATGATGGCAACAATCAGCGTATATGCAGACTGGGAGGGGCTGCGGGGCCCAAGGCGAATTGGCTCACTGTAATGCACTCGATCTCGAACTGGCACGAGAAGTAGCCGGGTACTTTCGCATCAATCAGAAAGAGGCGAATGCGATTATTGCCAGTTTCTGCGGGATAGTCAGCCAGTGGCGAACGATTGCGGATACTTTACACCTGCAACCCCGGCAACAGGAGCAAATGGCTGATGCGTTCAGAGTGGCGGAAAGATAGCGTTTAGCATCTGGATAACTTGTTCAGGAACTCATGAAGGCGTTCGCCGTTGTATTAAGTAAGCCAGCGCTCTGTGATTTCCCTTGCTTCGTTCAGCGTTCTGTCCCCTGCGAAGAAAAATTCAGATAGCCAGCGGATATTCATTCCGGCTGCTGTCAGGCTACCCGATGAGGGATATGGGTGACATCGCCACGCCCTTCAAGCAATCCTGCAACAGAAATATCTTCGTCCAATGCATCCCAGTGGATACCCCGTGGGCTAAGCTCATAGCGGTTACGCTGTTCAGGTGAGGCATGCAACAGGCGGGGAAACCATGCCAGTGGCACACCAATTGTCCGGGCATCACTAAGTTCAACCCACATCGTGACCTCATCGAAGCTGACATTTTTAGCTGAAATAGTCATTCCAGGCCTCCAGAAACACCGTTTGGTTAACTTCAACGATTGCAGCCAGTTCTTTCAACGTTCTGGCGTTAAACCCATCGTTACTGGCTAGTGCCACTAAAGGCGTTAACCAGAACTTAGCTTCATTACCTGCTTTCATCACGTGAACGTGGGCAGGTTCGAGCGGATTGCCCTCGTTAGAGTAAAAAAAGAATCTGAAACCACTAATTCTCAGTATAACAGGCATGTCAGTTATCCTTAAATGCTGAACGGATCAGGCATGATTTCAGAGCAACCGGCCCGTTTCTCTCCCATACCTATACATACCTCATGTCTCACGCTGATGTCATTCCGCGCACCACTACTGCCCTTTTAAAATCCCAGCCGTTCGTGGCCGCCAGCCCCTTGTGCACTGACTGCTCCCAGCCCTCACCTCAGCTCAAATCCACCTGTCTGTGCCCGAAGAACCACGTCACCACAAAGCCGGCGATATAAGAGATCGCCACACCCGCCGCATACACCGCCATGCCGGCCCAGATCCCCTGTGCGGAGGTCATCAGCGGCAGCGACACCAGCCCGGACGGGCCAAACACGGTATTCAGGCCGACCGGCAGCCCCAGCCAGGCGACCAGGCCGATAAAGAAGCCGCCGCAGGCGCCGCCGATACAGGCGGTAACGAACGGCTTCACCCGCGGCAGCGTCACCGCGTAGATCAGCGGCTCCCCTACCCCCAGCAGACCGGGAATAATCGCCCCCTTCACCTGGTTGCGCAGCACGGATCCTTTTGCAGAACGGCAGTAGAGCGCCAGCGCCGCGCCGACCTGGCCGCCGCCGGCCATCGCCAGAATCGGGAACAGCGAGTTAAAGCCCTGCGCATCCATCAGCGCAAAGTAGACCGGGATAAAGCCCTGATGCACGCCGAACACCACAGCAATCAGAAACAGCCCGGCGAGAATGGCGGTGCCGAACGGATTGCCGTTGAGGTGCAGGAACAGCCACGACATGCCCTTAAACAGCTCGCCGCCAATCGGCATAATCAGCGTAAAGGTCAGCGCGCTGGTGATCAGCAGCGTCAGCGTCGAGGTAAGGATCATATCCAGGTTGTCCGGGATCACCTTACGTAGCTGGCGCTCCACCCAGGCGCCGAGAATGGCGGCCAGCAGTACGCCGATAATATTGCCGCGCGGATCGATGGGTAAACCGAAGAAGTTATCGGTGCCGGAGAAGATGCCGGTGGTGGCTGCCGGGTTGTAGCCGAGCAGGAACAGCGCGGCGATAATCGCACCGTTGACGCCGGAGCCGCCAAACGCCTTCTGCGCGTTATAGCCAATCAGGATCGGCAGGAAGGTAAACAGCCCCTTACCGAACAGCTTCATCCAGGCAACGATATGCACCACGGTGGCGTTGCGTTCGCTCTCCGCCACGCCGGCCAGCATCCCCTGCTCGATTAAGGTCGCGAAGCCCAGCAGCATCCCGGCGGCGATAAACCCCGGGATCAGCGGCGTAAAAATGGTGGCAAATTTAGCCAGGAACTGGTGCACCGCGCTGGTCTGCTTCGCCTTCATTTTCCGTCTGGACTCACCGGCCAGCGCCGCTGCGCTCAGCGGTTCACCGCCCGTTGTAGGGGTGCCGTCCTCGCCCCTGCCCCCTGCGGTGCCGTCATCCCCCTCTGCCAGCAGCGCGTTCATCATCTCCGCGGCGGTCTGCGCCTTGCCAGGGCCGAGGATAATCTGCAGCTGGTCGTCGCTGTTGATCACGCCCAGCACGCCCGGCAGCGCCTTGAGCTTATCCCGCCGGACTAACCGATCGTCACTGAGCGTCAGACGCAGGCGGGTCATGCAGTGGCCACAGAGGCGGATATTATGCTTGCCGCCTGTCAGCAGCAGAATGTCTGCCATAAGCTGCGGGTTGATCTTCGCCATTATTTACTCTCCGTTTATACCCGATCGCCGGATGTTAACAGCCAATCCCCACGTCAGTTCTGCCCGTTGCAGGCTGACCGGGGGCTAAACGTCGTCTGATGTTCTCACTGAGATCGTTTTACGATATGAGTTACCGGCACCCACACATTAATGGAATAATTGATTATCAAAAACAAAAAATAAAGGAATATTTTATTCACCCGCAAGAATTTGTGAACTGTATGCGGATCCTTCGTTAGCTGACGGGCTAAGCAGTCAGTGCCCTGTGACCGGGATCCCCCACAAGCCCGTAAGCACCTCCCGTGCTCAAAACCGGGTCCCGATGAGCCTGCGGGCCGGGGCGCTCCGGTTTCGTAGCAAAGCTCACCTTATCACCGGCAGGTTTCAACTATCATCCGCAAAACTTACAGGGATGAACGATGGCAAATTACACACTGCGTCAGCTGAGGTATTTCGTCACCACGGTGGAGTATGGCAGCGTGGCGGAAGCGTCGCGCAGGCTGTTTATCGCCCAGCCTTCTGTCTCAGCGGCGATCAAAACGCTGGAGGATAACTTTGGCGTGCAGCTGCTGATCCGCCACCACGCGCAGGGCGTCTCGCTAACCCCTTCCGGCAGCCGTTTTCACCGCAGGGCGGTAAAGCTGCTGCGGATGGCCCATGAGTTTGAACAGAACGCGCTGGCGGATAGCGATAGTGTGGCGGGTAAAGTTGACGTCGCCTGCTTTGAAACCGTGGCACCGCTGATTCTGCCGAGGCTGATCTGCGGTTTCAAAGCGCGCTATCCCGGCGTGGAGGTGATGATCCGCGACGGCGAGCAGGATGAGCTGCTACAGGGGCTCGCCACCGGCCGCTTTGACCTGGCGCTGCTGTATCAGCATGAGCTGGGCGACACCCTGACCATTGAACCGCTGGTTGCGCCGAGAAAGCCCTACATTCTGCTGCCTGCGAACCACCCGCTGGCAGCACGGTGCGAAGTGTCGCTGACCGATCTCGCCACTGAGCCGATGGTGCTGCTGGACGTACTGCCCAGCCGCAACTACTTCATCAGCCTGTTCACCCGGGCCGGTATCACACCGAATATTGTCTTCAGCTCCCCCTCCCTTGAGCTGGTGCGCGGCATGGTCGGCTGTGGTGCCGGCTTTGCCGTTCTGGTTACCCGGCCAGGCGGCGACCGCAGCTACGATGGCCAGCCGCTGGCGGTGGCAGAACTGCAGGATGAGGTGGAAGGCTCTGCCCTGGCCGCCGTCTGGCTGGCGGACGGGCGGCTGACCAAACCGGCTGAGCTGTTCGTGGCCTTCTGCAAGTCTGAGCTGCCGGGAATGCTGTAACTGTGTATTAAACATACTAACGTGGTTGTGCATGGGTTGGGTCACCGGTCAACTCCTGTAACGGGGGTATGAAAGGCCAGCGCAGGGATAGCCAGCGCAGAGCATTAACTGCCCGGATCAGGCTCGCCGTGCGGCCTGCGGCGGCGGGCGCTGCGTGCCAGCCGGTAATAGAGTGGTGACGTCACCAGCAGGCCGATAAGCCAGGAGAGATCGGCCCCGTGAACCCAGGCCGCTACCGGGCCGGTATACAGCGGCGTGTTCATAAACGGCAACTGCACCAGAATGCCGATGGCATAAGCCAGCAGCGCCTGCGGGTTGTAGCGGCCGTAGATCCCGCCATCGGCCTGGAAAATAGCGCTGATGTCGTACCGGCCCTGGTGAATGGCGTAGAAGTCGATCAGGTTTATCGCGGTCCAGGGCACCAGAACCACCAGCAGTGCCAGCACCAGGTTCACGAAATGGCCGATAAAATCCGTCGAGGCAAAGAGCGCCGCGACCGAACAGCCCGTCAGGGCGATGACCGACAGCACCGAGCGGCTTTTACCGCCGGGGATCCAGCGCCAGAAAAAGGTCTGCACCAGGGTGATTACCGACATCACTGCGCCATACAGATTCAGCGCGTTATGGCTGATAACGCTCAGCATAAACAGCACCAGCATCAGCGGCCCGATGGCCCCGGTGGCTATCCTGACGGCATCCATGGTCCCGGCCCCTGCGGGAACGGCCAGCACCGCGACGGCGCCAAAAATAAATGACAGGCTCGAGCCGAGCGTTGAGCCAAAATAGGTCGCCCGGAAGGTCGCTGCGACGGGCACTCCGGCAGGCAGATAGCGGGAATAGTCGGAAACATAAGGGGCAAAGGCGATCTGCCAGAGCGCCGCCAGTGATACCGTCGCCAGCCAGCCGTAGAGCGAAAAGCTGCCGCGCGTCAGAAAGTCGGCGCTGTGGATGTGGCTGAAGATATAGCCAAAACCGACAATAATACCGGTGCCCAGCACCCAGCTGGCAATACGGTTAAGCAGATGAATAATGCGGTAGCCAATCATGCCGATAATCCCGGAACCCACGGCGGCAAGAATAATGCCGGCAGGCAAAGGTACGCCGGGGGCAATACCGTGCAGCGATTCACCTGCCAGGACGATATTTGAGGTAAAAAAACCGATATACATCACCCCGGCAATAACCACCACCAGCAGCGCCCCCCGCGAACCGAACTGCGCACGGCTCTGAATCATCTGTGGAATACCCATCTGTGGCCCCTGGGCGGAATGCAGCGCCATCAGCGCGCCGCCTGCCAGCTGCCCCACAACAATCGCCACAATGCCCCACAGCAAATTCAGATTAAAAACCTGCACGCCAAGTGCACCGGTCACCACCGGCAGCGGCGCGATATTTCCGCCAAACCACAGCGTAAAAAGATCGCGGGTTTTGCCGTGGCGCTCGTTGAGGGGGACAAAGCCAATGGTGTGTTTCTCAAGCAGCGGCGGCGATGTTTCCGTTGTGGACATAGCAGGCTCCGGATTCAGAGAAAGTACAAAAAATAGCGGATGCTGGCGTAGCGTTATTGATGGCACCGATCATGCGCAGCGTTTTTTCGCCGGGTAAACCACTATATTTATGGTCAGAAATAATGAAAAAACTGGGAAGAAGAAGATAGGCTTGTCCATGATTCACACTTGCTTCACCTCAAACCCGGGTCTCATTGCACCATTTTAGTGCTTTCCCTCCAGGCCTGCCCCCGCTCCGCCCGGTTATCCCCTTGAGCCCACCTGATCCCGCCTAAGCCCACTCCCCTGGCACACTTTATGCAGCTGATTCTCCGGGCTCCTGGAACAAGGAAGGGATCATGAATAAGAACTATGAAACAGCGCCGCACTTTTATGATGAAATGGTGCTGAGCAATGGACAGTACCGCCCACATTACCGGGAATACTGGCAGTGGCTGCAGCAGGCTGACCGGCAGGCGGTGGCCCGCAAACGTGAAGAGGCAGAGCTGCTGTTTCACCGCCTGGGCATCACCTTTAACGTCTACAACGACGATGGCGGGGCGGAACGCTTAATTCCCTTCGACAGCGTACCGCGCATTATCCCCGCCAGCGAGTGGGCGATGCTGGATAAAGGCATCCGCCAGCGGGTGCAGGCGCTCAACGCCTTTCTGCACGACATCTACCATGAACAACATATCCTGAAAGCCGGCATCGTCCCCGCCGAACAGGTGCTGGTGAACGACCAGTACCAGCCCTGTATGCAGGGCATCAATCTGCACCGCAATCTGTATGCGCATATCGTCGGGGTGGATATGGTGCGTAACAGCGACGGTGAGTGCTACGTGCTGGAGGACAACCTGCGCACCCCGTCCGGCGTCTCCTACATGCTGGAAAACCGTAAGATGATGATGCGGCTCTACCCGGAGCTGTTCGCCGACCAGCGTATCGCGCCGGTAGAGCGCTACCCGTCGCTGCTGCTGCAGACGCTGCGCGAGAGTTCACCGGTCAACGATCCGGTGGTGGTGGTACTGACCCCAGGCCGTTTCAACAGCGCCTACTTCGAGCACAGCTTCCTCGCCCAGCAGATGGGGGTGGAGCTGGTGGAGAGCGCCGATCTGTTCGTGAAAGACGGCGCCCTGCTGATGCGCACCACGGCCGGCCCGTGCAAGGTGGACGTGGTCTACCGCCGGGTTGATGACGCGTTCCTCGACCCGCTGGCCTTCCGCGCGGACTCGATGCTTGGCGTACCCGGCCTGCTGTCGGTGTACCGCAGCGGCAACGTGGTGCTGGCTAACGCCATCGGCACCGGCGTGGCGGATGATAAGTCGATCTACCCCTATGTGCCGGACATGGTGCGTTTCTACCTGAATGAAGATCCGATCCTCAATAACGTACCCACCTGGCAGTGTCGCCGCCCGGATGAACTGTCGTGGGTGCTGGCCAACCTTGAACAGCTGGTGGTGAAGGAGGTGCACGGTGCCGGCGGCTACGGCATGCTGATCGGCCCGGTGGCCAGCCGGCAGGAGCTGGCAGACTTCCGCGCGCGCCTGCAGGCCAAACCGCACAACTACATTGCGCAAAACACCCTGGCGCTCTCCACCTGCCCGACCTTTGTTGACCAGGGGCTGGCACCGCGCCATATCGACCTGCGGCCGTTCGCCCTCAGCGGCGCGGAGATCCGGCTGGTCCCCGGCGGGCTGACGCGCGTGGCGCTGACCGCCGGTTCGCTGGTGGTCAACTCGTCGCAGGGCGGCGGCACCAAGGATACCTGGGTTCTGGAGGATGACGCATGCTAAGCCGCACGGCCAGTGGCCTGTACTGGATGGCGCGCTATTTAGAGCGCGCCGAGAATATTGCACGGGTGCTTGACGTCACCCACCGCCTCTCCCTGATGCCGGTTCGCGGCAGCCTTAACGATGAGCTGCGCGTGCCGCTGAACCTGACCAACACCAGCGACCTCTACTGGTCGGTCAACGATCGGCTGGCGATGCCGCAGCTGTTCAGCTTTTTTGCCCTCGACGATCGCAACCCCGGCAGCATCTACCACTGCTGGCAGGCCGCGTGGAATAACGCCCATGCGGTGCGCGGCAGCCTCTCTTCTGAACTGTGGGAGAGTATTAACGCCAGCTGGCTGGAGCTGCGCAAGCTACGGCGCGGAGGGATCGACGGCGGCGGGGCCGACGCCTTCTTTGACTGGGTCAAAGCGCGTTCACACCTGATCCGCGGCGCGATGTTCGGCACGCTGATGCGCGGTGATGCGATGAGTTTTATCCGCCTGGGCACCCTGCTGGAGCGGGCCGACTGTACCGCCCGCCTGCTCGACGTCTATCAGTACCTGACCGACGCGGATGATGACACGGTGCGCGAATACTACCGGCTGGATACGCTGCTGCGTTCGGTATCGGCGCGCGAGGCCTATCACACCATCTACAGGCAGCAGCTGGCCGCCGACGGCGTCAATGAGATGCTGATCCTGCGTGAGGAGAGCCCGCGGTCGCTGCGATCCTGCGTGGAGGAGATCGCCCGCCAGCTCGATCTGATCGGCGGCAGCGGGGACGATCGTCCGCGCTATCTGCTGACGGTGCTGCATGCCCGCCTGCGGTTCAGCAGCTGGCCGTCGCTGCAGAGCGACGGGCTGCACGTCTGGCTGCAACGTTTTCTTGCTGAGCTGGCAGAGATCGCCGACAGCATTCATCACACCTATCTTGAGGCGAAGTAAGATGAAACTGACCATTGAGCACAAGACCTGCTTCAGCTATCAGCATCAGGTTAAACAGAGCACCCAGTACCTGCGGCTGACCCCGCAGGACTCCAGCCACCAGCAGATACTCTCGTGGGAGCTGGAGCTTCCGGAGCAGGCGGTGTGCACCACCGATGCCTATGGCAACGTGCTGCACGTGCTGACCCTCGACCGTCCGCATCAGCAGATTGAGATCGCCGCGCGCGGCGTGGTGGAGATAATCGAAGGCGGCGATCGGTTTGCGCCAGCGGACGACAGGCTGTCACCGCTGGTGTTTCTGCGCCTCAGCCCGCTGACCCAGCCGGATACGGCCATCCGGGAATTTGCCTGCCGTTATTATCGCGAAGAGGCGCCGCTGGCCAGCCTTGAACGCCTGATGGGAGAGCTGCTGTTGAAGATGCCCTATCAGCCCGGCAGTACCAGGGTCACCGACAGCGCGGCCGAGGTGTTTGCCGCCGGCAGCGGCGTCTGCCAGGATCACAGCCACGTGTTCCTCGCCTGTTGCCGCAGCCTGCAGATCCCGGCGCGCTACGTCAGCGGCTATCTCTACAGCGATAATGTGGAACATGTCGCCACCCATGCCTGGGTGGAAGCGTGGCTGGATGGCCACTGGCACAGTTTTGATATTACCAACAACACCCGCGACGTCCGTCAGCACCTGCGGCTGGCGATCGGCGTTGACTATCTCGACGCCTGTCCGGTGCGCGGCATGCGCATCGGTGGCGGCAGCGAAGAGATGCAGGCCGTGGCTGCGGTGCAGCAAATGGCTTCCCAGCAGTAATTTTTATCGGATAAATTATGACCTACTGTGTGGCAATGCGTTTATCGTCAGGGATGATTTTCGTTTCCGACTCCCGCACCAATGCGGGCGTTGACCATATTTCGTCGTTTCGGAAGCTGCACGTTTTCCAGCGGGATGGAGAGCGGACGCTGGTGCTGCAGAGCGCCGGTAATCTCGCCACCACCCAGAGCACGCTCAGCCTGCTGCGGCGCGGCTGTGAAGATGACGGCGCGCCAAACCTGATGAACTGTACCAGCCTGTACGACGTGGCGCTGCTGGTCGGCGACACGCTGCGCGCGGTTATCCAGCGTGACGGCGAGGAGTTTGGCGGATCGCTGATGCTGGGCGGGCAGATCAAAGGGGAAGCCCCGCGGCTGTTCCAGATCTATCCGCAGGGCAACTTTATTGAAGCCAGTACCGACACGCCCTACTTCCAGATTGGTGAGAGTAAATATGGCAAACCGATTATCGATCGGGTGCTGCACTATCACACCCCGCTGGAACAGGCGATGCAGTGTGCGCTGATTTCAATGGACTCAACGCTGGCGAGTAATATCTCGGTGGGCCTGCCGCTGGACGTAATGATCTACGCCAGCGACAGCTTCAGCTGCGAGCAGCAGTACCACCTGACCGAGAAGCACCCCTACTTTTCACAGCTGCGTCAGCGCTGGAGCAGCGGCCTGCTCAGCGTCTTTTCACAGCTGCCGCCGTTAAAGCTGGAGGAGTAAGAGAGACAAGGTAAAGGAGGCAGAATTTCAGACCGTCTGAACGGGTATCTCCGACCGGAAATACCCGTTATTGATTAATCCGTTTACTCCACTTCGATCGAAGACAGCAGCGCGTTCTGAATAATGCGCTGCGCCAGCATCGCGTCCTGCTTATCCTGCGCGGCCTGCAGCGCCGGGATATCCAGCTTGTCCAGCGCGCGGTAGATATGCTTGAGGAAGCGGATCGACAGCTTGGCCGCCTCCACGCTGTCTTCACGGAACGGGAACTGATCGAGCTGCCAGACGCCGTCCCAGTTGTTGATCTTCAGCACGTAGAAGAACTCGAAGATCTCGGTCATATGCACGGTGCCGACCACCAGGTCATCGTCCCAGCCGCGCAGGTTGTCGTTGACGTCCATACCAAACAGGCGGCCGCGATCGATAATCAGCTGGGCGGAGTCCGCCGGTGACTCGCCGCCAAACAGCGCGTGGCCGAAATCGAGCAGCACGCCAACGTTATCCAGGCCAATTTCCTCAATGCCCAGCAGAGTGCGCGCCGCCGAGTCCCAGGTCATTTTGACGCGCGGTTCGCGCGGCTTGTACTCGATGGCAAACTTCACGTCCGGGTTGGCCGCCGCCAGCTCGCGCATGCCGTCCACCGCCAGCGCCCACAGCTGCTTGTGGTTGACCTGGAACGGATAGTCCCAGCCGTCCTGCCCCGGCCACACTTTCACGTAGCTGGCACCCAGCTCACGCACCACGTCCGCCGCTTCGTTCATCAGCTTCAGCGCGTCGGCACGGGCCACCGGGTCCGGGTTGGTAAAGGCACCGCGTGACCATTTACGCAGGTAGATCTCGGGGGTGATGCCGATCGCCTGCAGGCCGGCGGCGGCCAGCGCCTCTTTTACCTGAGCCACGGTCACGCCCGGCGAGAACGGATACGGCACATCGACGTAAGAGAGGTCGCCGACCTCCGCCGCCAGCGCGATCTGCTCCAGCGTGCTTAACGCCGGGCCGTAGCCATCCACCGCGTAACGGTCGATATAGTTGGCGAAATGCCATAAACCTGCGCCAAACTTCGGATAGTTGTAAGTGCTCATCGTGGTTCTCCATTAGCGGCTAAATGTGTTTGCCTCAGCGCAGCTGCGGCGTTATCAGTCTGTAGTCTGTTAGCAGTGTGCCGTTGCCCTGTTTTCTCAGCCCGGCCTTGCCGCCCCGCCCTCTTCAATCAGGGCCTTCTGCGCCACCACCGCGGCCTTCTGCTGCATGCGGTTCTGCATCTGGTCGATAATCACCGCAATAATGATCACGATGCCCTTAATCACCATCTGCCAGAACTCGCTGACCCCCATCATAATCAGGCCGTCGGCGAGGAAGCCGATGACAAAGGCACCGACCAGCGTGCCGAGGATGGTGCCGCGCCCGCCGGCCAGCGAAGTACCGCCCAGCACCACCGCGGCGATGGCGTTCATCTCAAACGAACTGCCGTTGGCCGGGTGGCTGGCCACCAGCTGCGAAGAGACCACAATGCCGGCGATGGCGGCACAGAGTCCGGAGAGCGAATAAACGAGAATTTTCACCCGCTTCACCCGCACGCCGGAAAGCTCTGCGGCACGTTCGTTATCACCGATGGCGTACACCTGACGACCAAACGGCAGGCGGCGTGCGATGTAGGCAATCACCAGCGCCAGCACGATCATCATCCAGATGGCGTAAGGCAGGCCGAGGAAGTAGCCGGCCCCGATCTGGTCAAAGCCGGTATTGCCCAGCTGCGGATTGCCCTGCAGGCCGGGGAAGGTTTCACCGCCGGAGGTGAGCATCGCCGCCCCGCGCAGGATGTACATGGTGCCGAGGGTGCAGATAAACGGCGCAACGTTATAGCGGGTAATGATCCAGCCGTTGGCCGCGCCGATCAGCCCACCGATCAGCAGCACGACCGGCACAATCACCCACACGCTGGGAAAAATAGCGATGCCGAACATCGGCAGCACGATGCCTTTGGTAATCATCCAGCCGGCGATCATCCCGCACAGCCCCAGCGTGGCACCGATCGACAGGTCAATGCCGGCGGTGATAATCACAAAAGTGATGCCCAGCGCGAGGAAGGCGTTGATGGCGATATGTTTCACCATAATCACCATGCTGCCGACGGCGAGAAAGTCCGGTACGGTGATGGCAAAAAAGCCGACGATCAGGAACAGGGCGATAAAGGTACGCATTTTTAACAGCAGCAGGATCAGACTCTCCCGCGAATTGAAGGCTTTTGCCGCCGACGCGGGCAGCGCGGTGCCTTGACTGGTTTTCATCTCAGAACCCCTTTGCACTTGCTTTAACCAGCGCCGATTCTTCAGCGGCGGCACGTGGAATATCGGCGGTCAGCTTGCCGCCTGACATCACCAGAATACGGTCGGAGACCGCCATGATCTCTTTCAGATCCGAGGTGGAAAACAGAATGGCGATCCCCTGCTGCGACAGCTGAACCATCATGCGAAACACGTCGGCCTTCGCCCCCACGTCAATACCGCGGCTGGGTTCATCCAGCAGCAGCAGATTGGGGTTGGTCAACAGCGAGCGGCCAATCACCACCTTCTGCTGGTTACCGCCGCTTAGCGCGTTGATGCTGACCTCCGGCGAGGAGACTTTGATCGAAAGATTGCTGACCGTCTCCGTCACCACCTCCTGCTCCTGCTGGCGCGAGATAGCAAAACGGTACTGCAGCCGCTGCCACAGGCTGCCGATGGTCAGGTTACTGGCCACCGACGACACCGGGAAAATGCCGGTACGCTTGCGGTCTTCCGGCACCAGGCTCATGCCCATGCGGATACGTTCGGCGGTATCCAGGCGCTGCGGCACCGGCTTGCTGTCCAGCCAGATCTTGCCCAGGTAGTTACGCTGGGTGCCGAGCAGGCACTCAAACAGCTCGGTGCGCCCGGCCCCCATCAGGCCGTAGATGCCGACGATCTCGCCGGCGCGCACGTTAAAGGAGACGTTATCCACCAGCGCATTGCCCGCAGGGCCGACGCAGGTAATATTTTCCGCCTCCAGCACCGGCGCGCCAAACTGGCGATCGTCGGTCAGGAAGCTGGTCACCGGCTCGCTGCCGAGCATCTCCCGCACGATCCACGGCACGTCGATCTCGCTGACCTGCGCTTCCGCCTGAAAACGGCCGTCGCGCAGAATGGTGATCACATCGCCGATCGCCATCAGCTCTTCCAGCCGATGGGAGATATAGATGATCGACACGCCCTGGCGGGTCAGTTCGCGGATCACCCGGAACAGGATCTCCACTTCGGTTTTGCTCAGCGCCGAGGTCGGTTCATCAAGAATTAAAATATCGGTGTTTTCCGCCAGCGCTTTGGCGATCTCCACCAGCTGCTGCTGGCCCACTTTCAGGTTCGCCACCAGCTCGCGCGGGGAGATCGCCTGGTCCAGCCGCTGCATCAGTTCGGCGGTGCGCGCTTCCTGGGTTTTTTCATCAATCGGCCGCAGCCCGCTTTGCAGTTCGCGGCCGAGAAAGATGTTTTCCGCTACCGACAGGTTCTCAAACAGGTTCAGCTCCTGGTGTACCATGCCGATCCCGAGCGCGGCCGCCGCCCGGGTGCTGTTCAGCTGCACCTGTTTGCCGTTAAGCCAGATCTCACCGCTGGTGGGCGGTTGTACCCCGGCGAGGATCTTCATCAGCGTCGATTTACCGGCGCCGTTTTCACCAATGATCACGTTGACCTTGCCGCGCCAGACGCGGTAGTCAACGCGGTCCAGCGCCAGCGTGCCGGGGAACAGCATCGACATCGCCCGCGCCTGCAGAATAATCGGATCGAGATCGCTCATTAGGGCGCTTCCTGTTTCATGCTGACGGCGACCACCTCAGGCGGCTGGTTCGGCTGCATCAGCACCGCCAGCACCAGCTGCACCGGTTTACCCACCCAGCTGGCGTCCACCTCAGGCAACTGTTTCACCGCCTGGCGATTCAGCGCTTTGGTCATCTGCGCAAACTGCACCTGGTTGGTGAACTCTTCAAAGCGAAAACCGGCCGCATCACGGATCGCGTTGCTGCGCACTACCGGCCCAATCATCACCGGCACCGACTCTCCGTTAATGGTCACCGTCAGTTTCCTCTCACGATCTTCCGCCGGGCTGACGGCGGTCACCGTGCCGCTAGCGCGAACAAAGACGCTTTCGCTGGTGCCCGTTTTTACCGTTGTGGATTTGGTTTTCATATCGGCCCAGCCCAGCGCACGATCGGCTGAGGCTTGCAGTACCCGCGGTTCCCAGTTCTCTTCGGCCACCTGTTGCGGCGTCTGGCTGCTGAATCCGGCTTTAGCGGTCGGATCCTTTGGAATGATCGGTTGCCCGTTCGCATCCAGATCGACCACCGTACAGCCGCTCAGCAGCACGGTAGCGACCAGCAGGCCGGCGAAGGAGAGTTTCATCACCATCATCGGCTCCCGGGTTATTTAGCGAGGTTGAAGACTTTCAGCTTGCTGGCGTTGCTTTCATCAATCAGCACGCAGTCCATCAGCTGCTTCTCTTCTTTCTGCGCTTTGCCATGGGTCAGGTAGTAGTCGGCCTGTTCAATCGCCATCTGCGCCTGCGCCCAGCCCGGCTGCAGCACCGTGGCCTTGATGTTGCCTTTGTTGATAATCGAGTCGCGCACGTAGTCGCTGCCGTCAAAGCCAACCACGATCACGTTGGTTTTGCCCGCGGCTTTCAACGCGGCTTCCGCGCCCAGCGCCATGGTGTCGTTACCGGAGATCACCCCAACGATGTTCGGGTTTTTCTGCAGGATGGTTTCCATGCGGCTGAAGGCTTCGGTCTGGCTCCAGTTGGCGCTCTGCTGCGCGACCATCTTCATGTCTTTGTAGTCATCCAGCACGTCGTGATAGCCCTGTGAACGCACGCCGGCGTTGGTGTCGGACTCTTTGCCCAGCAGCTCGACGTACTCCCCCTTACCGTTCAACAGCTTGGCAAACTTCTCCGCTCCCAGCTGTGCGCCCTGATAGTTGTTGGAGACGATCTGCGCCACCGCTACGCCGGTTTTGTTGATTTCGCGGTCGATCAGGAAAGTCGGGATGCCGGCATCTTTCGCCTTCTGCACCGGGCCAACCGTGGCGTCTGCCCCGGCGTTATCCAGCACGATGGCTTTGGCCTTACGGCCGATGGCGGTTTCAATCAGCTGGTTCTGTTTGCTCACGTCGTCATCGTGTGACGCCACCAGCGTGCTGTAGCCCAGCGCTTTGGCCTTGGCCGCCGCGCCGTCGGCTTCTGCTTTAAAGAACGGGTTATCGTGGGACGGGGTGATAATGACAATCAGCCCTTTGTCTGCCGCCAGGGCGGAAGCGCTGAGGGTCATGGCGGAAAGCAACAGGCCGGTAAGCAGGGTACGTTTCATTGACTATCTCCACTGTGAATAAATATTCATACGTGATTTATTATTCTTTCATCATTGGTGATTGCTCAGATTTAGTCCAGATGTTCAGATCGAAAAGGAGAAGAGGATCACAGGGGATTTAGTGATTATCTTACTTATCAGTAAGATAAAACTAACAAACCATTTTATATCAATGAGTTAAAAATGTGACGGAGATAACAATTGGCACGGTTTTTCGATAAATAGCGCTGTTTTTACAGGGAAAATTACGGTGGAAAAAGTGTTCTGAATCATCCATCGTGCAGGAAAAAATGAACGAGCAAAAAGGATATGGGGGTGATACGAGTGGAAGCAGAGTCGTTCATCGTGAATAAAAGCCTGATGACCTGCTGCGTCGGTTTTTGCCAAATCGTAGCCGGTTATCTCTCAACAATAACCGGCTACGCGTTTAGTCTGGTGACGTTACTGCTCGAAAAACTTGATATCGGTTGCCGTCGGGACCGTCACGACGCTGCCCGCTGGGATCAGTTCGCCGCTTTGCGCGTCAAAACTGAAGCGGCTGATGCTGTTAGAGAAGACGTTTGCCACGTACAGCGACTGGCCGCTCTGGTCAAACGCCAGGGCGCGCGGCTCGATACCGCCCGCAGCCACCGCGCCGTGCGGCTGCAGTTTCCCCTGCTCGTCGATACGGAATATCAGGATACGGTTATCCGCACCGCGATTCATTGCCAGCAGCCAGCGGCCGTCCGGGCTGAGAATAATCCCGGAACCGCTTTTAAACGCCGTCTCATTTTTAGCGTACAACAGCAGGTTCTGCTGCTGCTCCAGCCCCTCTGCGGTGACCGTAAAACCGACCACTTCGGCGGACATCTCGGTCACCAGCCAGGCAAAGCGGCCGTCGGCAGAGAACACCATATGCCGCGGGCCGCTGCCGGGCGGCAGCTGCACGTTGCGATCGGCGTCCGGCTGCAGCGGCAGCGCCTTGCTGGCCGCGTAACGGTAAGCGTGCAGCAGATCACCGCCGAGATCGGCGACGTACAGCATGCTACCGTCCGGACTGAACGTCACCGAGTGGGCGTGGCCGCTGGCCTGGCGATCGGCCACCGCGCCGGAACCGGCGGCATAAGGGAACTCCTGCACCGACTCAGACAGCGCGCCGTTGTTCGCCACCGGGAACACGGCGATGCCGGCACCACCTGGCGCGACCGAGTAGTTGGCGACGATCAGAAAACGGCCGTCCGGGCTGAGCGCCGCGTGGGTGGGCTGCTGCCCGGGGCTGCTGACCGAGTTAACTACCGAGAAACGTCCGTTTGCGTCACGCGCCAGCGCGGTCACCGCGCCGTTGACCTCTTCGTTGGTGACCCAGGCAAAGCGGCCGTCCGGCGAGCTGGCGATCCACGACGGGCTCTTCATCTTCAGTACGCCGTTTATCTCCAGCGAGCCGTCGGGGTGGCGGGTGAGCTGGTACAACCCCTCGCTGGGTTTTTCCGGTTGCTGTACCCGCGGATCGTCCGGCACCGAGGTCCAGCTCCCTGCCAGTGCGCTTTGCGTTGTCATTATGGGTGTTTCAGCCTGCACGCTCTGCGCGTGGGTTACAGCGGTTGCCGTTGTCATGATCATCATTACCAGTAAGCCTGTTCTGCCGGGTGATAAACTTGGAGACATTGTAACACCTCACCATCAATGAATTATTTCATCCCTCCATATCGTCGGCTGGCAATGACCAGACCATTAAACGAGGGTATCATTCAGGGTAGAAGATATCTGTTTTTCAACGAAGAATTAAGTGCAGGAAGGAGACCCAGGGCACAAAAAAATCTGACTGGCGAGGTCAGGTTTTTTATTTTCCCACTCATCCTGTAATGCTCGCGCCGGTGTCAGCCCCCCCCTTCCTCACCAGTCAGACAGGTTACTGAAATATATATTTCCATCTTTTTCACAAGAGCGTTATCACTACGTTTTGGCAGAAAAAATTAATTAACCTGTTACACGAAGAAATAATAAGACCGCTGTTACACGCAGGAATAATAAGACCGTGGTTTTTATATTTTACAATGCCCTTCTGATGCTACTTCCTGATGCGCCAGATAATTAAACTGCTGCAACCCGCCATCTGTGACCAACAGCGCAATATAAACAATTATCCACTCTGTACCATTATTTCCGCAAATTATGTACAAAAAATACTCTGCACACAGGGCTACCATCGCCGGGTAATAGCGTTTTCTGAATATTAATCCGCTAAGGAGAGTCAGCAATGGCCAAAAATATCGATAAAAAGAGAGTAATTAATGACGCCAGCATCGAAGAAAAAGTCAGCCTGCTCTGTGGCAAAGGCTTATGGCGTATGGGGCAGATCCCCCGCTTCGCGACACCCGACGTGGTGATGACGGACGGCACCTACGGCGTGCGCTACAGCGAGTCGCAGATAGACCAGGGAGAGGGGCTCTCCTGTCGCGAATTTTTCGAAGTGGTCGCGCAACGGCCGGTCGGCAGTGAGCCACAGCGTGGTGCGGAAGCGTCGGCACAACAGGGCAACGATCCCGGCCTGCAGCTGTTCGGCACCAGTAAACCGGCTACCTGTTTTCCTAACGGGGCCAGCGTGGCCTGCAGCTGGGATACTGAACTGATGAGAAAAATGGGCGTGGCGCTGGCCGAAGAGTGCCTGGAGATGGGCGTCAGCATTTTGCTCGGCCCCGGGATCAATATCCGCCGCACGCCGCTGGCCGGGCGTGCGTATGAGTACTACTCAGAAGATCCCTTACTGAGCGGAGAGCTGGCGGCGGCACTGATCGACGGCCTGCAGAGCCAGGGGGTGGGGGCCTGCCTGAAACACTTCGCCTGCAATAACTCAGAGATCCGTCGCACCCAGATGGATTCGGTCGTCGACGAGCGGGCGCTGCGGGAGATTTACCTGGCCGGTTTTCGCCGGGCGATTGAAAAATCCGATCCGTGGATGGTGATGACCTCCTACAATCTGCTCAACGGCGTGCAGACCTCCGCGAATCCCTGGCTCACCCACCAGGTGCTGCGTGACGAGTGGCAGTATCAGGGTATTGTGGTATCTGACTGGTATGCGGTGAAACACCGTCCGGCGTCACTGCTGGCCGGTAACGATCTCTCCATGCCGGAAACCCAGACTGACAAAACCGAGCTGGCGGCAGCCGTGGCCAGCGGGCAGGTCCCCCTCAGCCAGCTCGATTTATCCGTAAACCGGGCGCTCGATCTGCTGGAAAAAGCAGAACAAAATAAACGCCCCGGCTTTAAGGCCGATTTTGAGCAGCATCATAAACTGGCGCAGCAAATTGCCGCTGAGAGCCTGGTGTTGCTGAAAAATGAGGGGCAGATCCTGCCGCTTAACGCTGCCCGGCATAAAAAAATCGCCGTAATCGGCCACCCGGCTACCCGGCCGGTGATTCAGGGCAACGGTTGTGCCACCACCCATCCCTGGAAGCTCGATACCCCGCTGGATGAAATCATGCAGCTGGCGGGAGATTTTGATGTCAGCTGGGCACCCGGTACCGCCAGCAATGACAGCAGCGATGCCAGCGCTCTGCGTACCGCCACCGAGGCAGCGGCCAGTGCCGATCTGGCCATTCTGTTTGTCAGTACCCCGATTGGTGAAGATGGCGAGAACAGTGACCGCGAACATCTGTCCATCCAGCCACAGCATGAAGAGCTGTTGAATGCCATCGCCCGCGTGCAGCCGGAACTGGTGGTGGTGATCGCTAACAGCGAATCGGTGGTCATGCCGTGGCTGGCGAAGGCCCGTGCCGTTATTGAACTGTTTTTTGCCGGCCAGGGGATGGGTAAAGCGGTTGCTCAGGTGCTGCTGGGCGAGGCGAATCCCTGCGGCAAGCTGACGGTCACCGTGCCGAATACGCTGGAAGAGACCCCCGCTTTTCTGACCTATCCCGGTGATAATAACCGCCAGTACTACTCAGAGGGGCTTTACGTCGGCTATCGCTATTACGACAGGCGTAAAATAGAGCCGCTGTTTCCGTTTGGTTTTGGCCTGAGTTACACCACCTTCAGCTATGAAGAGATCGCCCTTTCCACGACCCGGCTGCGGCCGGATGAGACGCTGACGGTAAGCGTCACGCTGAAAAACAGCGGAGACCGGGACGGGAAAGAGATTGTACAACTGTATGTCGCCCCGCCGCACGGCAGGCTGGCACGGCCGGAGCAGGAGCTGAAAGGCTTTGCCAAACTGGAGATCGCTGCCGGTGAGCGCCGGACCGCCTCGATTGAACTGGCCGCGCGCGACCTGGAAATCTGGGATCCGGCTTCAGAGCAGTGGAGAATTGAGCCAGGTGTCTACCGCCTGCTGGCCGGGAAATCATCCCGAGATATCGCCCTGGTCGCCACCCTCACCGTGATGGCTGACCGCCTGCCCGCGCCGCTCAGAGAAGACTCTTCACTGACTGATTTGCTTGAACACCCTGCCGCTTTTGAACGGGTTTGCCAGCTGTTCAGCCGAAAAAGCGGCCGATCGCTGCATGAAGCGAGGAAAACGCTGGAACTGAACGCACCGGACCTGTTTACCAGCGTATTTATCAGCCTGGCGACCATTTTTGAACTCGATATCTCACGCGATGAGCTCAACGAGGTGATTAATGGCTGAGCATCATCCGGTCAGTGCTGCCCCCGAAGGGGGCAGCCAGCGGACAGCCGACCCTCTGTCGCAAAACCTCCCGACGATCGCGCTCAGGGAAAAGCTCAGCTATGGCTGCGGCGATCTGTCATCCAACCTGATGTGGGGGGTAACCGCTTCATTTATCCTTTACTACTACACCGACGTCTATCAGATTGCCGTGGAGCGGGTTGCCCTGATGCTGCTGGTGGTCAGGGTGATCGATGCCTGTTTTGATCCGCTGGTAGGCTGGCTGATTGACCGCAGCCGTGATGCGGATATGGTCAGGCGGCTGATCGCCTGGCTGGCGGTGCCGTTCGGGCTGATTGCCTTACTGGCTTTTCTGCCACTCCCGCTGTCCGACAACGGCAAGCTGGCCTGGGCCACGCTGACGTACACCTTACTGGGTGCCATTTACGCGGGCATCAATACCCCCTACGGCATCCTCAGCAGCCTGATGACGCCCCATCCGCAGCAGCGGGTGGTGCTGAATGCCTTCCGCGCGATGGGATCGCAGAGCGGCATGCTGCTGATCGCATTGCTGACCCTGCCCGCCGTTCACTGGCTGGGCGGCGGTAGCAGCCAGCAAAATGAGCTGAAAGGATTTCCGCTGTATATGGCCGGCGTTGGCGCGTTGGGCTGCGGGCTGTGGTTTGTCACCCTGAAGGGCTGTGTTATCCGCTATCGGCCGGAACCACACCGCTTTCCGCTGAAAATCCTGCTCGGGGCGCTGCTGAAAAACCGGGACTGGCTGCTGTGTACCCTGGCCTTCGGGCTTTACTACATTATTCTCAGCGCATTTTACTCCTTCGCCCTCTACTTTGCCCGTGGCGTACTGATGCAGAGCACGGCGTTTGGGGGGTATATCCTGACGCTGATCACCTTCTTTTCGGTAACGGGCAGCGCCTGTGTTCCCCTGCTGATCCGCTACGTCAGCCGCAGAACGCTGTTGCTGGCGGGCTATGTTTGTCAGGCCGCGCTGCTGATACTTATCGGCCTGATTCCGCTCACCCCCCTGCTTTTTATGCTGTTGTTTCCACTGGTGGCGCTGCAGCTGGGAGTTAACTCGCCGATCTACTACTCCATCATCGCCGACAGCATTGACGCAGGGATGGCGAAAACTGGCGTACGTACGGCAGGTCTTGCCTGGTCGCTGAATACCCTGATGACCAAAGTCGCTTATGCCGTAGGCGGCTCTCTTCTTGCAATGATGCTCTCTCTCGGCCATTACGATCCCCAGGCGCTGATCCAGAGCGAACTGACCGCCCGTTATGTAAAAATAGGCTTTATCTGGATGCCGCTGATGGTCTACCTGATCTCGTTGCCGGTGATCTGGCGGTTGCCTCGCGATCGGCAAACTGCCAGCAATAAGTGATTTTGTGCACAGTTTTGCGTACTGAGGCTTGAGCTGAACGCTACTAATGTAACAAATTGGTTAACGGTCTGATG
This sequence comes from Erwinia sp. B116, assembly GCF_002865965.1. Classification (NCBI taxonomy): domain Bacteria; kingdom Pseudomonadati; phylum Pseudomonadota; class Gammaproteobacteria; order Enterobacterales; family Erwiniaceae; genus Erwinia; species Erwinia sp. B116. The sequence continues at coordinate 261,225 of NZ_JRZZ01000003.1, forward strand.
CTCCTGCCCGTTCCGCATGGGCATCCGGTCTGCAATATGGACAAAGTCAGGAAGTGATGTGTAAACATCACTTTTTTTTGCGCCAAATGGCCTGACCATTAGACCTGTAAAAAGTGCAATCTTCCGTCATCTGCCTGAACACAACATGACAATAACGAGAAACAGAGGGTACGTATGTCTTCAACATCAGAGGTTTTGCCTGAAACCACCCGCAGAGTGCTGGGGCTGCCTGCATCATTCTTCCTGCTCGGCATTTCATTAATTTCGATTATTCTCGGTTACACCATTCTCGGCATTAAGCTGGAGGCGCTGCTGTGCATCACTGCGGTGCTGAACGCCTTTGTCGCCATGTGGCTGGGCTACAGCTTCCAGGACATCATTGATGAAATCGTGAAGAAATTCTCTCAGGCGCTGCCGTCACTGATGATCGTGATGTGCGTGGGTGGGGTGATTGGCGTGTGGATGAGCTCCGGCACCATCCCGTACCTGATCACCATCGGCCTGAAGATTATTAACCCGCAGTATCTGGTGCTGATTACCTTCCTGGTCACCAGCATCGTCGCCACCTGTACCGGCACCTCGTGGGGCTCGGCGGGCACCATCGGCGTGGCGCTGATGGGCGTGGCGCACGGGCTGGATGCCAACCTGGCGGCGGTGGCGGGTGCCGTGGTCGGCGGTGCTTACTTCGGCGACAAAATTTCCCCGCTCAGCGGCTCCTCCAACTTTGCGGCGATCGTTAACAACCTCGACCTCTACGATCACATCCGCCACCTGTGCAAGACCACGATCCCGGCTTACCTGATCTCTGCGGTGATCTACTTCTTTATCGGTTTCTGGAGCCAACCGGGCAGCGGCAGCCTCGCTTCCGCACAGCAAACCGTCGATCAGATCCACCAGCTTTATCACACCAGCTGGATCCTCGCGCTGCCGATCTTTATCGTGCTGGCCGGTGCGCTGTTGAAAAAACCGGTGATCCCGGTTCTGCTGTTTACCACCGCCATCTCAATGCTGATCGCCTGGTTTACTCAGGGCATCGGCCTGATTGAAAACCTGAATATCTGGGTTTCCGGTTTCAGCGTCAGCACCCTGACCGATAACCCGGAAGCGGTACCGGCCAGCATTCGTCTGCTGCTGGAGCGCGGTGGCGTGGCCTCGATGATGTCGCTGATTCTGGTGATCCTCTGCGCCTTCTCGTTCGCCGGCCCGCTCACGCTGACCCGCGCGCTGGATATTATCATCGGCTACTTCACCCGCATCGTCACCAGCGCCGCAGGTCTGATCTTCTCGACTATTGCCGCCTGCGTGGCGCTGATAGCCGCCACCGGTAACAACAATATCGCCTGCCTGCTGCCCTCAGAACTGTTCAGAAAAGCCTATGAACAGAACGGGCTGCACCGTAAAAATATCTCCCGTACCGTGGAAGACGCCGCCACGGTGATTGAACCACTGATCCCGTGGACCGCGGCCGGGGTGTTTATGGCCGCGACGCTGAACGTGGCGACGCTGGATTATGCCCTGTGGGCCGTGCAGTGTTACGCCGGCTTAATCATTGCCGCTTTCTACGCCGTCACCGGGCTGTGCATTGCGAAAATCGACCCAACCGAAGAAATTAAGGACTAAACGTGAGCAATACAACCTATCTCCCGAGCTGGGACAGCCTTGACCAGCGCCAGACGCCGGCATGGTTCAACCAGGCAAAATTCGGCATCTTTATTCACTGGGGGGTGTTCTCCGTACCCGCCTGGCGCAAAGTGGATAACTCGCTGTTTGGCTCTTACGCCGAGTGGTACTACGCCAGCGTTTACGGTAGCTATCGCAATAACGACGATGATTTCCATGCAAAGCATTACGGCAGTGATTTCCTGTACCGCGACTTTGCGCCGCAGTTTAAGGCAGAGCTGTTTGATGCCGATGCCTGGGCGGCGCTGTTTAAGGCCTCCGGCGCGAAATATGTGGTGATGACCACCAAGCACCACGACGGCTACTGCATGTGGCCGACCACCAACGCCCACAAGAAAAACTGGAACAGCGCTGACGTCGGGCCGCAACAGGATCTGCTGGGTGCCGTCACCACGGCGGTACGCGACAGCGGGCTGAAGATGGGGATCTACTACTCGATCATCGACTGGGAGACCAACTGGAGCCACCGCGCCGAGGGTGGTTACTTTGTGCCGGAAAAAGATCGCCTGAAGTTCGGTATCGATGAACAGCGTTATCCACAGGAGATCCTGCTGCCGCAGCTGAAAGAGCTGGTGAAAACCTATCAGCCCTGCCTGATCTTCTCCGACGGCGGCGAGTGGGATCTCAGCGAGGAGTTCAGCCAGACCAAAGAGTTCCTCGCCTGGCTGTATAACGACGCGCCAAACAGGGATGAAGTGCTGGTGAACGACCGCTTCTTTAGCGGCATGCCGGGCAATCACGGCGACTACTACAGCACCGAATACAACGATAAAGAGGGCTTCGGCAAAACCCATCCTTGGGAAGAGAGCCGCGGCATTGGCAAATCCTACGGCTTTAACCGCGCCGAACAGCTGGAAGATTACTGCACCTCGCAGCAGCTGGTAGAGCAGCTGATCGGCATCGTCTCCAAAGGCGGCAACTTCCTGCTTAACGTGGGCCCGACCGCCGACGGCCGCATTCCGACGCTGCAGCAGGAGCGCCTGCGCGATATCGGCCGCTGGATGGACGTTAACGGCGAGGCTGTCTATGACAGCCAGATCGGCGGCCATCTGCAGAGCGACGATGCACGCTGCGCCTTCACCCGCGTGGCGGAGGCTGACTATCTGATCGTTAACAAGTGGCTGAGCGAACCGCTGACGCTGAACCTGCAGGCGGGCTACCGGCCGGCTGCCTGTCAGCTGCTGTGCAAGGGTGAGGCGGTCGAGGTACCGTTCTCCATCAGCGACAACACCCTGACGCTGCAACCGCTACCGTATCAGTTCGACCGCGGGCTGGAGTACGCCTTTACCTATAAGTTTACCGCGTAAACCGGCATAACGGCCAGCCAGTCTGGCCGTTACCACAGCCGGTGCTGCTCTGCCCTGCTTGCCCCTGTTCTGAGCGGATGCCGGGTAGCCTGCTGTACGACGGCTTTTTTACCTGCCTGCTGACTCTCTGACTGTCCCTGATGCTGACCTGACTGCCATGACGGTGCGGAGCAAGGGATTTTACCGGGTTATTAATGAGATCTTAATCACACAATTCAGCCACTTAGCCGCGCGGTAAAACCGCTTACCGCCGCCAGTCGCCGCTTACCCGCCAATATCACCGCTTAACGACAATTCCCGCCTTTCAACTGGGATTTCCGTCACCCTGAGCGGGCATAAAAATATCATCCTTTTACCCTACTCAGCCTCACCGGCCGCCTGCGCCGGACGCGCTGAAAACCAGGTTACTTATGAATAAAAATACCGCTCTCCGGCACCTGCCGTGGATGTTACTCGGCATACTGGGTGCCTGCTGCCTCGCCGTGGTGGCGCTGCGCCGCGGCGAACATATCAGCGCGCTGTGGATCGTCGTCGCCTCGGTGTCGGTCTATCTGGTCGCCTACCGCTACTACAGCCTGTATATCGCCCGGAAGGTGATGAAGCTTGACCCGACCCGTTCCACACCGGCGGTGCTGAATAACGACGGGCTGAACTACGTACCGACCAACCGCAACGTGCTGTTTGGTCACCACTTTGCGGCGATCGCCGGGGCCGGACCGCTGGTCGGCCCGGTGCTGGCGGCGCAGATGGGCTACCTGCCCGGCGTGCTGTGGCTGCTGGGCGGCGTGGTGCTGGCCGGGGCGGTGCAGGACTTTATGGTGCTGTTTATCTCCTCGCGCCGCAACGGCGCCTCACTGGGGGAGATCATCAAGAAAGAGATGGGCCCGGTGCCCGGCACCATCGCGCTGTTCGGCTGCTTCCTGATTATGATCATCATCCTCGCGGTGCTGGCGCTGATCGTGGTGAAAGCGCTGGCGGAGAGCCCGTGGGGCGTGTTTACCGTCTGCTCAACGGTGCCGATTGCGCTGTTTATGGGCATCTATATGCGCTTTATCCGTCCGGGCCGCGTCGGGGAAATCTCGGTAATCGGCGTGCTGCTGCTGATCCTCAGCATCTGGTTTGGCGGTATCGTCGCCCACGATCCGTACTGGGGCCCGGCGCTGACCTTCAAGGACACCACCATCACCTTTACGCTGATCGGTTACGCCTTTATCTCGGCGCTGCTGCCGGTGTGGCTGATCCTTGCGCCGCGCGACTACCTGGCCACCTTCCTGAAAATCGGCGTGATCGTCGGGCTGGCGATCGGCATCGTGATCCTTAACCCCGAGCTGAAAATGCCGGCCATCACCCCGTATATCGACGGCAGCGGCCCGCTGTGGAAAGGCGCCCTGTTCCCGTTCCTGTTTATTACTATCGCCTGCGGCGCGGTCTCCGGCTTCCACGCGCTGATCGCTTCCGGCACCACGCCGAAGCTGCTGGCCTGTGAAACCGACGCGCGCTTTATCGGCTACGGTGCGATGCTGATGGAGTCCTTTGTGGCGGTGATGGCGCTGGTTGCCGCCTCGATTATCGAGCCGGGCCTCTACTTTGCCATGAACACCCCACCGGCCGGGCTGGGCATCACCATGCCGAACCTGCACGAGCTGGGCGGCGAGAACGCGCCGCTGATTATGGCGCAGCTGAAGGACGTTACCGCCCAGGCGGCGGCCACCGTCAGCTCGTGGGGCTTTGTTATCTCACCTGAAGAGATCCTGCAGACCGCGAAAGATATCGGCGAACCTTCCGTACTGAATCGTGCCGGCGGTGCGCCGACGCTGGCGGTGGGCATCGCCCACGTGTTCGACAAAATCATGCCGGTGGCCGATATGGGCTTCTGGTACCACTTCGGCATCCTGTTTGAAGCGCTGTTTATCCTTACCGCGCTGGACGCCGGTACCCGCTCCGGCCGCTTTATGCTGCAGGATCTGCTGGGTAACTTCGTGCCGTTCCTGAAGAAAACCGACTCACTGGTGGCCGGGGTTATCGGCACCGCCGGCTGCGTCGGCCTGTGGGGCTATCTGCTTTATCAGGGCGTGGTCGATCCGCTGGGCGGCGTGAAGAGCCTGTGGCCGCTGTTCGGCATCTCCAACCAGATGCTGGCCGCCGTGGCGCTGATCCTCTCCGCCGTGGTGCTGGTGAAGATGCAACGCACCCGTTACGTCTGGGTGCCGCTGCTGCCCGCCATCTGGCTGCTGATCTGCACCACCTGGGCGCTGGGCCTCAAGCTGCTCAGCAACAACCCGCAGCTGGAAGGCTTCTTCTTTATGGCCGGCGAGTATAAGGCGAAGATGGCGGCGGGCAGCGACACGCTGACCCCGCAGCAGCTGAGTAATATGCAGCATATTGTCATTAACAACTACACCAACGCCGGGCTGAGCATTCTGTTCCTGATCGTGGTGTACAGTATCCTGTTCTACGGCTTCCGCGCCTGGCAGAAAGCCCGCCGCGCGGATGCCCGAACCGACTGTGAAACGCCTTACGTCGAGGTGCCGAAAGAGGGGATCAAAACCGTCTCCGGCCACTAAAGGCTCAATCCGGGCGGTGCCGTTAACGGCACCGCTTTTTTCGTTACGGAGAGGAATATGTTTGATAACTTAGGCGCGGCAAAAAAGTATCTCGGCCAGGCCGCGCGGATGCTGGTCGGCATCCCCGACTACGATACCTACGTTGCCCATATGCAGGCCAATCATCCGGACCAGCCGGCGATGACCTATAAAGAATTTTTCCGCGAGCGCCAGCAGGCGCGCTACGGCGGCGATGGTAAAGGCGGCATGCGCTGCTGTTAAGGAACGTTATGAACCCGATTGCAGTTACGGTACTGACCGGTTTTCTCGGTGCCGGTAAAACCACCCTGTTACGCCATATTCTGCACGAACAGCAGGATTACAAAATTGCCGTGATTGAGAACGAGTACGGCGGCGTGGCGATCGACGACCAGCTGATTGGCGACCGCGCCACGGAAATCAGAACCCTGACCAACGGCTGCATCTGCTGTTCGCGCGCTAACGATCTGGAGGATGCGCTGCTCGACCTGCTCGACGGGCTGGATAACGGCACGCTGGCGTTTGACCGGCTGATTATCGAGTGCACCGGCATGGCCGATCCCGGCCCGATTATTCACACCTTCTTCTCGCACGAGGTGCTGTGCCAGCGCTACCTGCTGGACGGCGTGATTACCCTGGTGGATGCGGTGCACGCCGCTGAACAGCTGGGGCGCTTCAGCCTTGCCCAGGCGCAGGTCGGCTACGCCGACCGTCTGCTGCTGAGCAAAACCGACGTGGCCGGCGACAGCGCGGAGCTGGTTGAACGCCTGCAGCGCATCAACGCCCGCGCCCCGGTCCATCCGGTGGTTAACGGCCAGATCGATCTGGCGCTGCTGTTTGACACCCGCGGCTTTATGCTGGAGGAGCAGGTGGTGCAGCCCGCGCCGCGCTTCCGCTTTATCGCGCCTGCCCAGCCGATGATCGCCTCTCTGGTGGTTGAGCTGGACTACCCGGTGGAACTGGCGGCGGTGTCGGCGGCGATGGAAGAGCTGCTCGGCGGCTTTGCCCAGGATCTGCTGCGTTATAAGGGCATGCTGTGGATCGCCGACCAGCCGTGCCGGCTGCTGTTCCAGGGCGTGCAGCGTCTGTACAGCGCCGACTGGGACCGCGAGTGGCAGCCGGAAGAGACGAAGCGCAGCACACTGGTGTTTATCGGCCAGCAGCTGCCGGAATCGCAGATCCGCGGCACCTTCGAGGCGCTGCGGCCGCGTTAACCCCTGGGCTGTTACAACCCCAGCCGCTCCTTCAGCGGCTTCAGGTAACGGCGGCTGACCGGCACCGTCTGGCCGTTGCGCAGCAGCAGCTCCGCCTGGCCGTTATCCTCCAGGCGGATCTCGCGCAGGTGCGCCATGTTCACCAGGTGCTGACGGTGGCAGCGCACCAGCGGCGTGCGGTTCTCCAGCGTGCGCAGCGTCAGCTCGGTAAAGCCCTCCCTGCCGTCCTGACTGGTGACGTACACGCCGCTCAGCCGGCTGCTGACAAACGCCACCTCCTCCATTGGCAGCAACCAGATACGGCTGTGGCCGGTGCAGGGGATAAACTTCAGCGGCTCCGGGCCTTCCAGCGCGGCGATATTCTGCAGCGGCCGCACCTCGCGCAGGCGGGCGAGGGTTTTTTCCAGCCGGGCGGGATCGACCGGCTTAAGCAGGTAATCAAACGCGTGCTCCTCAAACGCCTTCACCGCGTACTCATCAAAGGCGGTCAGAAACACGATCCAGGGGCGCTGCTGCGGATCGAGCATACCGGCCATCTCCAGCCCGCTGATGCGCGGCATCTGAATATCGAGGAACACCACGTCCGGCCGCAGCCGGTTGACCGCGCCCATCGCTTCAATGGCGTTGGCGCTCTCCCCCACAATGGTAATATCGGCCCGATCCTGCAGCAGCACGCGCAGGTTCTCGCGCGCCAGCGGCTCGTCATCGACGATCAGTACATTCAGCATAGGTTTTTTCCTCAGGCGCTCATCGGCAGGCGCAGGGTGATGCGCGTATAGCGCTCCGGCTCGCAGCTGACGCTGATGCCGCAGTCGTCGCCAAAGCGGCCGCGCAGGCGCTTGTCGACCAGGCTCATACCGAGGCCACTGCCGTCCGCGCCGGGTAGATAGAGTCCGGCATTATCCTCGACGGTCAGCAGCAGATGTTCACCCTCGGTGCGGGCGTCAATGGCGATCACCCCGGTCCCCAGCAGCTGTGAAGTACCGTGCTTGATGGCGTTCTCGACGATCGGCTGCAGGGTGAATGCGGGCAGCCGCAGCTGCGCCAGTGACTCCGGTACCCGCAGATCGACCCGCAGCTGCGAACGGAAGCGGGCCAGCTCAATCTGCAGATAGGCGTTAACGTGCTCCAGCTCGTTGGCCAGCGTCACCACGTCGCCCGGTCGCTTGAGGTTTTTGCGGAAAAAGGTCGACAGATACTGCACCAGCTGCGCGGCCTGCGTGCTGTCATGACGGATCACCGCCACCAGCGTATTCAGCGCGTTAAACAGGAAGTGCGGATTGACCTGCGCGTGCAGCAGCTTGATCTCCGACTGCACCAGCAGCGCCTTCTGCCGCTCAAACTGCCCGGCAAGGATCTGCGCCGACAGCAGCTGCGCGATGCCTTCGCCCAGCGTGCGGTTGATCGAGCTGAACAGCCGGTTACGCGGCTCATAGAGCTTGATAGTGCCGATCACCCGCTGATTTTCACCGCGCAGCGGGATCACCAGCGTCGAACCCAGCTTGCAGTTATCATGCAGCGAACAGCGGTAAGGCACCTCGTTACCGTCGGCGTAGACCACCTCACCGCTCTCAATCGCCCGCCAGGTATAATCCGAGGCGATCGGCGTGCCGGGCAGGTGATGATCGTCACCGGTGCCGGTAAAGGCCAGCAGCTTGTCGCGATCGGTGATCGCCACCGCGCCGATATCCAGTTCGCGATAAAGCACCTGCGCCACCTTCATGCTGTTCTCTTCGTTAAACCCCTGGCGCAGGATCCCCTCGGTTTCTGCCGCCAGCCTCAGCGCGGTGGCCGAGAAGGCCGAGGTGTATTTCTCAAACATCGCCCGCTTGTCGAGCAGGATGCGCATAAACATCGCCGCGCCGACGGTATTGGCGACCATCATCGGCGCGGCGATGTTTTTCACCAGGTGCAGCGCGTCCTGATACGGGCGGGCGATCAGCAGAATAATCGCCATCTGCACCAGTTCCGCCACCAGCGTCACGCCGCCGGCGGTCAGCGGGCTGAACACCCGGTCGGGGCGGCCGCGTTTAAGCAGGTAACTGTGCAACAGGCCGCCGAGCAGCCCTTCGGTAAAGGTGGAAAGCATACAGCTCAGCGCGGTCATCCCGCCCAGCGAATAGCGGTGCAGGCCGCCGGTCAGCCCCACCAGCCCGCCGACCACCGGCCCGCCAAGCAGGCCGCCCATCACCGCGCCGATGGCGCGGGTATTGGCAATCGAGTCTTCGATATGCAGGCCGAAATAGGTACCGAGAATGCAGAAGATTGAGAAGGTGACATAGCACAGCAGCTTGTGCGGCAGGCGGACGGTCACCTGCATCAGCGGGATAAACAGCCGGGTTTTGCTCATCAGCCAGGCGATCACCAGGAACACGCACATCTGCTGCAGCAGCTGTAACACCAGAGTAAAATCGACCATCCTGCCTGCCCGTTCGCCCGTATTGCGGGCACCCTACTCTGTTACGCCGCCGGTTTCAGCGCGCTGATCTTAAAAACGCGATCTGGCGCGCATTTTTCTGCTGAAGCCCGCTCTCCGTTCACCGGCCCCCTGGCGGTTATATCAGGGACCGGACAGACGGACGAGTTAAGAGTCAGGCGAGTTAACAGGCGGTCAGGCAGTCAGGCAGTCAGGCAGTCAGGCAGTCAGGCAGTCAGGCAGTCAGGCAGTCAGGCAGGCTAAGTCACATCAGCCTGCACTGGCTATCTGTACTATGCGTCACCCTGTGCCGATATCCCCATCGGCTGCACCACCGGGTTACCGGCCCGGTCATGCAGGATCTCGACTTCGACGCCGTAAGTGTCACCGATCAGCTGCGCGTTAATCACTTCGCGCGGCCGCCCCGCGGCCTGCAGCTGACCACCGGCCACCACCAGCAGGTTGTCCGCGTACTGGCAGGCGAGGTTGAGATCGTGCAGCACAATCACCGTTACCCAGTTGCGCGCGCGGGTTTCGCGCCGCACCAGGTTGAGCAGCGCCAGCTGATGTTTAAGATCCAGCGCGCTGACCGGTTCATCCAGCAGCATCACCTCAGGCTCACGCATCATCACCTGGGCAAACAGCACCATCTGCCGCTGCCCACCGCTAAGCGAAGCGATATCGCGTTCGGCCAGATGGCCGATTCCGGCCTGCTCAAGCCGCTGCATCGCCGCGTCCAGCGTCTCGTCATCGATATGCAGCGACAGCCTGCCCAACCGCCCGAGCACCACCACCTCCAGCACCGTCAGGCCGATATCCGCCGTGCTGTCCTGCGGCAGGTAGGCGATGGCATCGCGCCACTGCTGCAGCGTTTTTCCGCGCGGCTTGCCGGTGGTTAACTCGCGTTCTCCACAGCGGATCGCGCCGGTCGCCAGCGGCAGCTCGCCAAACAGCGCGCCGAGCAGCGTGGTTTTTCCGGTGCCGTTGGGGCCGATAATCACGTGGATCTGTCCGGCGGCCAGCGACGTGCTGAGGTTATCAATAATGATGCGGCCAGCGCGCTGCACCTGAATGCCGTCGAGGGCGATCATAAGGCGCTCCTGCGCGGGGCAAAGATCAGCCACAGTAAAAACGGCACGCCAACGATCGCGGTCACAATGCCGACCGGGAACAGCGCGCCGGGCACGATAGATTTCGACAGCACCGACGCCGCCGACAGCATCATCGCGCCGCTCAGCACCGACATCGGCAGCGAGAAGCGCTGATCCTCACCCACGACCATCCGCGCAATATGCGGGGCCACAAGGCCGATAAAGCCGATCACTCCGACGAAGCTGGTGGCGGTGGCGGTCATCACCGCCACGATCACCAGCACCTTCATGCGCAGGCGCCGCACGTTCACGCCGAGGCTGCGCGCGCGGGTTTCGCCCATGCGCAGCGCCGCCAGCTGCCACGAGTCGGCCAGCAGCAGCAGGCAGCAGACCAGCGTCACCACCGTGGTAAGGAGCAGCGTCGGCCAGGTGGCCTTGGTCAGGCTGCCGAACAGCCAGAAAAGGATCTGTTGTGACAGCTCCGGCGCGGAGAGAAACTGGATCAGCGACAGCAGCGACTGGAACAGGAACAGCAGCGCGATGCCGCCGAGAATAATGGTTTCGGTGCGCACCCGGCGCATCGAGGCCAGCATAAACAGGAACAGCGCGGCGATCATCGAAAACAGAAACGCGCCGATCGGCACGGCGAACATCGGGTTCAGCCCGAAACCGCCAAACGCCAGGCTGAGCGCGGCACCAAAACCGGCCGCCGCCGCCATCCCCAGCGTGTAGGGGCTGGCCATCGGGTTGTTCAGCAACGTTTGCATCTGCACGCCGCCGGCACCGAGCGCCGCGCCGACCACCAGCGCCATCAGCGCCATCGGCAGCCGCAGTTCACGCACGATGGCGTCGGTCATCGCCGCGCGTTCGCCCAGCCCGGTCAGCGAGCGGATCACCTCAGAGGGTGAGAGCATCGACGGGCCGGTGGCGATATCAAACACCAGGCTGACCGCCGTAATCATTAAAAACAGCAGCACGTAACGCCAGCGCTTACGTTCGCGCGCGCGGTGCGCGGCAATGGCGTTGCGGCTGGCTGAGGAAAAGGTCATGGGCGTATCCGGAAAATCACGCGCAGCAGCAGCGGCGCGATCGAGACAATCGGTGGGCGGCCCGCCTTATCCGCGGGCCACCGGGGGAAGATCGTTACTTAACGCCGACCACAAAGGTGCCTTCCGGGGTGACCGGCAGGTATTTTTTGTAGAAGTTGAGGTAGTTAGCCAGCGGGTCAACGTCTTTGAACTGCTCAGGATAGAGCTGTTTGGCCATATACTGCACCATCGCGAAGTCAGACAGGGTACGGGATGCGCCCTGATAAACGCCATAGACCTTGCCGTTTTTCACCGCCGGCAGTCCGCTCCAGCCGGCACGCTGCTCAAAGCCCTTCAGCTTCGCGCGCGCGTCGTCAATTTTTACCCCCTGCCCCATCGGCAGCGCATTGGGGTTGGCGTTGTTCTCACGCCCGGCGATGAAAATAGCGTCCGGCTGCGAGGCCAGCACCTGCTCCGGGTTCAGCGGGCCCCACCACTCAACAAACGGCGTGGCGATATTGTTGCCGCCGGCCGCGGTGGCCATCGCGCCCCACATGTTCTTGCCGTAGGTGAAGGAGTACTCTTCCGGGCCTTTATTGCCAAACTCGACGTAAACCTTTGGCTGCGGCTTGCCGGAGGCCTTCACGCGATCGGCCACCTGTTTCAACGACGCCGCATAAAGATCGGCGATTTCTGTCGCCCGCGCGTCCTGACCGGTCAGCGTGCCCAGCACGCGGGCGGATGCCACGTGGCGCTCAACGGTCTGCGCGTTAAAGTCGACCACCGCGATCGGAATACCCTGCTTCTCGATACGCTTGATATCGGCACCCAGCGCCTGATACTGCCAGTCGGCGAGGATCAGCAGGTCCGGGTTGAGGCTCAGCACCTTCTCCACCGAGAAGTTCTGCGCCTCCACTTCACCCACGTCAGGAATGTCTTTCAGCGACGGGCGGTGCGCAACGTGCATCGCCCAGTTAGCCGGCACCCAGCCTTCCCACGCTTCACGCGACAGGCCAACCACCGAATCAAAGGCTTTCTCACCGCCCACGGCCATATAATCTTCAAAGTAGAAACCCAGCACCACGCGCTTGGCAGGCAGGTCGACCTTCACCTGACGGCCGATGACGTCGGTCAGGGTTTTGATTTCAGCCAGGGCTGAGGTGGCGGTTGCCAGCAGGGCAAGCGCCAGCGCACCGGCAACAGCACGGCGTTTAAAGACAGATGAGGACATTGTTTTTTCCCGAGGTAAGAGAGTCAAATCAGACCGGCTAAATTTAAATGATAATCACTCAACATTGATACATTTATTTACATTACCTGACGATTTCATGGCAAAGGCTCCACATTTGCCGTTTTTTTTGCGCGAACCACCTGCCGCTCACGCGCCGTTCTGCCTTTGGGCAACGCGTTGTGCGACAGCAGGGACGGGAATCAAGTAAACTCAAGGGTACTACGGACATGACTGACGTATCGCCAACGCCATGCGCCTGCGCCCGCCGCCTGATCCACTGCACAAGGAACCCGCAATCATGTTGCCACGCTTATCCCCGCTCTCTACGCTGCTGCCGCTGCTTGCCTGCGCGCTCAGCGCACCGACCGCTGCCGCACAGGCCATCGATATTCAGGACGAGCGGGTGCTGCTTTCACCACCGGAAATCAGCGTGCGTAACGGTACGCTCTACTACGATGGCCAGATTATTACCGGCTCGGCAGACAAGGTGATTGACCAGCTAAAGATGCGGCGGGTGGAGAAGATCTCCCTCAACAGCATCGGCGGCGACGTCGTGGAAGCGATGAAATTAGGCCGTGAGATCCACAAGCGCGGCGTTGACGTTGAGGTGAGAAACGTCTGTGCGTCCGCCTGCGCCAGCTACCTGTTCCCCGCAGGCAAAAACAAATATATTGGCCAGAACAGCTACCTGCTGTGGCACGGCAGCCTGCACAGCCCGGCCAGCGAGATCGCGATGGAAAACAGCGAAGACGGGATGACGGCGCAAAAGTTTGTCACACAGCCCGAATTTATCGCGCTGGCACAACAGGAGAGCCAGTTTTACCAGACGATCGGCGTCAGCGAAAAGATCGCTTATTGCCCACAGCTGCTGGCGGATTACCGGCAGAAATTCCCGGAGAAGTGGTTCTCCTGGTCGCAGGCGGAGCTGGCACGTTTCGGCGTTAAGTCCGTCTACTGGACCACCAGCGCCGCCCGCTGGCAGCGTGAGATGAGCGCGCGCGGGGTAATTTTTGCCGGGGCCTGTGGATGAATGGCGAGCAGAGTCTGAACCGCCATCGATAGCCTGAACAGGGACGAAAAAAAACCGACTTTACCGTCGGTTTTTTTTCGTTACCTGAGCATTCTCGTTGTCGCAATACACTTTACTAAGCCTTATAAGGCCTCAACGCAAACTGAATTAAGGCAAGGTAACCAGCCTGCCCTAATCCGCCCCATTTTCAGGTTGGTAGCCCTGCAACGGAACAATACCTGCTGTATCACTAAGCCAGATAATGTTATCACCCCCTGCCCTGCGGTCAATAAGCAACCGCCTGAAAAACGCACAATATGTGGTTCGAGCTTAAGCTTCGAATGCTTATAATCGCGAAGCTTAATGATTACACGAAGCTGTCTCTGGCAGGTTGCTGAAAAGGATTTGAAAATTTCCCGGTCGGAAACAGATGGTGCTGCCCGGTTTGCCTTAACCTGCAGAGTGCCTGTTGTTTCACTAAGCCAGAAACGCGCCGCGAGGGAAAACCCAAAGGCATAAGCGGCGGGTGGTGCTCTGTTCAGATAAGGAGCGCACCGGTGATACTGCTGGGAAGCATTCTGCTGATACTGCAAATTCTGCACGTCAGCCTTAGCATTATCGTTGTCGCAAGACAACTTGCCGCAAGACCGTAAGGAGCAGCGGTAACCTGAATCAAGGCGGGGTTTCACCACCCGCCTTTTTTCGTGGCAGCCCGTTAACAGCCGCAGCTTTACCGGCACCCAGCGTAAAGAAGCGCAAATTTCGTCACTTTACGTTATGAACCAGGCTAGGATCCGCGGGTGTACAACAACTGAGGACAATTTTCTTTCCGCACCGACGAGAAGCAACAACGCGGATAAGTTGTAAATTATATGGATACTTTGTTCAGAAACGAACGCTTCTGCTTTACCTCAACACGCACCTTCAGCGCCCTCATTACCGGTGAACAACACTGGCGTAACGCACTTTAGTCCTGCTCTTCCGCCTGCGGCATAACGCATTTCTGCGTGGCTTTGCCGACTCTGTTTTCTGCTTTCAGCCCCGTAGCCTCGCGCAAACGGTGGGCTGGCGCACGATGATGACTCTCTTGTGGAAGAGATATTATGCGTTACTGGTTCCTGCTGGCTCTGGCCATTGCTTTTGAAATTACCGGCACCCTGTCGATGAAATGGGCAGATGTAAATGACCACCACGGCGGCTATCTGCTGATGCTGGTGATGATCGCCCTGTCCTATATTTTCCTCTCCTTTTCTGTAAAAAAAATCGCTCTCGGCGTGGCTTACGCCATGTGGGAAGGGGTGGGGATCCTGTTTATTACCCTGTTCAGCGTGCTGTTGTTTGATGAGTCCGTATCACTGATGAAAGTCGCCGGACTGGCCACGCTGATAGCCGGTATCGCCCTGATTAAAACGGGCACCCGCAGTAAAACCCCACGAGCCGCACAGACGCAGGCAGGGGGGCATCATGCAGGCGTTTGAATGGGTACATGCTCTCTGGCTGCTGGTGGCCATTCTGCTTGAAATTGCCGCTAATATCCTGCTAAAACTGTCGAACGGCTTTAAACGTAAGGCTTACGGCGTACTCTCCCTGCTGGGCGTGCTGGCCGCATTCAGCGCATTATCGCAGGCCGTGAAAGGCATCGATCTTGCGGTTGCCTACGCCCTGTGGGGTGGCTTCGGCCTGATAGCGACGATTGCAGCGGGCTGGGTGATGTTTAGTCAGCGCCTGAACCGCAAAGGCTGGCTGGGTCTGCTGTTGCTGCTGGCCGGAATGGTGATGATTAAGCTGGCCTGAGCAGAAATGAGGGCGAAAAAAAACCGACGATGACGTCGGTTTTTTATCTCTTTTAGCGATTGGTAGCCGCATAAAGAATCGTACCACCTGAAGTGTGAAGCCATGAAATCGTATCACGTCAACAGGTAAGGTCAATGTCACTCAGTACAGAATACGCACGATTTGCAGGTTATCACATCCCTTTCCCCCATTATAATCAGCCTGCTCACAGCAGTATCAGGTTACCTCTTGCCGGTAGCTGAAAGGACTCATCCCTGGTTTTTCCCAACCGGTAACAGATGGTGCTGCCCGGTTTGCCTGAACCTAAAAGAGTGCCACCTGAATGTGAAGCAGAAATGCGTCGTGAGGGAAAACCCAAAGGCATTAACGGCGTGTGGTGCTCTGGCTGGATAAGGAGCGCACCGGTGATACTGCTGGGAAGCATTCTGCTGATACTGCAAATTCTGCACATCAGCCTTAGCATTATCGTTGTCATCAGACAACTTGCCGCAAGACCCTAAGGGGTAACGGCAACCTGAAGCAAGGCGGGGCTAACCACCCTGCCTTTTTTCGTTCTGCCAGAACGCTGATTATTGTGTATCTGCGCCAGCCAGCCCACATTGATGCATAAATTTCGCCCTTTCAGCCACTGGCAAAGAGAGTGTAAAACCGGTACTTTGTACTTTTGTACTAGCTACAAGGATCAACATGAATATCGGTAACTCCCTCGACGAACTCCGCCGGCAAATCGACACCCTTGATAGTGAACTGGTGAAACTGATCGCGAAACGCGCGGCCTGTGTTAAGGCGGCGGCCGCCTTTAAAAAAGACAGCGCTGCCGTGCGCGCGCCGGACCGCGTGCAGCAGGTGGTGGATAAGGTTCGCCTGCAGGCCAGTGAGCAGGGGCTGCCGCCGGAGATTGCAGAAAGCGTCTGGCGGGCGATGATTGGCGCATTTATCGACTATGAACTGCAACAGCATCAGCAGCTCACCGTCGGTAAGTCCGGCTGATAACCAGCAGTATCTGACACCACAGCGTAATTTGCCGCCTCGCTCACAATTCCCATACACGATTCGGTAATCTCATTGCCTTTCCCCCTCTGCCGCTATAGAACTGTGGGCAGGCGTGTCACTGGTATCAACCAGGCAAGACCTGAAGCTCCCTTAAACCGGGGCTTCAGGTCTTTTTTTTTGGGAAAAATAAGGGGTGTCAGATGAGCTATCTGGAAACGGCACAAACAATAATTAACCTGGTTGGCGGTGTGAATAACATCGAACATATCGAGCACTGTTCAACCCGGCTGCGGCTGAGCCTGGTGGATAACGCGCGGGTCAACCAGCCAGCGCTGGAAAAAGTGCCGGGCGTGCTGGGCGTGCGGGTCAA
The DNA here is from genome assembly GCF_002865965.1 of Erwinia sp. B116. NCBI lineage: Bacteria > Pseudomonadati > Pseudomonadota > Gammaproteobacteria > Enterobacterales > Erwiniaceae > Erwinia > Erwinia sp. B116. The sequence goes on from NZ_JRZZ01000003.1 coordinate 277,940, forward strand.
CGTCCAGTGTCAGGTTATCATCGGCAAAGAGGTGATTGAGATCTACGAGGCGGTGCGCCAGCTGGCAGAAGGCCGCCAGCCTGACGCGGCCAGACCCGGCGCACGTCGCCAGTGGGGGCCGTATCTGATTGACTTTGTGATCAGCATTTTCCAGCCGCTGATCCCGGCGATTGCCGGCGGCGGCGTGCTGAAATCGCTGCTGCTGCTGCTCGACGTAATGGGCTGGCTGACCCGCGATAACTCCACCTGGAAGGTGCTCGACGCCATCGGCTCCGCCCCGCTCTACTTCCTGCCGATTCTGGTGGCGATCACCACCGCCACCAAACTGCGGGTTAATATTCTGGTGGCGGTCTCGGCGGTGTCGGTGCTGGTGCTGCCGGCGATGTCGAAACAGCTGGCGGAGGGGGCACAGTTCCTGTCGTTCGATCTGCTGAATATCGCCTACGCCTCGCAGGTGTTCCCGGCGATCCTCTGCGTGCTGTTCTACGCCCAGACCGAGAAGTTCTTTAACCGCTACTCGCCGTCGGCGCTGCGGGTGTTCCTGTCACCGATGCTGTCGCTGCTGGTCACCGTACCGGTGACGCTGCTGCTGCTCGGCCCACTCGGCTTTGAACTGGGTTCCGGCATGGCCACGGTGATCCTCTGGCTGTACGGCAAGCTGGGCTTTGTCGCCACCGCGCTGCTGGCTGCCGTGCTGCCATTTATGGTCGCCTCCGGTATGCACAAGCCGATGATCCCCTACGCCGTGGCTTCGATGTCGCAGTTCGGCCGCGAGATGCTCTACCTGCCCGCGTCGCTGGCGCACAATATTGCCGAAGCGGCCACCTGCTTTGCCATCTACTTTAAAAGCCGCGACAGGGTGAAAAAGTCCACCGCGCTGTCGGCCGGTCTCTCCGCGCTGTGCGGCATTACCGAACCGGCGCTGTACGGCATTACGCTGCTGAATAAGAAGGCGCTGTATGCGGTGATTATCGGCAGCGTGATCGGCGGCGGCTTTATCGGCTGGATGGCGGTAGAAGCGTTTGCGCTGGTTGGCCCGGGCCTCGCCAGCATCTCAATGTTCGTCTCACCGACCAATCCGGCCAATATTCTCTGGGCGCTGGCCGGTGCCGGGCTGGCCTTTGTGGTGACCTTTGTTGTCACCCTGGCGATCTGGCATGAGGAGCCGCAGGCAACCGCCACCACGCCGACGCGGGTCAACGCGTTCGATCTCAACAGCCCGGCGGAGGGCAAGGTGATCCCGCTCTCCTCGGTCAACGATGAGGTGTTTTCTGCCGGTATTATGGGTGACGGCATCGGCGTTATCCCCACGCACGGATCGCTGTATGCTCCGGCGGACGGCACCATCAGCAGCCTGTTTGAGAGCGGCCATGCGCTCAGTATGCTCACCGACAGCGGAGCTGAGATTATTTTCCACATTGGCATTGATACCATCAAGATGGAAGGCCGCAACTTCTGGCCTGAAGTCACTGAAAATCAGCACGTTAAAGCCGGCGATCTGCTGGTCAGGTTTGACCTTGAAGCGATTACTGCCGCCGGCTTCGATCCGGTGGTGGTGATGGTCGTCACCAACAGCGACCGCTTCGAGGTGCTCTCCCCTTCGTCCGACGCTGCCGTCGGCACTCATCACGTGATGACCTTAAAGGAGTCAGTATGAAACAGAATATCCCGGTATTTCCGCAGAACTTTTTATGGGGCGCGGCCATCGCCGCTAACCAGGCGGAAGGCGCCTGGAACGTGGCGGGCAAAGGCCCGTCCGTAGCCGATGCGATTGCGCATAAGCCGAATATGGACGTAAAGGACTACAGCGGCCATATGGCGCTGAGCGACGAAAATATTCAGGATGCGCTGAACGGCCTGAACGATGAGAAATACCCAAAACGTCGCGGCATCGACTTCTATCATCGTTATAAAGAGGATCTGGCGCTGTTTGCTGAGATGGGTACCAAAGTGCTGCGCGTCTCCATCGCCTGGTCACGCATCTTCCCCTCCGGTGAAGAGGCGCAGCCGAACGAAGCCGGCCTGCAGTTTTATGACGATCTGTTTAGCGAGATGCGTAAGCACAACATTGAGCCGCTGGTCACCCTCTCCCACTACGAGATGCCGCTGATCCTCAGCGAAAAGTACAACGGCTGGGTGCACCGTAACGTGGTCGATGCCTTCGTCCGTTACTGCAACGTCTGCTTCCATCGTTATAAAGACCTTGTGCGTTACTGGCTGACCTTCAACGAGATCGACAGCATCCATCGCCACCCGTTTACCACCGCCGGGATCCGCGAAGAGAAGTGCGCACCGGGCCATGCCCGGCAGGATATCTATCAGGGCCTGCACCACCAGTTTGTCGCCTCGGCGCTGGTCACCCGCGACTGCCACGCGATTATTCCGGGCAGCCAGGTAGGCTGCATGCTGACCAAACTGACCACCTATGCGCGCACCTGTCACCCGGATGATGTGCAGGCAACGCTGAAGAAAAATCTGGAAAACTACTTCTACGCCGACGTGCAGGTAAACGGCGCCTACCCGCCGCTGATCCTGCGTGACCTGGAGCTGCGCGGCATCCGTCTTGAGATGCAGCCGGACGATCTGGATATTCTGCGCAACCACACCGTCGACTTCGTCTCCTTCAGCTACTACATGTCGCTGACCGAATCGACGCAGCCGGACGCCGAGCGCATCCCGGGCAACACCGTGCTGGGGGTAAAAAACCCCTACCTGCCGGCGTCCGAATGGGGCTGGCAGATCGACCCGGTCGGGCTGAAGATCTCCCTGCTGGAGCTGTATGACCGTTACCAGAAGCCGTTGTTTATCGTGGAGAACGGCCTCGGCTCGCGCGACGAAGTGGTGGACGGAAAAATCCACGACGGCTACCGCATTGACTACTTCAGATCACACTTCGAGCAAATGCTGGCGGCGATCCACGAAGGCGTTGAGCTGATGGGCTTTACCAGCTGGGGAACAATTGACATTATCAGTGCCGGTACTTCACAGATGTCCAAGCGTTACGGATTTATCTATGTTGATCAGGATGATGAAGGCCACGGCTCGCTTGCCCGCCTGCGTAAAGACTCATTCTGGTGGTATCAGAAAGTGATCGCCACCAACGGCAGCGATCTCAGTTAAGTCATCAGGCCGCGGGAAACGCATGTGATAAGAGTTAAGAAGTCGCTGAATAACAGTATGCTGCTGGTTGAACAGGAGGGTCGCGAGATGATCCTGTTTGGCAAAGGCCTCGGCTTTGGCACCAAACCCGGTGCGCTGGTTGACGCCAGTCATATCGAGCAGGTGTTTATTCCGCTGGAGAGCTACAAAGCGCAGCACTTTCTTTCTCTGACCGACAGCGTGCCGGCGGCCTTTTTTGACGTTACCCACGACATCATCGCCGTGGCACAGCCGCAGTACGCTGAGAAGCTGAACAGCGTGCTGCTGTTCACGCTGGCCGAACACCTGTTCTTCGCCGTTGAGCGCAGTAAAAGCGGCATGAACGTGGTGAACAAACTGAGCTGGGAAGTGAAACGCTACTACCCGCGCGAGTATGAACTGGGCCTGCGTGCCACGGCGCTGGTGAACCAGCGCTTTCGCATCACCCTGCCCGACGACGAAGCGGTGCATATCGCCTTTCACCTGATTAACGCCTCAGGTGAGAGCGACAACGGCGACGCCCACCAGCAGGTCCAGCTGGTGAACCGCATTGCCGAAATCGTTCGCTACAAGCTGAACCGCAACCTGGATATCACCACCATCAACTACAACCGCTTTATCACCCATCTGCGCTACTTTGCCGAACGGGTGCTGGCGGGCAAGATCGTCAGTCGCAACGGGGATGATTTCTATCAGGAAATGGTGCGCTTTCACCCACAGGCGATGCAGGTCGCCTGGGCTGTGCGTGACTACGTTGAAGAGAAGCACCAGCTGGTGCTGCCCAACGACGAGCTGACCTGGCTGAGCATTCATATCAGCCGGCTGGCGCAGGGCGAGGTGGAGTAATCAGTAACCAACAGAGCCTGAACGGATGGCACTATCATTCGTTTCAGCGGTTTCCGACTCCCTTGTGACCGGCTGTACGTTCTCACATCGTCGTTGTAACGCACCGACGGCACAGCAATAATCAGCAAATGCCGTATCTTCCTGTGATTCCCCTCCCTGCGTGTCTGATGAAAGGAAGCATAATGACAGTCACCCTGCGGGCCTTATGCTGGCTGACGGCCGCAGCGTTCAGCAACAGCGTCTGCGCCCTCTCTCCGGTCCTGCTCAAACAGGGAATAAATCCTCTGGATATCAATGATGACGGGCGACAGGATTATGTCGTGGTCGCGCAATTCGATAACAACACTTCCCACCCTAATCTTGGTTTGACCTTCTTCGTCGATCGCGGCGACGGCGGCCTCAGCATTATGCCGGTGGCAAACAGCGAGCGGTTTACCTGGTTTGACTACCGCCTGTCGGCGGACGCGGAGTTTCTGGTCGAGGATAATCAGCTGTTTCGCCGCGGCAACACTTTCTGGCTGATCAACGCAGAGAAAAAGGGCGAGAGCCCTTATGACCGCAACCCGTTCCAGCTCTCCTACTATCGGTTTACCCAGTCCGATGACGATCCGGGCGTCCCGCTTTATCAGTGGTCACTGATGAAAAAGACGATCACCCAAAACAGCTACGACTCCGCCACTCAGGCCTGGGCCGAGGTGGATGAGCGGGATCTGCAGCCGTGAAATTGAAGGAAAGCGAGCTGCCGGATAAATAAAAGCCCCGAACTACGGGGCTGCGGGGCTGTTGGCTGGATATTTTTCAGATCGGCGTTGACGGCGTAGCGCAGGCTCATCTGATTTTGCTACCTTACAGCGCGGCAGCCGTGGGTGAATGCTTCGGCCTGCTTCCATCAGCGAGGCGGGGATCCCCTCCGCCCGCGCGGGGAAATAATGGCAGAGGGTTGAGTGGAAATAACAGCAAAAAAGGCAACGTCAATCGGGCTGATTGCTATCGTCCTGTGGAGCGCCATCGTCGGGCTGATCCGCAGCGTCAGCGAAGGGCTGGGGGCGATTGGCGGGGCGGCGATGATCTACAGCCTGGCATCGCTGGTGCTGCTGCTGACCCTTGGTTTTCCCAAAGTAAAAACCTTCCCGCGCGCCTACCTTATTACCGGCAGCCTGCTGTTTGTCTGCTACGAGCTGTGCCTGTCGCTGTCGCTGGGCTTCGCCAGCACCGGCACCCAGGCGATCGAAGTCGGTATGGTTAACTACCTGTGGCCGGGCATGACCATTCTGCTGTCGGTGATCGTTACCAGGCAGAGATGCAGCCTGCTGATTATTCCCGGCATGCTGGTATCGATCGCCGGCATCTGCCTGGTGCTGGCCGGCGACCGTGCATTCTCCTTCAGCGAAATTGCGGCCAGCGTCGCCTCCAATCCGCTCAGCTACGGGCTGGCGTTTAGCGGCGCGGCGATCTGGGCAATCTACTGCGTGGTGACTAAAAAGATTGCCAACGGCAGCAACGGCATCACCCTGTTCTTTATCCTGACGGCGCTGACGCTGTGGGTGAAATTCCTCGCCGCGCCGCAGCCGGAAATGGTCTTTACTCTGCGGGTGGGGGTGAACCTGCTGCTGGGCGCGATGGCGATGGGCTTCGGCTACGCGGCCTGGAACATCGGGATCCTGCACGGTCACGTTACGCTGCTGGCCACCGCCTCCTACTTTATTCCGGTGATCTCGGCGATGCTGGCGGCGGTGGTGCTCAACGCCAGCCTGTCGGTCAGCTTCTGGCAGGGTGCCGCGATGGTCAGCCTCGGCTCGCTGCTGTGCTGGTGGTCAACCCGTCAGCGATAATAAATGGCAATATGCTGGCCGTTAATCTGCTCGATGCTGACCAGTACAGCCGCCCCGCCCGGGGCGGCGAACATTAATTCCGCTGCTCGATCACCCCATACCAGCCCAGCCCGTCATAACTCTCGTAGCCCGGGGTCAGCGCGAAGGAGACGGTTCGTCCTTCATCCGGCTGAAAGAAACCACTGCTGCGCCCGTCGGTGTGCAGCGGAAACCGCTCGCCCAGCCTGGCGCTGGCATCGCTGCTGGCCAGGATCCGGTGGTGCGAATCGAGGATCATACAGCGCGTGCGCGACCACTCCTCCTCACTGAGCCGCACCCCGCTGACCACGGCCGTGGCCTGCGGTGCCCAGTCAAAGAAAATCATCAGCGCCCCGATTGGCTTGCCGTGCGCCTCCCCCTGCTCACGGATCGCCGTGGCGTAGGTTGCCACCGACGCATTGTGCAGCTGTGGCAGCTCTGCCACATCGCTGCTTACATAGTCATCGCCGCTGCGGGTCGCCATCGCCTCACTGAATGCCGCCAGATGGCGAACGTTTTGCCCGCTGACTGGATAGCGATCGCCCCGTCCGTTAGCCAGTACGTTGCCCGCAGCATCGGCGATCCAGATATCCAGGTAAACGGTATAGCTGCTGAGGATCACCGCCAGCCGGCGGGCGGCATGCTGACAGGCCGCCGCGTCCGCCGCGCTGACGCAGGCAACCACTGCCGCATCGGTCGCCCACCAGCGCACGTCGCAGGAGCGTTCGTACAGGTTACGATCGATAATGTCGATGGTATTCAGCGCCAGATCGACACAGCGCTGCCCCTGATGATCCCGTAAGCGGGCAATCATGCTGTCACCCAGCGCCGTCAGCTCAGAGAGCGCTCCCGCCAGCTCTTTGTTCAGGCTGGTGGTAATATCCGCGATAACGCCAGAGACGTGTTTCACCTGATTCGCCACCACGGCGAAGCCGCGTCCGGCCTCACCCGCGCGGGCTGCCTCAATCAGCGCATTCAGCGCCAGAAAGGTGGTTTCGCGGTTGATATCATTAATATCGGCAATTTTACCTTCAGCCATTTTGCGAATGTGTTTACTCAGATCGACGATCTCATGCGGATTGGACATCGTTATCAGGGGGCTCCGGCCAGGTGATAGGCGTATCGGCTACCGCCACCGGCAGCACGTCACAAAGCACAAAGTGTAGGGTGGGAAAGTGCGTGCTGTCACCAGCCTGTAACAGACGAAATCACTAATTTGACTTAATTTTCATGACGTTAAGCATAAGCAATTGAATCGCAAACCTTTAGCCAGCCATAGGAAAATATGATGACCACCGCCTGTCACCGCGCCTGGTTATGGTCCTACCACTTCGCTAAAAAACTGTACCCTGCCCGCAAAAAAGCAAAATAGTCGCGTCGAAGATTGTTTTTAAATAACAAAATATTAACCATATGTGCAGCAGGCAGGCTGAATCCCTGAACGGTCCTACCAGTTATCAGTCGGGTGACTCCTCTGCGCAAGCCCCCTCCCGCTTCTTCAGGCCAGCAGGTGAAGACCATGAACATCCCAGTACCACCGGCCGCGCTCTCGTTGTCGGCCCGGCTCAGAGAGCAGATCCAGCAGCTTGAGCTGGCGCCCGGCGCACGCCTGCCTGCCGAGCGTCGGCTGGCGGAAGTGCTCGGGGTATCGCGTTCGTCGCTGCGCGAGGCGCTGCGCACGCTGATTGCCGAAGGCGTACTCTACAGCCGCCACGGCGGCGGTACCTGGCTTTGCGAAACGGACGACAGCGCACGCTGGTCACAGCAGCGTATCGTACAGCCGCTGAAGGCGCTTGTGGCGGGCGACCCCAGCTACCGTGACGATATTCTTGAAGCGCGTCACGCCATTGAGGCCAGCACCGCCTGGTATGCGGCGCTGCGTGCCACCGAAGAGGATAAGCAGAAGCTGCAGGGCTGTTTTGATGCCCTCTGCCAGCAGGAAAGCCGCTCCGAAGAGATGGCTGCCCAGGCCGACGTGCGTTTTCACCTGGCGATCGCCGAGGCCTCACACAACGTGGTGTTACTGCAGACCATGCGCGGCTTTTTCGATCTGCTGCAAACTTCGGTGGCGCACAGCCGCCAGCGGATGTACAGCGCCCCGGACATCCACGCCCGGCTGACCGAACAGCACGCTGAACTGCTGCAGGCGATCCTCGCGGGCGATGCCGAACGCGCGCGCCGCGCAGCACAGCAGCACCTCGGATTTGTGCACGCCACGCTGAAGACGCTGCAGGAAAATGCGGCCCGGCAGGAGCGTATTTCGCGCCTGCCGGGCGACGAAGATAAGTGGATAAAGGAAGAAAACCGATGATCATTTCAGCCGGCAGCGACTACCGCGCCGCCGCCAGACGCATACTGCCACCGTTTCTGTTTCACTACATTGACGGCGGTGCCTACAACGAGCATACGCTGCGCCGCAACGTCGATGACCTGGCGCAGATCGCGCTGAAGCAGCGGGTGCTGAACGATATGTCTGAGCTGGACCTGCGGACCAGGCTGTTTAACGAAGAACTGTCGATGCCGGTGGCGCTGGCCCCGGTCGGCCTGTGCGGCATGTATGCCCGCCGTGGCGAAGTGCAGGCGGCACGGGCAGCTTCGGCGAAAGGCATCCCCTTCACCCTCTCCACCGTCTCGGTGTGCCCGATTGAAGAGGTCGCCCCGGCGATGGACCGGCCGATGTGGTTCCAGCTCTACGTGCTGAAGGATCGCGGCTTTATGCGCAACGTGCTGGAACGCGCCAAAGCGGCCGGCTGCTCCACGCTGGTGTTTACCGTGGATATGCCGGTTCCGGGTGCCCGCTACCGCGACGCGCACTCCGGCATGAGCGGCCCGAACGCGGCGCTGCGCCGCTACCTGCAGGCGGTCACTCATCCGCAGTGGGCATGGGACGTCGGCCTGCACGGCAAGCCGCACGACCTCGGCAATATCTCCGCCTACCTCGGCAAACCCACCGGGCTGGAGGACTATATCGGCTACCTGGCGAAGAACTTCGATCCGTCAATCAGCTGGTCCGATCTGGAGTGGATCCGCGAAGCCTGGGACGGCCCGATGGTGATCAAAGGCATTCTCGACGCCGATGACGCCCGCGATGCGGTGCGCTTCGGCGCCGACGGCATCGTGGTCTCTAACCACGGTGGCCGCCAGCTGGACGGCGTGCTCTCCAGCGCCCGCGCCCTGCCGCGCATCGCCGATGCGGTCAAAGGCGATATCACCATTCTGGCCGACAGCGGCATCCGCAACGGGCTGGACGTGGTGCGGATGATCGCGCTGGGCGCGGACAGCGTGCTGCTGGGCCGCGCGTACCTCTATGCGCTGGCTACCGCCGGGCAGGCGGGCGTGGCGAATCTGTTAAGCCTGGTGGAAAAAGAGATGCGCGTAGCGATGACCCTGACCGGTGCCAAAAATATCGCCGCCATCTCACGCGATGCGCTGGTCGACGGTGGGCTGGCGTAATACCGCGCCGCTGGCCTGCGCCAACACCGTTGAGCGGCAGGCCACGTCCAGCCGCTCAACGGGCATCCCTCTCCCCCGGCAGCCGCAGGGATTAAGCCGTTCAGGCGGAAATCCGGGGGCTGAAGGAGGCAGACAGCCATCTGCGCGGTGTTACCGGTACAGCGACAGATTCCCCGTCAGGCGGGTAATCTTCTTTTTCGGTCCGATCAGGCCGATCGCCACCAGCGCGATCTGCGGGCTGCTGACCGACGAGATACGCTCGCCGTACTCGTCATAGGTTTTGCACGACTGCGCCAGCGCGCTGAACGGCATCACGTAAATCTCGTCATCCTGCTGCGCCGTCTGCAGCAACGCCTGCAGATAGCTCCCTTCCGCCCTCAGCACCGGCAGTGGGGCATAAATCACCCCCGGATAGCTGACCCCGTCTGCGCTGTGCAGATCCGGCCCCACCAGATTATCCACCGTGCGGCCGAAGCTGATGCCGATCACGCTGGCGGCATTCATCGCCAGCCCCGGAGCAAGCTGGGCGTCCACCACGATGGTACAGCGTTGTTGCGTTGCATCAAATTTCATCATCATTCCTGTTCTAATGTGCCGTCGGAGCAATAGTATCGCCCGTTCCACCTGGAAAAGGTGGTCTGAATTGTTTGTAAAAACAGTAAAAAAGGGCAAAATTTACCTGATAACCGCCATCAAAAGACAGGAAATGACCTGATGACCTTAAGCCCCAGTGAGATGCACATTCTCACCCTGCTACAGAACGACGCGCGCATCACCAATCAGGCGCTGGCCGACGAAATCGGCCTGTCCGCCTCGCCCTGCTGGCGCAAAGTGCGCAGGCTGGAGGAGGAGGAGGTGATTCAGGGCTACCGTGCGGTGCTGAATCGCCGCAAAATCGGGCTGGGCGTGATGGTGTTTGTGCGGGTGAGCATCGACAGCCACAGCGAAGCCGATGCGAAAAAGTTCGAACAGCAGGTGACCGCGCTGGATAACGTAGTGGCCTGCTACAGCATCGGCGGCGATGCCGACTTCCTGCTGCAGGTGGTGTCACGGGATCTCGACGCCTTTGCGGAGTTTTCCATGACGGTGATCCGCCGCCTGCCAGGTATAAAAGAGATGCAAAGTATGTTTGTACTGAAGGAAATTAAGCCGCTGGTGGGCTATCCGTTACAAAAATCACGCTGAACCCTTAGCGATGACGAACAGCACCGCTTACCTGTTAGCGGCAGAAGGGCCGATCTCTGGCCGTAAAAGATTAATTTTTTCACACCATACTTTTTTTCCGGTTAGCGACGGAAGTTGCGGGACTCTGCCGCGCCAATAACGTCCTGTTGCGCGGTTCAACGCTGCAATTCAGCCGCGAGAAGGGTGCGTCAGGCGGGCATCTGTTCACCTGCCCGTCGACCCCCTCCCCTCTTTTGACCTGTGAATAGTCTTAAATTTAAGGAGAAACCTGTAACCTAAGTATATTCTTAAAAACTCTGCAACCTGCGGTAATTAAAACAAAACCGTCACGCGTGACGCTGATATTTCCCCTCAAAGTAAACCCTTATTACAAAATCAAATCATTCAGTTCCTTAATGCTAATTGACTGGCTAAAAATTTGTCTTAAGATGAGAGCTGTCTCCTCGCTGAATCTGGCGTTACGTAACGTATCCCGGTAAAGCAGTGCCTGACGTACTGGCTGTAAAACGGGCTTCAGACCTGTTGCAACAGCGCCTCTCTTCAGCACGGCGACAGATAAGTAAGGCTTGATAATTAGTGTGTTATAGGTCGTTATATGGGAAATGAGGGGTAAGTACTTTTACCTTTGGTTTTCCCATGCATCTCTGTTTACATTTACCGGGGAAAATGAAATGGGTGACATCGTCCTTATGAGCATGGCATTCATGCTCATTGCAGTCTCTGCATACAGCTTGATTTCATATATTCGCGACAGAAGAAACTCTTCTTTCCCGAAGAAAAAAAGATAATCCCCTGTTTTACTGGCGGGCTATCCACTTTCCGGCGAGCCATCTGGCTCGCCGGAGATGACGCCATTATTAAGATAAATCTGTAGTCCGCCACTGACAACAAAGGGAGATATGTCTTATTCCCCCAGGAATAATTTAACGTATTATTGACCCATAGCAGCGAAATCCAGTGAGTACCTGATGGCTAAATACTAGGATTAATCGCATACCAATCACGTTAAATAGACCGGGTATCATTATGAATGACTATTTCCTTATTAGCATGGCGACTTTACTGATTGCGGTCTCCGTCTGGAGCCTTCACTCGTGGCTGCACGATGTTAAAAAGAAGTCCTTACCCAGGACCAGGCGCTAATTGAGCACCTGCCGGTCAACACCCGGCGGCCTTTACTGCCGCCAGCCCGTCCCGCCTCCTTTTGTTCCTGCCTTTTTACCGCTTGTTAGCGTTATGCTCTCTCTTCGGCCATTCTGAGCCCTCAGCCTACGACCGGCAGCCTGCTGCACCCACCATCGCGGTGAACATTCAGCCCCCTGTCCCGAAAGCATCATGACAAATGAGCGCCGCACGACGGTCAACTCAAGCCTGAATTTTTCAGATTGCGTCCTTTTTAGCAGCCGTGTCACTATCAGCCCTGATCAGAATCCGCCGTTTTGACGGTGGAGCAAGCGATGATTTCACGTTACCGATTGAGAGTAAAACGATGTCACAAAGCTTCAGCAGGCGCGTCCACTTCTACTACTGCATCCTGGTTGCGCTCAGGATGTATGGCAAAAAGCAGCCGGGGAACGCCAGGGGGAAGAATAATTTCCTGCTGAAATGGTTGCGTAACGCCGAGAACGGTAACCTGTTTCCGCCAGAAATCAGCAGTGAAATCACGTGGCTGCGCGGCAAAATCATCAGCGCCGGCCCCGACGCCAATCTGGAACCGATGCTCGATTATGTTTACCGGACCGCACGCCGGGCAGAGGGGATGAAGGATCGCTAAAATACCCCAGAGCACATACCCGGCATGACGTCGTTTTACCGTCAGCGGGTCAGCTCTCGTCTTCAACATCAACAGCAGCACTGCGGCAAGGTAGTGATTCGCGTCTCAACCTTATGAGGTAGCGGATGGACTAATCAGGCTATTTATCAAGATTTAGCGGAATGATTGCCAGCGCCATCTGAAGTAGGCTTTCCATTGACCAGTTTACTTTCACAATGGACATGCCATGAACCAGAGCCCAACCCGGTTAGCTCCCCCTGCCCTGCAGCTGAGTGTAATAATCGGCATGCTGGAGCATCTTAGCGATCCCTGGGGGATCAAAGATGCGCAGTCTCGTCATCTGTATATGAACAAAGCGGCCTGTCTGTACACCGCTACGCCCGCAGGTTTCAGCCTGGAAGGCAGGCTGGACGGCGAGTTTCCCGCCGCCTGGGCCGAGTGCGAAGACGACTTTATCGAACACGATCGCCGCGCGCTGGCCGCTCAGGGGCGCGTGGCGGTGATCGAGACCCACCACTGGTTCGGGCTGCCGGAGCTAACCCCCTGTATCAGCGAGAAGATCCCACTGTTTGACAACGACGGTAAATTTATTGGCGTCGTCTGGAACGCCCGTCGGCTGAATACGCTGTCGCCGCTCAGGTACATCGATAAGCAAAAACCCAGCGTACTGACCACCGAAGCCGGCAGCACGCTGTTCACCCGCAGCGAACTCGATACCTTGTTCCTGTTACTGCAACGTTGCACAACCAAAGAGATTGCCAGGGCATATGGCCTCAGCCATCGCACCGTGGAAGATCGCGTTTACAACCTCTACCAGAAGGCGGGCGTACATAGCCTGCGCCAGTTCGAAGAGTATTGCCGTGAGGCAGGTCTGGATAACTACATCCCCCCGCGCCTGCTGGAAAAAGGAATTCAGTTTATCTGACCACAAGGAGCCCTCTGATGCAGATCGAAGATTATCCCCTCAGCCGTGTGCCGCCTGACCGGCGCGTCTCTTTTCTCAGCGTGGCGGTGGTGCATATGGGTATGCTCACCGCGCTGGACCAGTTTATGCTCGGCGCGGTGCTGGGCAACGGCATGAGCATTGCCAGTGCGCTGATGGCGATCCTGGCCGGCAGCGTTATTTTTGGCGCGATCACCTTCGGGCTGGGTTACGCCGGGATGAAAGAGGGGTTGTCCGGCAGCCTGCTGGCGCGCTGGTGTGGTTTTGGTCGCGTGGGATCGATCCTGATTGGTCTGATCGTCGCCATCAGCCTGCTCGGCTGGTTCGGCGTGCAAAATGCGATCTTTGCCCGCTCGCTGAACTTCGCGCTGGGCGGCGGCCCGGGCTTCGCGCTATCGGCCACCCTCTCCGGGCTGCTGCTGACACTGCTGGTAGCGTTTGGCTTTAAGGCGTTACGCTTTACCGCGCGCATCGCCGTGCCGCTGTTTGTTGGCCTGGTCGCGCTGATTGCCTGGCAAACGCTGTCCGGCCAGCAGGTGCCGCCGCTGCTCAACGTGGCAGACAGCGTCACGCCCCTGACCATTAGCGCCGCGGTCACCCTGGTGGTCGGCGGGGCCATCGTCGCCAGCCTGATGACGCCGGACCTGACGCGCTACTCGCGCAGTACAAGGCACGTGGCGGGAACGGTGCTGCTCACCATTATCGCCGGAGAGTTCGTGATTAACGGCCTGGCAATCATGATTTCCCATACGCTGCACACCGCGGATGTGGTCACCATTATGTCGCAGGCGACGGGCGGCATCGGGCTGCTGCTGGTGGTCTTCTCCACCCTGCGCATTAACGACCTCAACCTCTATTCGTCCGCGCTGGGGGTGATTAACGCGGTGGAAGGCCTCTGCGGTAAAAAGCTGCGCTATCGCAGCACCACGCTGGCTATTGGCGTGCTGGGCACGCTGCTGTCGGTGCTGGGGATCCTCGATCGTTTCGTTGATTTCCTGACCCTGCTGGGCGTGGTGTTCCCGCCGATCCTCGGCATTATGCTGGTGGACTATTTCCTGCTGCGCAGCCAGCGGGCGGTGCTGGAAAGCAGCCGCAGGCAGGGTACGTTACCCGGCGATGCTGAAACACCCACCTGCGGCTGGCCAGCCATCGCCGCGACGCTGGCCGGCAGTACGGTGGGCCTACTCAGTGAATGGGGCGTGCCGACGCTCAACGCCCTGGTCAGCGCCTGCCTGCTCTATGCCCTGCAGAAACAGTTCCAGAATCGCGTTAGGCCGGCGGCCTTTACGGGTCACCAGCGCGATCCGTGAGTCAAAGCAGAAGCGCTGCGGGGCCAGCGCGCGCATCATGCCCCGCGTCACCCAGTGGCTGGCGTAGTGATCCGGCAGAAAACCCACGAACTGGCCGGTAAGGATCAGAAACGCGATGCCTTCCCGGTCGCTGGCGCTGGCGCTGCAGTTAAACAGCTGGTGCAGGCCGATGGTTTCGGCGGTCATGCGCGAGCCGGGCGCCACCGCATCCAGCGTCTGCAGCTGCGCGTCGTCCGGCAGGGTAGCGCTGCCGAACAGCGGATGCGTATGGCTGCAGTACAGCGACGATCGCTCGGTGTACAGCGGCTGATAGTCCAGCCCGGAGAGCGGCACGGTCAGCGGCAGCGCCCCCACCTGGATACGCCCGTCCAGCAGCCCGCGCTCAATATCGGCCGGGGTGCTCATACTCAGATTGATGCGTACCTCCGGCGCCCGGCGGCGCATCTCCGCCAGCGCGTCGGTAATCTGCATCTGCGGGGTGGTCACCAGATTATTGATCAGCGCGATGCTGAACTCACCGCGCAGCTGTTTATGCAGCTGATTGACCTGCTGACGGAAGGATTCCATCGACGCCAGCAGCGTGTCGCTGAGCCGCAGGATCTCCCGCCCCTCATCGGTCAGCGAAAAACCGGCACGGCCACGCTGGCACAGTCGCATGCCGAGACGCTTTTCCAGATCGCTCATGTGCAGGCTGATCGCCGAGCGGGTGATCCCCAGCAGGCTTTCTGCCGCCGAGAAACTGCCGCACTCTGCCACTGTCTTAAACACACGCAATAGTTTCAGATCAAAATCGCTGACCTGACCAAGAGATTTGCCGCTCATTAGGTGAGTAATTCCTTAACTGATGATGAGTTAATCAGTATTTAACTCACCCATTACTTCGGTGCAAACTGTTTTACCCCCTGTTACCCGGAGATGTGCCATGTCTGTCGCCGATGAAATCAGCCAGCTTAATCTGCAAAGCCACTGGATGCCGTTCAGTGCCAACCGTAACTTCCACCAGGACCCGCGCTTTATCGTGGCGGCCGAAGGCCAGTGGCTGGTGGACGATAAAGGACGCCGTATCTACGACAGCCTCTCCGCACTGTGGACCTGTGGCGCAGGCCACACCCGCAGTGGGATCCAGCAGGCGGTATCACGCCAGCTGGGCACCCTCGACTACTCGCCGGGCTTCCAGTACGGCCATCCGCTGTCATTTAAGCTGGCGGAACGCATTGCCGGGCATCTGCCGGGCGACCTCAGTCACGTGTTCTTTACCGGCTCCGGCTCTGAATCCGCCGATACGGCAGTGAAGATGGCCCGCGCCTACTGGCGCGCCAAAGGTCAGCCGACCAAAACCAGACTGATTGGCCGTGCGCGTGGCTACCACGGCGTCAACGTTGCCGGTACCAGCCTTGGCGGCATCGGCGCTAATCGCAAGATGTTTGGCCAGCTGATGGACGTTGACCACCTGCCGCACACCCTGCAGCCGGGTATGGCCTTTACCAGAGGCATGGCAGAAACCGGCGGCGTGGCGCTGGCCGACGAGATGCTTAAGCTGATTGAGCTGCACGACGCATCGAATATCGCCGCGCTGATCGTCGAGCCGCTCTCCGGATCGGCCGGGGCGATAATTCCACCGGTGGGTTATCTGCAGCGGTTGCGCGAGATCTGCGATCGGCACGATATTCTGCTGATCTTTGATGAGGTGATCACCGGCTTCGGCCGCATGGGCCGCTGGAGCGGTGCTGAATACTTTGGCGTAACGCCGGATATCCTCAACTTTGCCAAGCAGATTACCAACGGCGCGATCCCGCTGGGCGGCGTGGTGGCAACCAGCGAGATCTATCACACCTTTATGGCACAGAACCTGCCACTGCACGCGGTGGAGTTCGGCCACGGCTATACGTATTCTGCCCACCCGGTGGCCTGTGCCGCCGCGCTGGCAACGCTGGATATTCTGGAAAACGAGCAGCTGATTGAGCAGTCCGCCAGCCTGGCACCGCACTTTGAACAGGCGCTGCACGGCCTGAAAGGCAGCCCGCACGTGGTGGATATCCGCAACTGCGGCCTGGTCGGTGCGATCCAGCTGGCACCGCGCGGTGCCGACCCGAGCATCCGGCCATTTGATGCCGGAATGGCGCTGTGGCGCGCCGGTTTCTACGTGCGTTTCGGCGGCGACTGCCTGCAGTTTGGTCCGATGTTTAACGCGCAGCCGGACGATCTCGACCGTCTGTTTAACGCCGTGGGCGACGCCCTGCATCACACTGACTGAGGCTACACAGATAGCCGGTACCGCACTCTATAGACGGCGCGACGGGACAGGCGCGGCCTGCCGGTCTCCGGTCATAAACAGGACGTATTTTTAACGCTCGTCGCCCGGCGAACTGTGTCGCCGGGCCGGTTACTCTGCAACCCTCCTGCTTGTTTGCCAGCAAGATGTGATTATGCAGGCAGTTCCGTAAAAATTATTGGTTATATTCCGTTACTACGCACCAGCAGCAATTGACAGCATGCTTTGTACTGGCCTAATTTCTGGCCGGCAGGCCTGCGGTTATTGCTGTGATAACAGGAATTAATAATGATAATCGAGCGAATACTGAATAATAACGTGGTTATTAGCCTCGACGACCACCGTCAGGAAATGGTGGTCATGGGTAAAGGCATCGCCTTCAATAAAAAGATCGGTGATACTACCGACCCCGACAAAGTAGAGAAAATCTTTTCCCTCAACACGCCTTTCACTGAACAGTTTAAAGCATTACTTAATCTGGTTCCGGCAAGCTGTATTAGCGCTACCGAAGCGATTATCGCTCTGGCTAACGACAACCTGCCCGGTAAATTACACCACAGCCTGTTAATCTCCCTGGTCGACCATCTGTATTATGCGCTGCAGCGCTTTTCGCAGAATATTCATATCCCTAACGCCCTGCAGTGGGAGATTAAAAAACTTTACCCGCAGGAGTTTGCGCTGGGCATCCAGGCGCTGCAGATTATTGCCGAACATACCGGTTCGCAACTGCCGGAAGATGAAGCCGGCTTTATTGCGCTGCACCTGGTGAATGCCCAGCTTAACGACAATATGCAAAACACCGTGCAGATCACCCGTTTTATGCAGGACATTCTGAGCCTGGTACAGTATCACTTTGACCTGGTTTATGAGGAAGAGGGGCTACGCTACCAGCGTTTTGTCACCCACCTGAAATTTTTTGCCTGCCGGGTGCTCGACCATCAGCATATCGACGGGGACGATCCTGCGCTGGCACAGCTGGTGCAGCAGCAGTATCCGGCGGCGCAACGCTGTACCGATAAAATCAACTAGTATACAGAATTACATCACGATCACAGCCTCACTCAGGATGAACGCATGTTCCTGACCATTCATATTGAGCAGCTAAGAAAGTAACCGTTGCCGCGCGCACGGCTATGGACAGATTACGATACGTGAAGCGCTTCACAGATTAAAGACAATCCAAAAACAACGCTTGAGTGCGCCCGACATTAGGCTTATAGATATACGCCATAGCAGGATTGTGATCTTCACGCTAATTATCGCGTGCAGAGCAAAACCTAACTGACCCCGCGCGGATCGTCTTATCCCCGCCGGAAGAAGTTAGGTTTTTTTTTGCCTTTAATTTACCGACCAGAATATACGAACCAAGCTGAGCCAATGGGATACGCCAGTTTATGCAGAGAAATAATTAACGGCGTCGGTGGCCGGGATAATATTGTCAGCGTGACCCATTGCGCCAACCGTTTACGTTTTAAAAGGATCACCGATGAAAACCCAGTTTCCGAACGATTTTCTGTGGGGTGGCGCGGTCGCTGCTAACCAGGTCGAAGGCGCGTATAACGCCGACGGTAAAGGGCTATCCACTTCCGACTTCCAGCCACACGGCCTGATGTACCCGCCAGGCGAACGGAAGCCGGGCGAGTTCAATCTGAAAGATGTCGCCATCGATTTCTACCATCACTATCCGCAGGACATCGCACTGTTCGCCGGGATGGGCTTTAAAACCCTGCGCACCTCGATTGCGTGGACGCGCATCTACCCGAACGGCGACGAGCAGCAGCCTAACGAGGCCGGTCTGGCGTTCTACGATGCGCTGTTTGACGAGATGCTCAAAAACGGTATCCAGCCGCTGATCACCCTCTCCCACTACGAGATGCCTTACCATCTGGTACAGCACTACGGCGGCTGGGGCAACCGGCAAACTATCGCCTTCTTCGAACGCTACGCCACCACGGTGTTTGAGCGTTATCAGCACAAGGTGAAGTGGTGGCTGACCTTTAACGAGATCAACTGCGCGCTGTTCTCCTGCTTTACCGCGCTGGGCCTGCCGCCGGGCAGCAGCCCGCAGGTGGTTTATCAGGCCATCCACCACCAGCTGGTGGCCAGCGCCCGGGTAGTGAAGGCCTGCCACCGGATTATTCCCGATGCGAAAATCGGCAATATGGTGGCGGCGATGCCGTACTACCCGCTGACCTGCCACCCGGACGACGTGCTGGAAGCGCAGCGCAAAGAGCGTGAATGGCTGTTCTTTTTCGACGTGCAGGCGCGCGGCGAGTACCCGAGCTATATGCAGCGCCGCTTTGATGAGCAACATATCCTGCTGCAAATCAGCGCGCAGGATCGCGACGATCTGCAGGAGACCGTCGACTTCCTGTCGTTCAGCTACTACATGAGCAGCTGCGCCAGCGCCGATCCGCAGAAGCAGCAGGCCACCGGCAATATCCTGAATATGATCCACAACCCGTACCTTAGCGCCTCCGACTGGGGCTGGCAGATTGATCCGGCCGGGCTGCGCCATCTGCTGAATATGCTGTGGGATCGCTACCGTAAACCGCTGTTTATCGTCGAGAACGGGCTGGGGGCCAAAGACCAGATCGAGGAGGACGGCACCATCCGCGATGACTACCGCATCGCCTACCTCAACGATCATCTGGTGCAGGCCGGGGAAGCCATCGCCGACGGCGTGCAGCTGCTGGGTTATACCAGCTGGGGGCCGATCGATCTGGTCAGCGCCTCGACGGCGGAGATGTCCAAGCGCTACGGTTTTATCCACGTTGATCGCGATGACGAAGGTAACGGCACGCTGGAACGCCGCCGCAAGAAAAGCTTTACCTGGTATCAGCAGGTGATCGCCAGCAACGGTGGCTCGCTGGTGAAGCCGGAGATGGACGGCCGCTGAGGGCATCTGAATTCCGCATGAACGACAGAACCCTGGCAGAGCCGTGACGATAAAGTTAAGCCGCACTGGCTCAGCCGTGTTCCCCGCCGATTTTCCGCTCATCAGCGGCGGAGATTTACTGCCTCTCTTGCCGCACGGCGTAGCCTGCTGTGCGCTTTCGTGACCCCCGACTCAAAAAACGAACAAAAAACAGACACCGCATTAACAAGCCTTGAGCCTGCCTCCTCCCCGGCCGGAAGATACCCCGCAACGACCTGACAGACTTTCCGCAGCACGTCAGCACGTCAGCACGTCAGCACGTCAGCACGTCAGCACGTCAGCACGTCAGCACGTCAGCACGTCAGCACGTCAGCATGTTGAACATCAGTACGTCGGTACGTCACCTGTTATTACGTAGCAGGTCAGTTTGCCAGCACGGGAGGGAACCATGGATTACAGCGCACTCTGTGCCGCCATTATTCAGGGGGTAGGCGGGCAGGATAACGTTATCAAGGTGTTTCACTGCGCCACGCGCCTGCGCTTTACGCTGAAAGAGAACCAGCGTGCCGATTCGGCCGCGCTGAAGCAGACCGCCGGGATCATCACCGTGGTGGAGAGCGGTGGCCAGTATCAGGTGGTGATTGGCACCCACGTCGGCGAGGTCTGTCAACAGCTGATCGCGGAGGGGTTGGGCGATCCGCCACCGCCGGTCACCGGTGAAAAGGGTCAATCAGCACCACGCGCCGCTGGCTGTGGCAGAGCGCTGGTCAACAGCGCAATCGATATTATTTCCGCCATCTTCGCACCGCTGCTGCCGCTGCTGATCGCCTCAGGGCTGATGAAAGGGGTACTAACGATCGCCACCCTGCAGCACTGGCTGGATAAGGGCAGCGGGACCTGGACCCTGCTGTATGCCGCCAGCGACGCGATGTTTTTCTTTATGCCGGTGCTGCTCGGCTACACCGCCGGCGGCCGCTTTGGCGGTAACCCGCTGCTCACCATGGTGCTGGGGGCGGCGATGGTACATCCGTCGCTGATTGCGCTGTTCCATGCCAGCCAGCACAACCCGATGCTGCACGTGCGCTTTATGCTGCTGCCGCTGACCCTGATTAACTACAGTTCGACGGTGATCCCGGTGATCCTCGCGGCTGCCTTTTGCTGCTGGCTGGAAAAACGGCTGAACCGCTGGCTACACGTATCGATACGCGCTTTCTTCACTCCGTTCCTCTGCCTGCTGATCGCCCTGCCCGTTACCTGTCTGCTGATTGGCCCGCTGGCTACCTGGCTCAGTAACGCCATCGGCAACGGCTACAACCAGCTTTGGCTGCTTAGCCCGGTCGCCGCCGGGGCCATTCTTGGTGCCGCCTGGCAGGTCCTGGTGATCTTCGGCCTGCACTGGGGGCTGGTTCCGCTGATGCTGAACAACGTTGCCACGCTGGGCTTTGACACTATCTCGCCGATCACCAGCGCCGCCGTCTGGGCGCAGTCCGCGGCTACCCTCGGCATTCTGCTGCGCACCCGCGACCCGCGGCTCAAAACGCTCGCTGCACCGGCGTTTGTCTCCAGCGTGTTCGGCATTACCGAACCAGCCATCTACGGTGTCAACCTGCCGCTGCGCCGGCCGTTTGTCATCGGCTGCATCTGTGGCGCACTGGGCGGCATGGTCGTCGGCTGGTTTCACGGCATGGCACATAACATCGGTGCACTGGGCATCTTCGCCTTTCCGGCCTTTTTATCGCCGGCGGGGCTCGATCGCGCCTTCTGGGGCACGCTGACCGGCTGCATCGTGGCTTTCGGCTGCGCGTTTGTCAGCAGCTGGCTGTTTGGCATTCCTCACCCCGACCGCAAGGAGAGCAATCATGAAACTTAAACACCTGCTGCCCGGCACACTGCTGCTGCTCGGCAGCCCGCTGGCGCTGGCCGACAGCGGCTGCAACGCCTATGACCGCCTGTTGCCGAGGGGCCCTGAAACGCCGTCAATTGGCTCCGCCTGCGACACGCTGTTTCCCGAGTGGGGCGGCGCACGGCGTAAAATGGCCGACTACGGTTTCTACGCCCAGGCCCAGCTGCTGACCAATCTGACCTATGACGTGGCGGGCAACCGCCGTCACAAACCCAATTACGTCGGGCAGCGGCCGACCACCGGTAACTTTATCCAGTTTGATATGACCTACGATCTGGACCGGCTGGGGCTGCCGGATCGGAGCCAGCTGCACCTGCAACTCGGCTATTCGTATAACAATTACCGTGGCAACGGCCAGGACGGCCACCCCTCGGTGATGGACCTGTCGGTGTACCAGCCGCTGTTCAATCAGCGGGTGATCCTGCATTACGGCTATTCCGACTGGCTGAACCACTTTTACGGCCTCTATCTGGGTGCCAGCACCGCCTCCTCCGCGCTCGGCCCGACCAGCGTGATGCTCAATCAGGCCGGACTGACCAGCCTCAAGCCCAGCCCGGGGCTCGACGTGCGGGTTCTTAGCGCCGATCGTCGCTGGTACGATCATATTGGCGTGGCGCGCAGCCAGAGTTCAGACGGGCTGCAGGCCGATTCGCATTACAACCTCTACGGCCTGCGCTGGAAGGAGCCGCACGCAGGTACCCTGTTGATCAATGAAGTGGGTTATCGGGTAAACGCCGCCAACAGCGACAGGATGACGTGGATCAGGGGCGGATCGGTGTATAACAAAACCCCGTACCTCAACTACAACTCAGGCCGGTACAACAGCGAAACCTGGTCGCACTATCTCGCCGCCACCCACCAGCTGACCCAGCCCGATCCCAGCCAGCCCGATCGCGGCTGGTATATCGACGGCAAAACCAACTACGCGCCGGAGAACCGTAACCTCTATATGGCCGACGCCTCGCTAACGCTGTTCAGCATCGGCCCGTTTAAACAGCGCCCGGCGGATATGGTCTCATTCGGGGTGTCTTACAATAAATTCAGCGATGACGCGAAGCACTACTTTCAGCGCAAGGGCCAGTCCGCCGACGGCTTCAGCACCACCGGCTCGGTCGCCTATACGTTACGGGTGATGCACGGCATCTACTGGACCAATCAACTCTCCTGGACGCACCATCCGGCCATCACCCCGCACGAGGACGATGCCTGGAACCTGGAAACGCAGATGGTGGTGAATTTGTAACGTCAGAGGTTGGTGACTAACGCTATGCTTAGCGGCCAAACAGCTCGCTGTGGGTGCCGAAACGAATCCAGGTGAGCAGCGTTCTTTCAGCGTTAAAGCGGTAAATTAGCAGGTGATCGCCGCCAACATGAAGCTCGCGCTCACCGTTCTGATAATCCTTTCCTTTAAGAGGATGGATTATCCATCATCTCGTTGATTGTGCTGTATCCGTCAGCATCATTTTGACGATTGCTTGCATAACTCTCTCCACACACGACGTTGTAGTCACATTGCAGCCACAATATCGATTAAAAGACAGTCACCGCCAGTGTCTGTCCTGCCTGCGATAACGCCGCCACACTCTATCCCCCGGCTGGGACAAAACATGCACAAAAAGGGCGGATTGCGTCATCGCACCACGCACATCGGCCGGGCGCTGATCGGGTCGGGATGGATTTCGGCGTCGATGCTGAATACCGATCGCAGCAGGTCGGGTGTCATCACCTGCCGTGGGCTGCCGCTGGCGACGATACGCCCGGCGGCCATCAGCACCAGATGGTCGCAGTAGCGGCTGGCCTGGTTGAGATCGTGCAGCACGGTGACCACCGTTTTGCCCTGCTGCTGCTGACGGTGGAGCAGCGCCATCAGCTCCACCTGGTGATTGATATCCAGATAAGTGGTCGGTTCGTCGAGGAGCAGCAGCGGCGTCTGCTGCGCCAGCGCCATCGCCAGAAACACCCGCTGCCGCTGGCCGCCGGAGAGTTCGCTGACCTGCCGGTCGGCCAGCCCGTCGACCTGGGTTTCCGCCATCGCCGCCGCTACCTGCTGGCGATCCAGCCCGCTGAGCCGGCCAAACAGGTTCAGCCACGGGCTGCGGCCGTAGCCGACCAGCTCAGCCACGGTGATGCCTTCCGGGGTCACCGGCTGCTGCGGCAGCAGCGCCAGCTGGCGGCCGAGCTGGCGCGGCGTAATGTGGCTTAACGGCGTGTCGTTCAGGCGGATCTCCCCGGCACGCGGGGTAAGCAATCCGGCCAGGCAGCGCAGCAGCGTGGATTTGCCACAGCCGTTCGGGCCGAGCAGCGCGGTAATCCGCCCGGCGGGCAGGGTCAGGGAGAGATCGTGCAGGATCGGCGTGCTGCCGTAGCCCGCGCGCAGCCCGGAAACGGTCAGTTGCGTCATCAGCGAGTCCTCATTAACAGCCAGAAAAACCACGGCGTACCGATAATCGCGGTCAGAACACCGGCGGGCAGCTCCAGCGGCGGGTGCAGGGTGCGCGCCAGCAGGTCGGCCAGCAGCAGCAGCAGCGCCCCCACCGCCATCGCGGCGGGCAGCAGCAGCCGGTGGCGGCCGCCGACCAGACGCCGGGTCAGGTGCGGAGCCACCAGGCCGATAAAGCTCAGCGG
>NZ_JRZZ01000004.1:0-17905 GCF_002865965.1 Erwinia sp. B116
CAGCAGCGCCTCCATCGGCAGCCCGGCCAGCGCGCCGTATGCCCGCCCCACCGGGGTGCGGCAGGCGGCAACGATCACCGGCTGCTGGTCATCCGCGGGCTGGAATTTCAGTGAGTTCAGGGTGGCGGTCACGGTGTGCGATCCTCTCAGCCAGGTCGGCGCGTTTAATTTTGCCGCTGGCGGTCAGTGGCCAGCTTTCCGTACGGAAATAGTGGCGGGGAAGTTTATATTTTGCCAGCCGCTGGCGGCACTGCTGCGGCAGTGTTTGCAGGCAGGTCTCTGATCCTTCAACGATCGCCACCGCCTTCTGCCCGGCATCGCCGTCGGCAACCGCGATCACCACCGCCTCGATCACGCCGGGCAATGATTTGATCAGCGATTCGATTTCAGCCAGGTAGATATTATTGCCGCCGCTGAGGATCATATTGCCCCGCCGGCCGATCACGTGCAGCCGCTGCTGCGCGTCCAGCCAGCCGATATCGGCCACCGTCGCGCCCCAGGGCCGCCGTACAAACGCCTGGCCGTCGTCGCCCCACAGATAGCCATTGATGATCTGCTCACTCTGCAGCCAGATGGTGCCCGGCTGGCCCGGCGGCAGCAACCCGCCGTTATCGTCACGGATGGAGAGCGTGGTGCCGGGGAAGGCCAGACCGACGGTGGCCAGCGAGGCGCTGATGTTGTCGTCATCCAGCGTATTGAAGGCGATAAACCCCAGCTCGGACGCGCCGTAATACTCCTGCATCGTCGCCAGCGGGAACAGCGCGCGCGCCTGCCGGTAATGGTTCAGCTCCAGCTTGGCCCCGGCGCTGAGCAGCTGTTTCAGCGTGGGCAGGCTGACATTGCTGGCTCCGCTGGCTGCTCGGGCCAGACCGTTAATCATCGTCGGCACCACCACCAGCCGCGCAATGTTCAGCTGCGCCATCAGGTCCAGCGCGGCGGCAGGCTGCCAGCGGCCCATGCTGTAGAAGGTGCCGCCGGCGTAAAGGGTTTCATTCAGGCAGTAGAGGCCGATGCCGTGCGCCAGCGGGCCGGGAAACAGCGTGGAGGGGGCAGCATCCAGGCCGAAAATGGCTTCGCCGTTTTCAAAACTGCTGCGCCACGAGCGACGCGAGCGGCTGAACGCCTTCGGCAGGCTGGTGGTGCCGGAGGTGAAGTTGATCAGGAATGGCGTGGCGTCCTGCATCCCGGCGGTGAAGGCTTTGAAGAGCCGGGGCGTTGCGGCGACCGGGGGGACGTCATCCGATGCAGGCGCTGACGACGGCTGCCAGTCATCGACCGCCAGCCAGCGGATCGCCAGCCGATCGGCCAGTGCGATCAGCGGGCGGTCATGCGATTTCAGCAGCAGCAGATCCGGCGCCAGCCGCGTGAGGATATCCTGCAGCTGCGCCTGTGGCAGCTGCGGATCGAGAATTGCCGCCACGCCCGGCTGCGCGGTGGCCGCCAGCCAGCACACCGGAAAGCCGATATCATTGCCGGTGGCGATCGCCACAATGCCGCTGGCGGCTGGCTGGCTGTGAATATACTGGTAAAGCGCCAGCGAACGCAGCGACAGCTGCCGCCAGCTAAGCCGCTGGCCGTCGATGTCCACCGCGATGGCATCAGGGCGGGTTTGCGCATGTTGCTGTACCCGGTCATGAACCGGCATCAGCCCTGCGCCTCGCTGAAGGCGAAGTGGCGGGTCAGCGCCTCGCGCGCGGGCAGCGGGATCGGGCAGGGTCTATTATCGCTTAACCCCACGCACACCCACACCAGCTTACCCTGTGCACAGGGCTGCGGGCTGTTTTCGCCGTAAAGATCGATAGCGAAAATCAGGCTGCTGTTGCCGAGCTTCTCAATCTTCACCTGCGGCGTTACCACATCATCCACCGACAGCGGCTGCAGAAAGGTCGCCTCGCATTTCTTCACGTGATAGGCCACCCCCGCCGTCGCCGGACGGAACAGCGGCAGTATCGCCGCCCGCCGGAAGGCGTTAACCACCGCATCTTCGAAATAATCCAGATAGACCGAATTATGCACGTGACCGTTGAGGTCGATATCGCGCATTGATACCCGAAATGTTTCGCTATTATACTGCTGCTGCATACTGCTGTTTACCTGTAAAGCCTATCCCATTAGGCATACTGACTCATAAAACAGCCTAATGGGATAGGCTTTTAACCGGGTCGTCACGAAGAAAAAGATATCATGAAAGAGCAATTATTCACCAGGGCGATGGTACGCGAGTTCGGTGATATCCGCGATATTCTGCGGCTTGAATCGTGCCCGTTGCCCGAGTTACCTGCAGGTAAGGTGCGGGTAAAGATGGCCTTCGCTACCATCAATCCCTCCGACATTATTACCCTCTCCGGTGCCTATCGCTCACGCATCGCCCTGCCCTTCGTGCCCGGTTTTGAAGGCGTGGGCAGCGTGAGTGAAAGCCGCGACCCGCAGCTGCCGGTCGGCACCCGCGTGCTGCCGGTGGGCAGTATGGGCGCGTGGCAGAACGTCAAAGAGAGCGAGCCACAGTGGTGCTTTACCGTCCCGGACTTCGTCAGCGATCGCCAGGCGGCCACCAGCTACGTTAACCCGATGACCGCGCTGCTGATGCTGAAGGAAGAGCTCGACTTCGCGCCGGGCATGCGCATTATTATCAACGCGGCCAACTCGGCGATTGGCCGCACGTTAATCCGCATGGCCAGTCAGATGGGGCTGGCACCGATCGCCATCGTGCGCCGGGCGGAAAACACCGGCCTGTTCGCCGCCGACCGCACCGAACGGGTGCTGAACAGCAGCGACGGCGGCTACCCGCAGGCGCTGGCAGAGCTGAAAGCCAGCGGCGGCGTGGCGGCGATCCTCGACTGCATCGGCGGTGAGGAATCGCTGCAGCTGGCGGAGGTGCTGACGCCGGGCGGGCAGTTTATCCACTACGGCCTGCTCTCCGGCCGACCGATCCCGGCCACCTTCTGGCGCAGCCGCCCGGATATCCGCTTCAGCAACTTTCACCTGCGCATGTGGGTACATTCGCATGAGAAAGCGCGGGTGCAGCAGCGCATTGACGAGGTGATGGCAATGATCCGCGACGGCATTATCGCCACTGAGATCGCCGCCGAATTTCCGCTGGAACAGATCCAGCTGGCGGCAGCGGCGGTGCTCTCCGGTGAGCTGAAAGGGAAAATCCTGCTGAGGCTGTAAGCACCTTACTGCATTTTTGTCCCGGCGCGGCACTCTCGACCTGTCGCGCCGGGCTCGCCGGCCGCCTTGATGCGATAGCGGCCAGTGCACCCACAATCGGCATAACGGGTTCGCCAGATGCCAGGCTTAGTCCGGCCTCAGCTCTCCCCGGACGTTTTGATGCGATGGTGGCCAGCGCGCCAGCATCTGCATCTGCATCTGCATCTGCATCTGCAGGTTAACGTGCTGCCCGGCTTAGCCCAGCGTCGGGTAAGCCCGGCGCACCGCGCGGGCAATCACCACCGCCAGCGCCACCTTCACCAGGTCACCGGGGATAAAACCAAGGCTGCCCAGCGCGGCCTGCTTCAGGCTGACGCCGGCCACCAGCGACACCCAGGGAATGCCACAGCCGTAAATCAGCACAATACCGCCCGCCACCATAAACAGCGCCTCTTTCACCGCATTCAGACGTAACAGGTTACGCTGATACAGCGCACCGATCGCCAGCGCCGCCAGCGGCCATGACAGGATAAAGCCGCCGCTCGGCCCGATAAAGATCCCCAGCCCGCCGCGACCACCGGCCAGCAGCGGCAGCCCGATCGCCACCAGCACCACAAACAGCAGCAGCGCCAGCGCGCCACGCTTTGCCCCGGCAATGGCACCGGCCAGCATGCAGCCCATGGTCTGCGCGGTGATCGGCACGCCAATCACCGGCAGGGTAAAGGCCGGAAACAGGCCGAGCGCGGCGGTCAGCGCGGCAAACAGCGCAATGTACACAATATCGCGGGTGGTCATTCAGATTCTCTCAAAGGTTTATCCGCCGCCTGCGGGCGGGAAGCGTGGGGATCGTATGCGCGGGCGTCCAGCGCGGCGGCGATATCGTCGGCCATTTTCAGCGTGCGCACCAGCACCGGGATCGCTACGGCGATAATGCTGCGCTCCAGCCCGCGCGCGCGCTGCGCCTCGCGGACTTCAGCGGTAATCGCCGCCAGTACCGGGATAAAGCGCAGCGCCAGCGACAGCGCCATGCTGACCTTCGCCGGGTTGATGCGTAGAAAACGCAGCCAGAACAGCCCCTTTTCCAGCGCATCCACCATCTCACTGACCCGGGTGGTCAGCGTGACCAGCGACGCGGCCAGCATCAGCGCCATCAGCCGCAGCGCCACCACGGTGGCGGACTGCCAGCTGACCAGCCACCACTGCACGGCAAACAGCAGCAGCAGGATCCACAGCAGCGGCTTCAGCTGCAACACCATCATCCGCAGCGGGATACCCGCCAGCGGATAGAACAGCCCAACCAGCAGCAGCGCGGCAGCAGCCAGCTCGAGGCGTGGAACGGCAAACAGCAGCGTCCCGGTCAGCGCCAGCGCAAGGATCTTAATGCCCGGCGGCAGGCGGTGAATCAGCGAGTCGCCCGGTACGTAATCACTTAAGGTCATGACATCATCCTGACATACTCCTTCAGCGCCACGGCGGGCACCTCGTCAATCACTACCCGCCCGTGGTCAAAGACCAGCACGCGGTCAAAATCCTGTAAAAATTCCAGATCGTGGGAAACCACAATTGCGGTCTGGTCCAGCGCGGCGATCGCTTCGGCAATGCGGCGCTTGTTACGCAGGTCCAGCAGCGTGGTCGGCTCATCGAAGACGATATAGTCCGGCTCCATCACCAGCACGCCGGAGATCGCCAGCAGCTGCTTCTGGCCGCCGCTCAGCAGGTGCGCCGGGTGCTGGCGCAGATCCTGCAGATCGTAGCGCGCCAGCGCGGCATCGGTTCGTTCACGGATAACGGCTTTCGGTAATCCCAGGTTCTTCATGCCGAAGGCCAGATCTTCCTCCACTACCGGGAAGACGATCTGGTTATCCGGATTCTGAAACACAAAGCCAACCTTGCGCCGCACCGCCTTGCCCTCTTTGCGGGTGTTCAGTCCGTCGACCACCACCTCGCCTTGCTGCGGCAGCAGCAGGCCATTCAGCAGGCGCGCGAAGGTGCTTTTGCCGCAGCCGTTGCTGCCAACAATGCCGATGCGTTTTTCGGTGAGCCGCAGGGTGATCTCTTTCAGCACTTCGCGGGCACCGAAGGCGTGAGAAACTCCGTTCAGTTCAATCATCGCTTACTCTTAACGTGGTTGACGCGGGCGCGGCTGCCGCCCTATGGTCAGCTGCTCCACTATCGCTGCCGGTGACAGCGACATAACAAAATCAACCGCGCGGCAGATATCTTCCGTGCTCAGCATCTCGTCCGCCGCCAGCCCGGACCCTTCGGCCATATCGGTATTCACCACGTCCGGGCACAGGGTGGTGACCTTAATCCCCTGTGCGCCAAGCTCGCGGGCAATGGAACGGCTGTAGCCGACCAGCGCATGTTTGCTGGCGGCATAGCTGGCGATGCTGCCAAACGGCTGCACGCCGCTGATCGAGGCAAGGTTAAAGATGCGCCCCTGCGCTGATTTCAGCAGCCACGGCGTGCACAGCTGGCACAGCAGGTGAATAGCGGTGACGTTGGTCGCCAGCAGCGTGCTGAAATCGTCCACCGGCGTCTGCGTGGAGCCGGGGCGGAAGATGCCGGCGGCGTTAACCAGCACGTCGATGCGGGCATGGTCGCTTAACACCTGCCGCAGCAGCGGTTCAGCGGTGGCCGTGTTGCTGAGATCGACCGCCAGCGTGGTGATGCGGGCAGGATCCCGCGTGGCGGCAAAGGCCTCCAGCGCCGGGGCGTGGCGGGCAATCAGAATCAGCGTGTAGCCCAGATCATAAAAATGGCGGGCAAGATGGTGGCCGATCCCCCGGCTGGCACCGGTGATCAGGGCAACGTTGTTCAACACGGTCAACCTGTAACGGGAAAATGCGAGCAGCAACGATACGCTATTTTAGGTAAAAATAAAATGAACATCATGGTTTACAAGAGACCATAAAACAGGCAATTCATTCGATGAATGTTGATATTGTGAAGAATAGCGGTCGTCGCCTGATATGTAAGACCGGTATCGAATGAGCACGATAAAATAATTATCGCATTCTGATTAAATGACTCGAAATAAATTGCTCTGCCAGAGCGTATTGTTTGCTCCTCTCTATATCTTATTTCAGTCACATCCCCCGTAAACATCGGGGCATATCGATGATGTATTTTTCCATTTTAAAATATATTAAAAAAAAACCGCACTCAATGACACCCACCCTCCCCTCTTCACCTGTATTTTTTAATGAATCAGGTAAATAACCTACCGCGCGCAGCACGCTAAAACATCAGCGAATGCGAATTAAATAACTTCATTACACGCCATAAAAAGGACATCTACATTGAGAAGACATATCAAAAGTTTTCGGGAATACCTGGAAATTCTTAACAAACAGGGCGACCTGCAGAAATACAGCAGCCCGGTCGATCCGCATCTGGAGATCGGTGCCATCTCACGCTACGTAATTGAACAGCGCCAGCCGATGACGGTCATGGAAAACATTAAAGGTTATCCCGATTTTTCAATGACCACCGGCGTATTATCCTGCAGTTCATTTTTCACACATCCTTACTCAAGAATAGCCACCGCTTTAGGATTCGATCCCTTTATTCATCCTTTAGAGATGATTAAACAGGTGGAAGGATTCTCCCCTGAAAAGCGGATTAAGCCGGTTCAGGTAGACTCCCCTGCATTTATGCAGAACGTCATTAAAGGGAATAACGTCGATCTGTTTAAGGTTCCCTGCCCGTTTCTGCATGATGGTGATGGCGGGGATTACCTGAATACTATTGGCACCATGGTGGTTCGCACCCCGGACGGTCGCTGGACCAACTGGCATATCTGTCGCGTTATGCGCGTGGACAAAAATCATCTGACGGTGTGGACGCGCCCGCATCAGCACTTCGCCATGATCCATGAAGAGTGGAAAAAGCTGAATAAAAAAATGCCGTTTGCCATTGCGCTGGCACCGGAACCGGCGGTGACGGCGATATCAGGCATCCGCGTACCGGCTGAAGTGGATGAAGCCGACGTACTGGGCGGCTGGTTTGGCGAAGGTATTGAGATTGCTGCCACCCCGAGCGGTAAGCTGGACGTTCCGGCCACCTGTGAGATGGTGATAGAAGGTGAAATGTCGATCGACACACTGCATGAAGAGGGACCTTTTGGCGAATACCACGGTTACCTGCTGGCGGATAAGTGCCATGAGCTGGTTGGTGAAGTGTTAACCATCGCCCACGTGAATCAGCCCATACTCGGCACCATCCCTGCCGGGAAGCCGATTGACGACGACCACGTCATTATCGGCATTGGCGGCTCAAGTACCTTCACATTAGCGCTGAAAGAAGCCGGATTGCCGGTACTGGACGCCTGGATGGCACCGGAAACCGCGCTGCACCTGTTGGTGGTGCGGGTGGCGCCTGAATGGCAGCAACAGTACGCCAGCGTGCATGCGTTCATCGACAAGCTGGAGGCGGCGATCCTGGGCTCGCCGATGAGTTACGTGATCGCCCATGCGCTGATTATCGACAGTGATATTGACTCCACCCATCCCGGCGACGTGCTGTGGGCCTGGGCCTCCCGCGTGCATCCGCAGAACGGCACGCGGATGACCAAACAGCGCTACATTACCGATATGCCGCCGGTATTTACCCCCGAAGAGCGTAAAATGCACCAGGCACGGCTGGCGATTCATGTCGGCCTGTTAGGTTCCAACCCGAACGCGGTAAACGATCCGATTGTGCCTTCCGGCTTCAGGACCTCCTACCCGGAGGCACTGCAGAACAAAGTGACTGAGGCATTCTCCGCCTCGGCCTCCGGCAGAAAAGCATAACCCCCGTTGCGCGAGTGCAGTGCAAAAAAAACGGCCCTGCAAAGGGCCGTTTTCTGTTACGTGAGGCGACTTACTTCTTCTTCGCTTTCGCGTTTGGCAGGTCGGTGATGCTGCCTTCGAAGATCTCTGCCGCCAGGCCCACGGACTCGTGCAGAGTCGGGTGCGCGTGGATGGTCAGCGCGATATCTTCTGCATCGCAGCCCATCTCGATCGCCAGGCCAATCTCACCCAGCAGCTCGCCGCCGTTGGTGCCGACAATCGCACCACCAATCACGCGGTGAGTCTCTTTGTCGAAGATCAGTTTGGTCATACCTTCAGCGCAGTCAGAGGCGATAGCACGGCCGGATGCCGCCCACGGGAAGGTGGCGGTTTCGTAGCTGATGCCTTTCTCTTTCGCTTCTTTCTCGGTCAGACCGACCCAGGCAACTTCCGGCTCGGTGTAGGCGATCGATGGGATCACTTTCGGATCGAAGTAGTGTTTCTTACCGGAGATCACTTCTGCCGCCACGTGGCCTTCATGCACGCCTTTGTGCGCCAGCATTGGCTGACCGACGATATCGCCGATGGCGAAGATGTGCGGCACGTTGGTACGCATCTGCTTGTCGACGCGGATAAAGCCACGATCGTCGACTTCCACGCCCGCTTTACCGGCGTCCAGACCTTTACCGTTCGGTACGCGGCCGATCGCCACCAGCACCGCGTCGTAACGCTGTGGTTCAGCCGGGGCTTTCTTGCCTTCCATGGTCACGTAGATACCGTCTTCTTTGGCTTCAACGGCGGTGACTTTGGTTTCGAGCATCAGGTTGAACTGCTTCTCGATACGTTTGGTGAAGACTTTCACCACGTCTTTATCGGCAGCCGGGATCACCTGGTCAAACATCTCAACCACGTCGATCTGCGAGCCCAGCGCGTGGTACACGGTACCCATTTCCAGACCGATAATACCGCCGCCCATCACCAGCAGGCGCTCAGGGACAGATTTCAGCTCCAGCGCATCGGTAGAGTCCCAGACGCGTGGGTCTTCATGAGGAATAAACGGCAGCTGAATCGGACGGGAACCCGCCGCGATGATCGCGTTGTCGAAGGTGATGGTGGTTGGGCCATTTTCGCCTTCCACTACCAGGGTGTTAGCGCCGGTGAATTTACCCAGGCCGTTAACTACTTTAACTTTACGGCCTTTGGCCATACCCGCCAGGCCGCCGGTCAGCTGGTTGATCACTTTCTCTTTCCAGCCGCGGATTTTGTCCACGTCGGTCTGAGGTTTACCGAACACTACGCCGTGGGCTTCCAGCGCTTTCGCTTCTTCAATCACCTTCGCCACGTGCAGCAGGGCTTTAGAAGGGATACAGCCAACGTTCAGACAGACACCACCGAGGGTGCTGTAGCGCTCAACGATTACGGTCTCCAGACCTAAATCCGCTGCACGGAAGGCTGCAGAGTAGCCTGCAGGACCTGCCCCAAGTACCACGACCTGAGTTTTAATTTCTGTACTCATCATGACCTCTTATATTGATGTACCGGCGGGTCAGACTGCTTGTGTCTCGACGTCCTTCTTCCACCGGGACGTATGCACCGCAAGAGTTTACAGAATTGTTAATAAACTGCAAACCGCGTTGCTACGAATCTCTAAAGCAAGGCCGGCAATTGCCGGCCTTGTTATCTTTTACATCACCAGACGGCGAATATCGGCCAGTGCCTGGTTGATGATGGTGATGAAGCGCGCACCATCAGCACCGTCGATCACCCGGTGGTCGAAGGAGAGCGACATCGGCATCATCAGACGCGGAACGAACTCTTTACCGTTCCACACCGGCTCCATCGCCGACTTGGAGACGCCGAGGATCGCCACTTCCGGCGCGTTAACGATCGGCGCGAAGTGAGTCGTCCCGATGCCACCGAGGCTGGAGATGGTGAAGCAGCCGCCCTGCATCTCGCCGGCGGTCAGCTTGCCGTCGCGCGCTTTTTTGGAGATGGCCATCAGCTCACGGGACAGTTCGGTAATGCCCTTGTTGTTGACGTCCTTGAACACCGGAACCACCAGACCGTTTGGCGTATCCACCGCCACACCGATGTTGATGTATTTCTTCAGCGTCAGCTTCTGGCCGTCTTCAGACAGTGAGCTGTTGAAGCGTGGCATCTGCTCAAGCGCAGCGGCAACGGCTTTCATGATGAACACCACCGGGGTGAACTTCACGTCCAGCTTGCGCTTCTCGGCTTCGGCGTTCTGCTGCTTGCGGAACGCTTCCAGATCGGTGATATCGGTTTTGTCGAAGTGAGTCACGTGTGGGATCATCACCCAGTTGCGGCTCAGGTTAGCACCCGAGATTTTCTGGATGCGGCCCATCTCGACTTCTTCGATCTCACCGAACTTGCTGAAGTCCACTTTCGGCCATGGCAGCATGCCAGGCAGACCGCCGCCGGCAGCTGGCGCTTCAGCGCGTTTCACCGCGTCTTTCACGTAGGTCTGCACGTCTTCTTTCAGAATACGGCCTTTACGACCGGTGCCTTTGACCTTCGCCAGGTTAACACCGAATTCGCGCGCCAGACGGCGGATCACCGGGGTGGCATGCACGTAGGCATCGTTTTCAGCGAAGTCAGATTTGGCGTCCGCTTTCGCAGCAGCAGGTGCTGCCGGGGCCGCTTTCTCTTCCTGCTTAGCCGGAGCCGCCGCTGCCGGAGCAGCCGCCGCCGGTGCAGCAGCAGCAGGCGCAGCGCCGGCCACTTCAAACACCATCACCAGGGAACCGGTGCTGACTTTGTCGCCCGCGTTCACTTTGATCTCTTTCACGGTACCCGCGAACGGAGCCGGCACTTCCATTGAGGCTTTGTCGCCTTCAACGGTCAGAATCGACTGCTCTGCCTCAACGGTATCGCCCACTTTGACCATGATCTCGGTGACTTCAACTTCGTCGCCGCCGATATCCGGTACGTGAACTTCTTTCGGGCCAGAGGCCGCAGCCGCAGGGGCCGCAGCCGGGGCAGCCGGAGCCGCCTCTTCTTTCTTCTCAGCGGCCGGAGCCGGTGCCGCAGCACCGCCCTCCGCTTCGAAGATCATGATCAGTTTGCCGGTTTCAACACGGTCGCCGGTGGCAACTTTGATCTCTTTAACCACACCGGCCTGGGGTGAAGGCACTTCCATGGAAGCCTTATCGCCTTCAACCACCAGCAGCGACTGCTCAACTTCTACTTTGTCGCCAACCTTGACCAGGATCTCGGTGACTTCAACTTCGTCCGCGCCGATATCCGGTACGTTAATTTCAATAGACATAACTCTTTACCTCTTACGCCAGACGCGGGTTAACTTTATCAGCATCGATATTGAACTTAGCGATCGCTTCCGCTACCACTTTCTTATCGATTTCGCCGCGTTTAGCCAGTTCACCCAGGGCAGCAACCACCACGTAGGATGCATCCACTTCGAAGTGGTGACGCAGGTTCTCACGGCTGTCTGAACGACCGAAGCCGTCAGTACCCAGCACACGGTAGTCGCTGGCAGGCACGTAGCTGCGAACCTGTTCTGCAAACAGTTTCATATAGTCGGTAGACGCCACCGCCGGTGCATCGTTCATCACCTGAGCGATGTACGGTACGCGTGGTTCGTCGGTTGGGTGCAGCATGTTCCAGCGCTCACAGTCCTGACCGTCGCGGGCCAGTTCGGTGAAGGAGGTCACGCTGTACACGTCAGAACCGACGCCGTAGTCTTTCGCCAGGATCTCTGCCGCTTCACGCACGTGGCGCAGGATAGAACCTGAACCCAGCAGCTGCACTTTGCCTTTGCTACCTTCGATGCTGTCCAGCTTGTAGATACCCTTACGGATACCCTCTTCCGCGCCCTGCGGCATGGCTGGCATGTGGTAGTTTTCGTTCAGCGTGGTGATGTAGTAGTACACATTCTCCTGCGCTTCACCGTACATACGTACCAGGCCGTCGTGCATAATCACGGCCACTTCATAGGCGTAAGCCGGGTCGTAAGAGATACAGTTCGGGATAGTCAGCGACTGAATGTGGCTGTGACCATCTTCGTGCTGCAGACCTTCACCGTTCAGGGTGGTACGACCGGAGGTGCCGCCTACCAGGAAGCCGCGTGCCTGCTGGTCACCTGCTGCCCAGCACAGATCGCCGATACGCTGGAAACCGAACATGGAGTAGTAGATGTAGAACGGGATCATCGGCAGGTTGTTGGTGCTGTAAGACGTTGCCGCCGCCAGCCAGGATGCGCCTGCGCCCAGTTCGTTGATGCCTTCCTGCAGGATCTGACCTTTCTCGTCTTCTTTGTAGTAAGCAACCTGCTCACGGTCCTGCGGGGTGTACTGCTGGCCGTTCGGGCTGTAGATACCGATCTGACGGAACAGGCCTTCCATACCGAAGGTACGCGCTTCATCGGCGATGATTGGCACCAGGCGATCTTTGATCGACGGGTTCTTCAGCATCACGTTCAGGGCACGCACGAAGGCGATGGTGGTGGAGATCTCTTTGTTCTGCTCATCCAGCAGCTGACGGAAATCTTCCAGCGCAGGCATCTCCAGCTTCTCGCTGAAGGTGGCTTCGCGGGTTGGCACATAGCCACCCAGCTTCTGACGCTGTGCGTGCAGGTAAGTATGCTCTTCAGAGCCTTCTGCGAAGGTCACGTACGGCAGTTTTTCGATGTCAGCATCGGCAACCGGCACGTTGAAGCGGTCACGGATATGGCGCACGCCATCCATGTTCATCTTCTTCACCTGGTGGGCAATGTTTTTGCCTTCCGCGGTGTCGCCCATACCATAACCTTTGATGGTATGTGCCAGAATCAGTACCGGCTTGCCTTTGGTGTCCTGAGCTTTTTTCAGCGCCGCGTAGACTTTCTTCGGATCGTGGCCACCGCGGTTCAGAGAGAAGATCTCGTCGTCAGACCAGTCTTTCACCAGCGCGGCGGTTTCCGGGTATTTGCCGAAGAAGTGCTCGCGCACGTAGGCACCGTTTTTCGATTTGAAGGTCTGGTAGTCACCGTCAACGGTTTCGTTCATCAGCTGGATCAGCTTACCGCTGGTGTCGTTACGCAGCAGCTCGTCCCAACGACCGCCCCAGATCACTTTGATCACTTCCCAGCCGGCGCCGTTAAAGATGCCTTCCAGTTCGTTGATGATCTTACCGTTACCGGTGACCGGGCCGTCCAGGCGCTGCAGGTTGCAGTTGATGATGAACACCAGGTTGTCCAGCTTCTCGCGGGTGGCGATAGTGATCGCACCTTTGGATTCCGGCTCATCCATCTCACCGTCGCCGAGGAAGGCGTAAACGGTCTGCTGAGAGGTGTCTTTCAGGCCACGGTGTTCCAGGTACTTCAGGAACTTCGCCTGGTAAATTGCACCCAACGGCCCCAGGCCCATAGATACGGTCGGGAACTGCCAGAAGTCAGGCATCAGTTTCGGGTGCGGGTAAGAGGACAGGCCTTTACCGTGAACTTCCTGACGGAAGTTGTTCATCTGCTCTTCGGTCAGACGCCCTTCGAGGAACGCACGGGCATACACGCCCGGAGAGATGTGGCCCTGGAAGTACACCAGGTCGCCGCCGTCTTTTTCAGTACGCGCGCGGAAGAAGTGGTTAAAGCACACTTCATATACGGTAGCAGAAGACTGGAAGGAGGACATATGGCCACCCAGCTCCAGATCTTTCTTGGACGCACGCAGAACGGTCATGATCGCGTTCCAGCGGATGGCGGAACGAATACGACGCTCTAAAGAGCTGTTGCCCGGGTACTCCGGCTCGTCTTCAACGGCGATTGAGTTGATGTAGTTGCTGGCACCTGCGCCTGCAGCCACTTTAACGCCGCCTTTACGTGCTTCGCTCAGAACCTGATCGATCAGATACTGTGCGCGCTCAACACCTTCTTCACGGATGACCGATTCGATCGCCTGTAGCCAGTCGCGAGTTTCGATCGGATCCACGTCATTATTTAAACGTTCTGACATGGGGGTATTCCTTATCTGTGTCTACTTCGTTGAATTGTCTGGAGCCTGTCTCGCTGTGCTCTTGCCACCAGAACACAGTGAGACAGGCCCGTCGTTTTACGTGCTGCGCGATATCCGGGGCCTGGGCCCTCCGTCCACGCTTAGTCCTTACGTTGCTGTAAACGTCGCAAGGAGCGCTCTCTACGACTCTGCTCCCGACTTCTGTCCAGCAATACTTCCTCGATAAACGCCAGGTGACGGTGTGAAGCTTCACGGGCCTGCTCCGGCTCGCGTGCCACAATCGCCTGAAAAATACTGGCGCGGTGTTCACTCACCTTCGCCAGCATCTCCCGGCGTAAGTAGAGCATCTCGAAGTTCTGTCTGACGTTCTGTTCCAGCATCGGCCCCATACTGCGGAGCAAATGCAGCAGCACCACATTATGCGCTGCTTCTGTGACAGCAATCTGATACTGCATAACGGCACCGGCTTCGGCGTCAAGATCGCCGCTGTCCTGCGCGGTTTGGATCTGCAGGTGGCAGTCGCGGATGCGGGCAATATCATCGTCAGTGCCGCGCAGGGCGGCGTAATAGGCGGCAATCCCTTCCAGCGCATGACGCGTTTCTAACAGGTCAAACTGGGATTCCGGGTGTTCGGCAAGGAGTTCAATCAGCGGGTCGCTCATGCTGGCCCACAGGTTTTTCTGCACGAAGGTGCCACCGCCCTGACGGCGCAGCAGCAGACCTTTGGCTTCCAGGCGCTGGATAGCCTCGCGTAAAGAAGGGCGGGAAACGTCAAACTGCACCGCCAGCTCGCGCTCGGGCAGCAGTTTCTCTCCGGGACGCAGCGTCCCCTCCATAATCAGGGATTCAAGCTGCTGCTCGATAGCATCAGAGAGCTTTGGTTGGCGAATTTTGCTGTATGCCATTATCCCTTCTTCACCGATTTGCAGAGTAAATTGGTCATACCAATTCAAAAAAGACGCCCGTAAAGTAACAAAGTATTCACCTGATGTCCATATGGCAACCTGGCGAAACCAGACCGGGGTCTCGTTCCTGACAGGGGTTGTTAAACCCCGCCGGGCAGCGGGTTGAATGTACTGTTAATGTTAAAAAATCAAACTTTTTTGAAACATGGCAGCAGTTTAGTCGACGCTCCCTCCGCCTGAGGCCTCCGTAGAAAATGGCTTAATGCACTTCTTCTGCGACATAAAATTTTCATTACCTTACACAGCACGTTCGATGCATTTTCAACCACCCCGGTCAGCAGACAGCATAAAGAAAGTGCATTACGCTGCGCGCGGCACTATTCTCTGCGCGACGCAAGATTCGCAGACGTTTTCGTTATGGGATAAGCGTAAACATTTCAGTACGTTATTACCTTGCACCACTCTGGTAGCTAAAAATAAAAACCGCATCACGAGGAAGAGTATGGAACAACAGCAGGGCGACACGCTGCATCGCGGCTTAAAGAACCGCCACATTCAGCTGATCGCATTGGGCGGCGCCGTCGGCACCGGCCTGTTTCTGGGCAGCGCATCGGTGATCAAATCGGCCGGCCCCGCGGTCATTCTGGGTTACGCCATTGCCGGCTTTATCGCGTTCCTTATCATGCGCCAGATGGGCGAGATGATTGTGGAAGAGCCGGTGGCGGGCAGCTTCAGCCACTTTGCGCACAAATACTGGGGCCCGTTCGCCGGTTTTGCGTCCGGCTGGAATAACTGGGCGCTGTACGTGCTGGTGGCGATGGCCGAGCTGACCGCCGTGGGGAAATACATCCAGTTCTGGTACCCGGAGATCCCGACGTGGGCGTCTGCGGCGGTGTTCTTTGTGCTGATCAACGCCATCAACCTGACCAACGTGAAGATGTTTGGTGAGGTGGAGTTCTGGTTTGCCATTATTAAGGTGGTGGCGGTCGTCGCGATGATCGCCTTCGGCGGCTGGCTGCTGTTCAGCGGCAACGGCGGCCCGCAGGCCAGTGTAAGCAACCTGTGGAGCCACGGTGGCTTTATGCCCAACGGCTGGCACGGGCTGGTGATGATGATCGCCATCATTATGTTTTCGTTCGGCGGGCTGGAGATGATCGGCCTCACCGCGGCGGAAGCCGAGAACCCGCAGCAGAGCATCCCGAAAGCGATTAACCAGGTGCTGTGGCGCATCCTGATCTTCTACATTGGCTCGCTGACCGTGCTGCTGTCGCTGATGCCGTGGATGCGCATCAGCGAAGATACCAGCCCGTTTGTGCTGATCTTCCACGAGCTGGGCGACGGCCTGGTGGCCAACGCGCTGAACGTGGTGATCCTCACCGCCGCGCTGTCGGTCTATAACAGCTGCGTCTACAGCAACAGCCGGATGCTGTTTGGCCTGGCGCAGCAGGGCAACGCACCAAAAGCGCTGATGAAGGTCGACCGTCGCGGCGTGCCGGTAAACGCCATTCTGATCTCAGCGGCGGCCGCCGCGATCGGCGTGCTGATCAACTACCTGATGCCGGGCGAAGCCTTTAACCTGCTGATGTCGCTGGTCGTCTCGACGCTTATCATCAACTGGGCGATGATCAGCCTGGCGCACCTGCGCTTCCGCAAGCGCGCTAACCAGCAGGGGCTGCAGCCGCGCTTTAAGGCGCTGTTCTACCCGTTTGGCAACTGGCTGTGCCTGGCCTTTATGGCCGGCGTGCTGGTGATTATGGCGATGACGCCGGGCATGGCGATCTCGGTATGGCTGATTCCGGTGTGGATTGGCGTGCTGGCGGCAGGCTTTGCCGTTAAAGGTCGCGGCGTTCAGAGCTAATTCAGCCACAGTCGCAGGCCGTTGCGGGGAGAGGCTGCCCCGGAACGGCCCTGCGATGCCAGTGACCACTGCCGGTCTTCGCTGACCCCGGCATTATCCTCACGGTGTTCACTGTGTTCACTGCCTCCACTGTCTCCACTGTCTCCACTGTCTCCACTGTCTTCACCTTATCCTGCTGCGCAATTTCCCGAACCACCGTCTTACGGCGCCCTCATCGCTTTTCTCCTTATCTTTATCCTTCCCTTTCGGTCCTCTTTATCTTCAGACCTTTGCCATCCCGCTGACGGCGGGGTCAGCTGCCGCTGTTCCTGAACCACGTTCATCTTGCCCTCCGGCCATAAGAGAATGTTATTCGTCATTTAATACAATTTGTGACAAAACAAAGGCGGTAAAAAGTGGGATGGCGCGCTGATTTTTTAGTCGATTATGCGTGGTATGAACAGAAAGCGAGTGCAAAGCACTGGGCATAGCACTATTCTCATGCTGAGGCTATGTTAAGACTCACATTTGCTTACATGACAGCGTAAAGTTTACGATACAGCGGGATAACAGGGCCTGCTGAACACACAATAAGAAAACATCACGAGGTTACACATGGGACAACAGCAGGGCGAAACGCTGCACCGTGGCCTGAAGAACCGCCACATCCAGCTGATCGCATTGGGTGGGGCCGTCGGTACCGGCCTGTTTCTGGGCAGTGCATCGGTTATTCAGTCGGCCGGGCCAGGGGTTATTCTTGGCTACGCCATTGCCGGTTTTATTGCCTTCTTAATTATGCGCCAGCTGGGTGAGATGGTCGTGGAGGAGCCGGTTGCCGGTTCATTCAGCCATTTTGCCTATAAGTACTGGGGTAACTTTGCCGGTTTTGCCTCCGGCTGGAACTACTGGGTGCTCTACGTGCTGGTGGCGATGGCCGA
The DNA here is from genome assembly GCF_002865965.1 of Erwinia sp. B116. Lineage (NCBI taxonomy): Bacteria > Pseudomonadati > Pseudomonadota > Gammaproteobacteria > Enterobacterales > Erwiniaceae > Erwinia > Erwinia sp. B116. The sequence continues at coordinate 17,569 of NZ_JRZZ01000004.1, forward strand.
GCTGACCGCGGTCGGCAAATATATTCAGTTCTGGTACCCGGAGATCCCCACCTGGGCCTCTGCCGCCGCCTTCTTTGTGCTGATCAACGCCATCAACCTGACCAACGTCAAAGTGTTCGGTGAGATGGAGTTCTGGTTCGCCATTATCAAAGTAGCAGCGGTAATCGGTATGATCCTGTTCGGCGGCTGGCTGCTGTTCAGCGGCAACGCCGGCCCGCAGGCCACCGTGCGCAACCTGTGGGAACAGGGCGGCTTCCTGCCTCACGGCTTTACCGGGCTGGTGATGATGATGGCGATCATCATGTTCTCCTTTGGTGGCCTGGAGCTGGTCGGTATA
>NZ_JRZZ01000004.1:17935-21053 GCF_002865965.1 Erwinia sp. B116
CAACAGCTGCGTGTACTGCAACAGCCGTATGCTGTTCGGCCTGGCGCAGCAGGGCAACGCCCCGAAAGCGCTGCTGAAAGTTGATGGCCGCGGCGTGCCGGTGCTGTCAATCGCCTTCTCAGCGGTGGCTACCGGGCTCTGCGTGCTGCTCAACTACCTGATGCCGGGTGAGGCCTTTGGCCTGCTGATGGCGCTGGTGGTCTCGGCGCTGGTGATTAACTGGGCGATGATCAGCCTGGCACACATCAAATTCCGTCGTAAGAAAGACCAGCAGGGCGTGAAAACCCGCTTCCCGGCGCTGTTCTACCCGCTGGGTAACTGGATCTGCCTGCTGTTCCTCGCCGGTATCCTGGTGCTGATGGCGATGACCCCGGGGATGGCGATCTCGGTGTGGCTGATCCCGGTGTGGATCGCGATTCTGGCGGTAGGTTACGTGATTAAAAAACGCAGCCAGCGCGCTTAATCATTACCTTTGCTTCTGTTTCGGCCAGCGCCAGCTGGCCGAACTGTTAACTGCTTCACACTTTCCCCCCGGCAGCGGTTTTGTCCATTTCTGCGACGTTTTCCCCCAGCGATACCTCGACCTAAAGCGTAAATACTGTTCTGAACCTTAACAGAGCAGGAGATACGGCCATGCAGGGCGAAAAGCTGTCCGTCAGAGAGAAAATCGGTTACGGCATGGGCGACGCGGGATGCAATATGATCGGCGGCGCAATCATGCTGTTCCTTAACTATTTCTACACCGATGTGTTTGGCCTGGCCCCGGCGCTGGTCGGCATACTGCTGCTGTCGGTGCGGGTGCTGGATGCGGTGACCGATCCGATTATGGGCGCGATTGCCGATCGCACGCAGAGCCGCTGGGGACGTTTCCGCCCCTGGCTGCTGTGGGTCTGCGTGCCCTACGTGCTGTTCAGCGTGCTGATGTTCACCACCCCGGAGTGGAGCTATAACAGCAAGGTGATCTGGGCGTTTGCCACCTACTTCCTGATGTCGCTCACCTATACCGCCATCAACATTCCCTACTGCTCGCTGGGTGGCGTCATCACCAGCGATCCGGGCGAGCGCGTCTCCTGCCAGTCGTACCGCTTTGTGATGGTTGGCGTGGCCACGCTGATCCTGTCGCTGACCCTGCTGCCGCTGGCCGACTGGTTCGGCGGCGACAATAAGGCGCGCGGCTATCAGATGGCGATGGGGGTAATGGCGCTGGTGGCGCTGCTGATGTTCCTGTTCTGCTTTGCCACGGTGCGCGAGCGCATCCGCCCCGCCGCCCCGACCAACGACGATATCAAAAATGACCTGCGCGATGCGTGGAAGAACGACCAGTGGGTGCGCATCCTGCTGCTGACGCTGTGCAACGTCTGCCCCGGCTTTATCCGTATGGCGGCCACCATGTACTACGTCACCTGGGTGATGCAGCAGTCCACCCACTTCGCCACGCTGTTTATCAGCCTTGGCGTGGTGGGCATGATGATCGGCAGCACGCTGGCCAAGGTGCTGACCGACCGCTGGTGCAAGCTGAAAGTGTTCTTCTGGACCAATATCGTGCTGGCGGTATTCTCCTGCGCGTTTTACTTCGTCAATCCGCAGGCGACGATGATGGTGCTGGTGCTCTACTTCCTGCTCAATATCCTGCACCAGATCCCCTCCCCGCTGCACTGGTCGCTGATGGCGGACGTCGACGATTACGGCGAATGGAAAACCGGCAAACGCATCACCGGCATCAGCTTCTCCGGCAACCTGTTCTTCCTTAAGGTCGGGCTGGCGGTGGCCGGGGCGATGGTCGGTTTTCTGCTGTCGTGGTACGGCTACGATGCCGGCGCGAAACAGCAGAGCGCCAGCGCCGTTAACGGCATCGTGCTGCTGTTTACCGTCATTCCCGGCATTGGCTATCTGGTAACCGCCGGTGTGGTACGCCTGCTGAAAGTTGACCGCACGCTGATGCTGCAGATCCAGCGTGACCTGGCACAACGCCGTGCCGATGCCCCGCACGCGGCCCCCGCTGCCGCCCTACAACCACAGGGTACTGACCCGCAAGGAGCCTCCCGATGAGCCACTGGCCAAACCCGTTGATCGAACAGCGCGCCGACCCGTTTATCCTGCGCCACGATAACCACTACTATTTTATCGCCTCGGTGCCCGAGTACGACCGGCTGGAGATCCGCCGCGCTGCGACGCTGGCCGGGCTGGCGACGGCCGCGGCCAGCGTGGTGTGGCGCAAGCCCACCAGCGGCCCGCAGAGCGCGCTGATCTGGGCACCGGAGCTGCACCGCATCGACGGACGGTGGGTGATTTACTACGCCGCCGCACCGTCGCAGGAGATCAAAGACGGACTCTTCCAGCACCGGATGTACACCCTGACCTGCGACGATGCCGATCCGCTCAGCGGCCGCTGGGTCGATCGCGGGCGCATGGCGACGCCGATCGACAGCTTCTCGCTGGATGCCACCCACTTTGTCCATCAGGGACGCAACTGGTATCTGTGGGCGCAGAAAGACCCGGCGATTCCCGGCAACTCGAACCTCTATCTTGCCGGGCTGGCCACCCCGTGGCAGATCGCAGGACAGCCGGTAATGCTCAGCCGTCCACAGTATGAGTGGGAGTGCGCAGGTTTCAGCGTCAACGAGGGGCCGGCGGCGATCCGCCACGGTCAGCGCCTGTTCATCAGCTATTCGGCCAGCGCCACCGATGAAAACTACTGCATGGGGCTGCTGTGGATTGATGCGGATGCCGATCCGCTGATCGCAGAGAACTGGCAAAAATCGGCCGCGCCGGTGTTCAGCACCAGCTGGCAGAATCGTCAGTACGGACCGGGGCACAACAGCTTTACGCAGGGGGAGAACGGTGAGGACCTGCTGGTGTATCACGCACGCAACTACACCGAAATCGAGGGGGACCCGCTGTACGATCCAAACCGCCATACGCGGGTGAAAGCATTCACCTGGGACGCGGACGGCATGCCGGTATTTGGCACCCCGCCCGCGGATACGGCGTCAGACCAGCGTGCCGTAAATGGTTAGCAGCGCCACCACCACCACCAGCACCAGTGAAACCTTCTTCGCCAGCGCAACCGCCACGCGCGGAGTCTCCACCTTGTCCTGGTGGGGATCGCGCGCCAGCG
>NZ_JRZZ01000004.1:21143-26405 GCF_002865965.1 Erwinia sp. B116
ACCCACCAGCAGTACCGGCCCCCACGGGCCGCCCACCACAAACCAGAACAGCGGCGCGAGGTAGAAACGGAAGTTGATCCACAGCAGCGCGTTCTGCAGCTCGCACAGGTATTCACGCTCGCTGCACTCGCCCGGCAGCCCGTGGATCAGCGCCAGCTCTTCGGCCATCGCATTGTGCGCATCGGTATCGTTGCGGCCTGCGGCCTTCAGGTAGGCGTGATAGTGCAGCCGTACCGACCCGGCACCGATGCACAGCAGCCCGACGACGATCCAGAACAGCAGCTGCGGCAGGCCGAAGAACAGCCCACGTAGCGCCAGCAGGCAGAGCGCGGTCAGCGCCATCGCCAGCAGCACCATCAGCAGCGTGCGCAGCAGCGAAAAACGCTGGCGCGGGCGGAACAGCGGCTCCAGCAGGTGGTCCAGCTGCCAGTGTTCCCCCAGCTTAAACAGCCGTTCCCAGCCTAATACCAGTAATAAACTAAACAGCGTCATGGCTGAACCTCCGGTAAATGTGCCACAGGCTGCGCCAGCGCCGCGCGGAAACGACCCCAGTCAAAGGCCGGGCCGGGATCGGTTTTACGTTCGGGGGCGATATCGCTGTGGCCGGTAATATGTTGCGCCAGCGCAGGATAGTGGCCGATCAGCAGTTGGGTCACCGCCAGCAGCGCCTGATACTGCGCGTCGGTATAGGGCAGCGTATCGGTCCCCTCCAGTTCGATGCCAATCGAGAAGTCGTTACACGCCTCGCGCCCCTGATAGCAGGAGACGCCCGCGTGCCACGCGCGCAGATCGAAAGGGACGTACTGGACGATCTCGCCGTCACGGCGGATCAGACAGTGGGCGGCCACCTGCAGGTGGGCGATGGTGGCAAAATAGGGATCGGCGGTGGGATCGAGCGTGCCGCTGAACAGCTGGTCAATCCACGGGCCGCCAAACTGGCCCGGCGGCAGGCTGATATTGTGAATAACCAGTAACGACGGCGTTTCATTGTCCGGACGCGGGTTAAAATGCGGCGAAGGTACGTGCCTGATGCCCGTGATCCAGCCCTGTTGCAACTGCATGCCCTGCTCCTCTGTGGTCAGATTGCCCTCAGATTAGCATGATTTTTTTCGGGCTAAGTAAACTTCTCCGCCGCGTCTGGCACCACAGAAAAAAATTTCTTTTTTTCTGCATCCGTTTTGCCTCCTCAACCGTAGATAGCAGTACAGGGCACGCCGTGCCTTCTTTCCCCAGAGGAACTGCTTATGAAAACGCTTATCTGCTCAGCCGTTTGCACCACATTACTGTTCAGCGCCGCATCAATGGCAGAAATGACCGCTAACACCGTGATGGTCGGCGGAGCGTCAATGTATCCGTCGCGCAACATCGTCGAGAATGCCCTGAATTCCAAAGACCACACCACGCTGGTAGCCGCCGTGAAGGCCGCGGGTCTTGTGGATACCCTGCAGGGTGCCGGCCCCTTCACCGTGTTTGCCCCCACGAATGCCGCCTTCAGCAAACTGCCGGCCGGCACCGTGGACAATCTGCTGAAACCGGAAAATAAAGCCATGCTGACCAGCGTGCTGACCTACCACGTGGTGGCGGGTAAATACGATATGAAAGCGCTGATGAAAAAGATTAACCAGGGCAACGGCCACGCCGAGCTGAAAACGGTGAACGGCGCGCCGCTGTGGATCATGCAGAACGGCCCGCACAATATTCAGCTGAAAGATGAAAAAGGCAACGTCGCCAGTATCAGCACCTATGACGTACAGCAGAAAAATGGCGTGATCGACGTCATCGATACCGTACTGATGCCGTAAAACGTTATTGCGCCAGCACCTTAAGGGAAAGAATAAATATACCCGCTGAAGTCAAAATAATGGGTATACACTTTGTGCAGGGGGAATTCTGGATTTCCCCTCCCTCTGCACTTTTTTTCAGGACGCCTGATGACGGACGAGACCATAGACAGCCAGGTTCTGCTGCTGCAGGCCGTTGCTGCCGGGGATAAACGCGCATTTGAGGCCGTTTACCGCCGCTACTCACCCTGGCTGTTTGCTATCGCCCTGCGTATGGTTCGACGACGCGGCTGGGCCGAAGAAGTGCTCCACGACAGCTTCCTGATCGTCCTGCAGCGTGCCGCCAGCTATGACCCGGCGCTCAGCGCTCCGCAAACCTGGCTGACCCATATCGTCCGTAACCGCGCCATCGACTATCTGCGGCTGCAGGATAACCGCGCCCTTGAGCTGGAAGAGGAGGAAACCGTTATGGTGGAAACTGAATCCGGGGCGGAGCGCGAGGCCTTCAGCTCGGAGTCGCTCAGGCTGACGAATTGCCTGGCGCAGCTGTCAGCGGAGCAGCGGCAGAGCGTGACGCTGGCGTATTATCAGGGGCTGTCGCACGGTGAAATTGCGCTGCATCTGCAGCAACCCGCCGGCACGGTGAAAAGCTGGATCCGGCGCGCATTAATGCAACTGAAAGCGTGTGTGGGCCTATGAAAAGCAGACAGGATTATGATTCAGCGCTGGCCGCGGAATATGCCCTCGGCACCCTGCGCGGCGCGGCACGCCGCCGTTTTGCCCGCCGCCTGCCTCAGGAGCCGGCGCTGGCGGCCGAAGTCAGCCGCTGGCAGAACGCGCTTGCCGAACTCGACCGTAATCTCACCCCGGTGCAGCCCCCGGAGGCGGTGTGGCAGCGCATCGTTCGTTCGCTGCCCGCTGACCCCGCAGTACGGCGGCGCGTCAGCTGGCCGTGGCTCGGCTGGGCGCTGGCGGCCTCGTTTGCCGGCGCGCTGGTCTGGGTGCAGCTCAGCTCCTCCCCTGCGCCGGCACCGCAGGCGGTGGCGGTACTTAACGGTAGCCAGCAGGCGGGCAGCTGGGTGGTCAGCCTGAGCGCCGACCGTCGTCAGCTGACCGTGCAGGCGCTGGGCACCGCGGCGATACCGCCGCAGCACAGCCTGCAGCTGTGGCTGATCCCACCAGGGGAAAAACCGCAGTCGCTGGGTCTGCTGGCCGCCGATATCCGGCGACAGCAAACTCTTACCGCGCCTGAGCTGGCCGGGCAGCCGCTGCTGGCCATCAGCCTCGAACCGCAGGGCGGCTCCCCGACCGGGCTGCCGACCGGCCCGGTGCTGTTCAGCGGGCCGGTGACCCGGTTATAGCCACTGCAGCAGGCAGGATGAGTGCCAGGGATGTAAAGGTGACGCTGAGTTTCACCCGACCGGAGGAGTGGGCATTTGCCAACGGCGAGATGTTCAGTCCGGCTCAGGCGACTGCTGACAACGGGGCGGCAACCAGGCTAGCATGTTGCCACTGTTAGCCGACCTTTCGGAGTTAAGCCATGACATCCCGCCGTTACGATCCGGATCACCGCCGCACGGAGCTGATGGAGCGCATTGAGGACGATATCCCCCCCGCCGTGGCCCAGGCGCTGCGGGAAGACCTGGGCGGGGATGTCGACGCCGATAACGATATCACTGCCAGCCTGCTCAGCGCCGATACCCCCGCCCACGCGGTGGTGATTACCCGTGAACCCGGCATTTTCTGCGGCAAGCGCTGGGTGGAAGAGGTCTTTATCCAGCTGGGCAATAAAGCGAAGCTGGTCTGGCACGTGGAGGATGGCGATAAGCTGGTTGCCGACCAGCCGCTGTTTGAAATCACCGGCCCGGCACCGCTGCTGCTCACCGCCGAGCGCACCGCGCTGAACTTTGTGCAGACGCTCTCCGGCGTGGCCACCGAAGTCAGCCGCTATGTCGCACTACTGGAAGGCACCCGCACTCAGCTGCTGGATACGCGCAAAACCCTGCCGGGGCTGCGTACCGCGCTGAAGTACGCCGTGCTGTGCGGCGGCGGTGCCAACCACCGGCTGGGGCTGTCGGACGCATTTCTGATCAAAGAGAACCACATCATCGCCTGTGGCTCGATTAGCAAAGCGGTGGAGAAAGCCTTCTGGCTGCACCCGGACGTGCCGGTAGAGGTAGAAGTGGAGTCGCTGGAGGAGCTGGAGCAGGCGCTGCAGGCCGGGGCCGATATCGTGATGCTGGACAACTTCAGCGTGGAGCAGATGCGTGAAGCGGTGAAGCTGAGCGATAACCGGGCGCTGCTGGAAGTCTCCGGTAACGTCACCGACCAGACGCTGCGCACCTTTGCCGAAACCGGCGTGGACTATATCTCGGTCGGCGCGCTGACCAAGCACGTGCGGGCGCTGGATCTGTCGATGCGCTTCCGCTAACCGACGCGGTTTACGCTCCCCCCTCTGCTGGCCAGCCGGCGTGATGCTCACCTCACGCCGGCTGGCCTTTTTTGTCTGATTCTGCGGCGCGCCTCCTTTCCTCGCTGTACCCCGCTGCAACCGGTAAAATAGCCTGTGCCCTGCCTCTGAACCCGATGCCGTCCCGCTGGCCTCTCCCCGGGTTTGCGCTGACCCTGTCCCACACCGAACGCCAACGGGGAGCACAAATGACATTAGATAATTAGATTTTAAATTTGAAATAATCAGATTTAAGGCCTACTATCTAATCACCCCGTCTGGCGACCTGACGCCAATGGGGGAAGAATGGGAAACGTACTCTGGTCCAAGCGGGCCTTAAAGCAGCTGCTGACGATCGATCGTCGCTATCGACAGGCCATCAAGGATAAGACCGCCCAGCTGGTGGCCTTCCCGCCGGTGATCCTCGATGTGAAAAAGCTGGAGGGGGAAGAGAACTACCACCGCCTGCGGGTCGGCGACTACAGAGTGATTTTTGAACTGGTACAGGGTAAGCCACTGGTGCTGCTGATCCAGCAGGTGAAACGCCGAACCAGCCGGACTTACTGAAACGCCGGTATTACCGGTTGAGAAAGGAGGCGCAATGTCCAAACAATATATCTATGACGGCCTGGGCAACATCCAGTTTGTGGTGCTGCCCGTTACCGACTACGAACAGCTGCTTGCCGCCGCCGGGCCAGGCTGGGCCAACCTCGATTACGCGGCGGCTGCCGACGATAATGAAACCGTACCGCAGGAGGTGGTGAGCATTATGGTCGATCAGGACGTCAGCCTGCAGGCCGCCTGGCGCATCCACCGCGGGCTGTCACAGTACGAGGTGGCGGAAAAACTCGGCACGACCCAGTCCGCGGTTTCTCAGTGGGAGCGTGCCGACAGCAAACCGCAGAGAAAAACCCGCGAGCGTCTGGCACGGCTCTACGCCTGCCGCCCGGAGCAGCTGCTGCTGTGACCCGCTGACGCCGCCGGCTTTTTCCCGGCAGCGCTGACAGATCTGCCCACCTGCGTTGCTGTAAA
>NZ_JRZZ01000004.1:26423-80901 GCF_002865965.1 Erwinia sp. B116
CTATGAGAGTGAAAGCTGCAAGCTACAAATTCTGTTTGCGCAGCGCCTCTGAACCCCGCAACCGGCCGCTGGCTGCCCCCTTTTCCCGGCGCTATGGTGCCCTTCTGTTAACCACAAGGAGGTTTACCATGCGTCTGCAACAGGGCTTTACCCTGATTGAACTGATGATCGTCATCGCGATCGTCGCCATTCTCAGCGCCATCGGGCTGCCCGCTTATCAGGGCTATCTGCAGAAGGCGGCGCTGACCGATATGCTGCAAACCGCGATGCCGTATAAAACCGCCGTTGAGCTGTGCGCCATTGAGCACGGCGGTGCCGGCAGCTGCAGCGCCGGGACCAACGGTGTTCCGGCCGCGCGCACTTCCCGCTACGTGTCACAGCTGACCGTGGTGGCAGGTACCCTGCTGCTGACCGGCCAGGAGAACCTGCAGGGCCTGAGCGTTACGCTGAAACCGCAGTGGCACAGCGAAGACGGCATGCTCAGCTGGCAGCGCAGCTGCGCCAGCGACAACGCCAGCCTGAAAGAGGCCTGCCAGGCGCTGTTCCGCTTCGATGACGTGGAGGAGAAACCATGAGCCCCGCCACCCGTCGCGCCGTTGAATCGATCTGCCAGCGCTATCAGGCGGTAATCGTCGAGTGTACCCCGCAGCGGCTGCATATCGCGCTGGCCGAAACGCCCTCGAACGAGATGATGACCGCACTGCGCTTCGCCACTAACTGCGCGATTGAAGTGGAGTGCTGGCCGCAGGCCCGGCTGGAGCAGTTTATCCAGCGGGAAGCTCCCGCCGCCCGCCACGTGGCAAAAGAGCAGCATCAGGAGCACGACGGCGGTACCGTGGATAAGGTCAACGCGCTGCTGCAGATGGCGTTACAGAAACGCGCTTCCGACGTGCATATTGAACCGCAGGAGAGCGGCGTGCGCATCCGCCTGCGGGTGGACGGCGTGCTGCAGCCGTTGCCGGGCAGCGGCAACGCCGGCAGCGCGCCGCTGATCGCCCGGCTGAAGATCCTCGCCAGCCTCGATATTGCCGAACGCCGGGTGCCACAGGACGGGCAGTTCTCGCTGCAGATGAATGAGGCCACCGCGTCGTTTCGGCTGTCGACGCTGCCCACCCGCTTCGGTGAGAAAGCGGTGGTGCGGCTGCTGCAGAGCGACGCGCAGGCGATCTCGCTGGACAAGCTGGGGATGCCTGCGCCGTTGCTGAAGCGCTACCGCGAGGCGCTGTCCCGGCCGCAGGGGCTGATTCTGGTCACCGGCCCCACCGGCAGCGGCAAGACCTTTACCCTTTACAGCGGGCTGAGCTGGCTGAATATCGCCTCGCGCAACCTGTGCAGCGTGGAAGATCCGATTGAGATCCCACTGGCCGGCGTCAACCAGACCCAGATCCACCCCAAAGCGGGGCTGGATTTTCACCGGGTGCTGCGATCGCTGCTGCGCCAGGATCCGGACGTGATCATGATCGGCGAGATCCGCGACGGCGAAACCGCCGAGATCGCGGTGAAGGCCGCGCAGACCGGCCACCTGGTGCTCTCCACCCTGCACACCAACTCCACCACCGAAACGCTGGTGCGTCTGGGGCAGATGGGGGTGCCCGGTTACCTGCTGGCCTCGGCGCTGAAGCTGGTGATCGCCCAGCGGCTGCTGCGGCGGCTCTGCCCGCACTGCCGCCAGCCGGCGGAGGCCACCGGGCATTTCCCCGCGCATATCTGGCCGGGGACGGTGCAGAACTGGCGGGCGGTGGGCTGCGAGCGCTGTTTTTCCGGCTACTACGGCCGGCTGGCGCTGTTTGAGCTGCTGCCGGTCAGCGGGCGACTGCAGAACGCGCTGGCGCAAAACGCCAGCCCGGAGACGCTGGCGGAAATTGCCCGCCAGCAGGGTATGAACACGCTGTTTACCGAAGGGCTGCACTGCGTCAACCGCGGCGACACCACGCTGGAGGAGCTGACCCGGGTGGCGGGAAACGGAGGAGAATAGATGGCTTTCATGCGGCTAAAAACCTGCGGGCATCCTGTTAAACCTACCTTTACTGCATACACCGGCTGCACCTGGCCAGCCCTGCCCGTATCGGTAAGCGGCGCAAAACAGGCCGCGTCGGCCTGGTCTGCAGGGCTGTTGCGATGATCCCGCGCATGCTGTTCCGCTGGCAGGCGCTGGATGCGGCAGGTGCCCTGCACCAGGGGGCTGTTTTTGCCGCCAGCGCGGTTGAGGTGACCGAACGGCTGGCCGCTGCCGGGCAGCTGCCGCTGCATATTTCGCGTGGCCGCCGTTACCGCAGCGGCAGCTGGCGCTGGCAGCAGAAAACGGCGTTTATCCGCCAGCTGGCGACGCTGCTGAAGGCCGGTATGCCGCTGGCGGGCGGGCTGCTGCTGCTGGCGGAGGGGCACCCGGAAGCGGGCTGGCAGGCGTTGCTGCGGCAGCTGGAACAGCGTATCAGCAGCGGTACCCCCTTCTCTGAGGCGCTGGAAGCCTGGCCTGACGTATTCCCGCCGCTCTATCCGGCGCTGATCCGCATCGGCGAACTGACCGGGGAGCTGGATGCCTGCTGCCTGCAGCTGGCAGAACAGCAGGAACGCCAGCAGCAGCTGCAGCAGAAGGTTAAGAAAGCGCTGCGCTACCCGCTGCTGGTGCTGGCCGTGGCGCTGCTGGTCACCGGCGGCATGCTGCTGTTTGTACTGCCGGAGTTTGTGGCGATCTACCGTACCTTTAACGCGCCGCTGCCGCCGTTTACCGCTGCGGTGATCGCCCTCTCCGGCCTGCTCAGCCGCCAGGCCCCGCTGCTGGTGGGCCTGACGCTGGCCTGCGGGCTGGCCTGGCGCTGGCAGCGGCGGCGATCGCCCCCGTGGCGCAGGGGCGAGCAGCGGCTGCTGCTGCGGCTGCCGCTGGTTTCACCGCTGTGGCGCGGCAGCCAGCTCAGCCAGATCTTCACCACTCTGGCGCTCACCCAGCACGCCGGGCTGACGTTGCTCGACAGCCTGCAGGCGGTGGAAAAAACGCTGCGCGCCGGCCTGTGGCGTGAGGCGGTTCAGCAACTGCAACAGCATATTGCCGAAGGTCACCCCCTGCATCAGGCGTTGCGGGGGCATACGCTGTTTACGCCGCTCTGCTGCCAGCTGATTAAGGTGGGTGAAGAGTCCGGTTCGCTGGATGCGCTGCTGGCACGGCTGGCCAGCTGGCATGAAACCCGCTCCCACCAGCTGGCCGATGCGCTGGCGGCGGCGCTGGAGCCGCTGATGATGCTGGTGACCGGCGCTATCGTCGGCACTCTGGTAGTGGCGATGTATCTGCCGGTGTTCAACCTGGGCGACGCGCTGGGGTAAAAGGCTGCCTGTCAGAATGTTACAAATGCCGCCAAAAACGCGCCGCCAGGACTGCGAAAATTTAACGAATTACGCTACAATCGGCTAAATCTTTCTGTAACCCTGTCCTGTGATGTGTGCCCCGATTTTGCTGACGTCCGCACGGAAATCCCCTGTTAACGCCGCACGCAGCCCTTCGCAGGACGACGGGAGGTAACCTGTGCGCTATATCGTGGCGCTGACCGGCGGCATCGGCAGCGGAAAAAGTACCGTCGCCAACGCCTTTGCGGCGCTGGGCATTGATATTGTCGATGCCGACATCATTGCACGCCAGGTCGTTGAGCCCGGCCAGCCGGCGCTGGCCGCTATCCATGCGCGCTTCGGCGATGCGATCCTGCTGGCCGACGGCGGACTAAACCGCGCCGTTCTGCGACAGAAAATCTTCAGTTCGCCAGAGGATAAACGCTGGATTAACAATCTTTTACATCCACTGATTCACGCGGAGACGCAGCGCCAGTTAGCATTAGCGCGTTCAGCCTGGTGCCTGTGGGTGGTGCCGCTGCTGGTTGAGAACCATCTGCAGCATCTGGCCAGCCGGGTCCTGGTGGTTGACGTGGACAGAGAAACTCAGCTATCCCGCACTATGGCGCGCGACGGCATTGGCCGGCAACAGGCCGAAAATATTCTGGCTGCCCAGGCAACGCGCGAAGCGCGCCTGGCGGTGGCCGACGACATTATTGATAACGGTGCCTCACCGGATGCGGTGAAAGAGCACGTTGCCGAACTAAACCAGCGCTATCTGGCGCTGGCGGCGGCAAGCGATCGGGATTAACAGCATGAGCACAACGGTTCTTTTTGAGTACCCTTTAAACGAAAAAATGCGCACCTGGCTGCGCATTGAGTTTTTACTCGCCCAGCTGGTCGCCAGCCAGCAGGTTACCGACCATCTGAGCGCGCTGACCTTCTTCCGCAACGCGGCCGAGCTGCTGGACGTGTTTGAGCGCGGCGAGCTGCGTACCGATATTGTGAAAGAGCTGGACCGTCAGCAGCAGAAGCTGCAGCAGTGGACGGACGTTCCCGGCGTCGATCTCAGCCGGATTGACGGGCTGCGCCAGGATCTGAAAAGCCGGGCCACCGCGCTGATGGCGGCACCGCGCATTGGCCAGCAGCTGCGCGAAGACCGGCTGATTAGCCTGGTGCGCCAGCGCTTAAGCATTCCGGGCGGTTGCTGCAGCTTCGATCTGCCGACGCTGCACATCTGGCTGCACGTCGACCAGCAGGTTCGCGATGAACAGGTGGCGCGCTGGATGACCTCTCTGGCGCCAATCCGTGAGGCGCTGACGCTGATTCTGGATCTGATCCGTCAGTCCGGCAGCTTCCGCAACCACACCAGTCTGAACGGTTTTTTCCAGGATAACGCCGAAGGTGCCGATCTGCTGCGCCTGCAGCTGCAGCTGGAAGATTCACTGTACCCGCAGGTTTCCGGCCATAAGAGCCGCTACGCGATCCGCTTTATGCCGCTGGACAGCGAGCGCGGCGAAGTGCCCGCGCGGCTCGATTTTGACCTGGCCTGCTGTTAAGGAGCAAAGAATGAGTGATGTTACGACGGTAAACTGCCCGACCTGCCAGAAGCCGGTAATCTGGAATGAACAAAGCCGCTGGCGTCCGTTTTGCAGCAAGCGCTGCCAGCTGATCGACCTCGGCGAATGGGCGGCGGAAGAGAAGCGCATTGCCAGCAGCGGCGATCTTAACGAAAGCGAAGACTGGAGCGAGCAGGAAGGGTTTCGAGACTGACTCTGCAGGCCGCCTGGCGCGGCCTGTTTTCGGCTACATACCGCGCTGCAGGCGCGCAATGACCTCAGCGTTGGCCGGTGAAAACTCGGCGGCGTCCAGCTCACTCTGTGCTACCCAGCGCTGCGGCTGCCCTTCCCGGCCGTACGGCTCGCCCTGCCACTGCTCCACCAGGAAGAAGTGCAGCGTCACGTGCCGGTCATTAAAACTGTGTTCGACGGTGGTGTAGGGCTGATAGCCCGTGACCTCAATACCGACTTCTTCATTCAGCTCACGCTTCAGCGCCTCGCCGGCGCTTTCACCCGGCTCCAGCTTACCGCCGGCGAACTCCCATTTGTTTGCCATATGTGAATCAGCAGCACGTTGGGTCAAAAAAATACGCTGTTGTGCATCGCGGATAATCCCCACCGCGACCTGTAACTGTTTCATTATTTTCACTCGATTAAGACCAGTAGGCGAATCTACCATTCTCTCCTCTGGCGATGCAACAGGCCGCCGGGCCGCGCGTGCAGACAACGGATTAATCCCTGTGCCAGTAGCCAATTCACTTATCACTATTAAAATAAGAGAAAATAAGTCAATCATATTTGGCAAGCGGCAGATAAAAAAATAGAGTGAGCTCGAATAATTAATCACACTCAATTTTTATATCAGGAACAGATCATGGATAAGAAATATAGTCTGCCGCGAATTTACCTACACTGGCTGTCAGCCATTGTGATCGTCTGGGCAACTATCAGCGGTTTTTACATTCCTCTGGGCAGGCCGTCGGCCGCCACCGCAGAACTGATCGGGTTTATCAACGTCTCGCTCACCACCTGTTTTATTCCGTTCTTTATCCTGCGTATTATCTTCTGCCTGAAGCATAAGGACCCGGCGGTCGCCCCGGCACAGCGCAAAACGCATAAAATAGCCAAAGCCGTACATCTTATTCTCTACACCAACATCAGCGTAGTGCTGGTCACCGGCGTTCTGATGATGGAGCGCAGTATTAATGTATTCAATCTTTTCAGTATTCCGGCACCCTTAACCGACCCGCAGTTGACGCATTTCTTCCACAGCGTGCATATGGCTTCCTGCACCTCGCTGGCACTGCTGGTCATCATGCATATTCTTGCGGTGATCAAACACCAGCTGGCAGGCCATGGCATCATGCGCAGAATGCTGCCCTGACCATCAACCGCCAATACACTGACAGGGCACGACAGAGTGTATGACAGGTGTTAATGCTGGGAAAAAGGGATCCCCGATGTTTAACTCCTTTTTAATTCATTAAAAATGACAGAAAAACCAAAAATAAAACCCTTCAAAAACATCATGATAGATATTTTAAGGCATTTCACATGCTGGCCATTACCTTGCAGACTGACTGACACCAAATTAGCATCTACAGCCCGAAAAGACACACGGAAAAAGGATAAAAGATGCTGAGCGTCGAAGAGTGCATGGAATTACTCGATGTAGAAACTCTGTGCTTTGAAGAATTTATGGTTATTGATTGCAACATGAACACCATGGCGATCCCTTCAATGGGAATCACCCTCGATCTGAATGAGTCACAGAAAAGGCTGTTAATATGCCTGATCAAGAAAGTGAATGCCAAGCGCGAAATCATTAATATCGTCTGGTATGAAAACCATCAGCGGATCAGTGATAACAATTATCACCAGCTGACCTTCCAGTTGCGCTCGCTATTTCAGCGTAATGGGCTACCGGCAAACCTGCTGGTTACCATACCCTATTACGGTCTTAAGCTTAATGAAAACCTGTGGCGAACGGTGGTGAGGGATAGTCATTCTGATGTCGCGAAAGATGAAAAAAAAAATTACGCTGGCAAAGAAACGCCCCAGCAGGAAGAAAATAAAGAACAGCCTGTAGAGAAAAAAACGCGTCCCGGTGATACGCCACCTTACATTTTCATGTTTTCTTTCTTCATGCTGTCTCTGGCCGTTTACTGGTTTAAATGATGTTAAGCAAAAGGCATTTATCGCTCTCTGTGCTTTCGGCTAACTGGCAGCTTTTCATGCTGGTTGCCTTGGGCATCATTATGTTGTGCTGCGCACTGTTTCTGGCTGAGCGATCGGTGCACCTGCATTTTAATACGCCCTTCGCCACCCCGGAAGCATTCCACCTGCCGGAACAGAACCAGGATTATTCAGGTGATGTAGAAAAAATACAGCATTTATTTCAACCCGATGACCCGACGCCGGGCGGCGGTGACGACAGGTGGCTCCGCCGCGACGATGCGCTGATGAGCAGCGACGATGCCCGTCTGTTCAATGCCCCCGCCAGCAACCTGCCAGTGCAGGTTACCGGCATTATCAGTTCAAGTCTGCCACAGCGCTCGCTACTGATTGTACAAAGCAACAGCAGGCAATACAGCCTGAGCCCGGGCGACCCGCTGCCGGAAAGCGGCGCAGAGCTTATCCGCATTTTCCCTGACCGGGCCATCATCCACTACCAGGGAAAATACGCCTCGCTAAAGATGGCGGACTAACCAGGACGTTATGAGTGTACATCATGCAACTATTCTCTTTGCCCGGCTGGCGACATGCCCGCCGAGCGCCGCGCGTTGCGGCCGTTACTCTGGCGCTGCTGCTGGCGGCTAATGCACAGGCCGAAGGACTGAAAGCCAGTTTTCAGCACACCGACATTAATGAGTTTATCAATACGGTCAGCAAAAACCTCAGTAAAACCATCATTATCGATCCCGCCGTACGCGGGCAGATCAGCGTGCGCAGCTACGATGAGCTGGACAACGAGCAGTATTATCAGTTTTTCCTCAGCGTGCTGGAAGTTTATGGTTTTGCCGCCATTGAGATGAAAAATGGCGTCACGAAAGTGATCCCGTCTAAAAATGCCAAAGGTTCCGCCGTCCCCTTTATTGCCGGACAGCAGGGCGATGCCGGTGATGAACTGGTGACCCGGGTAGTACAGCTGCAGTACGTCACCGCCAAAGAACTGGCCCCGCTGCTGCGCCAGCTAAACGACAGCAGCGCGGGCGGCGTGGTGCATTTTGATCCGAGCAATGCGCTGCTGATGACCGGACGTGCTGCGGTGGTCAGGCAGCTGATGGCGATTGTAGAGAGCGTCGATCTGCCCGCCGATAACAGCCTGGAAAACGTGCCGCTGAAACATGCCTCTGCCAGCCAGGTGGCGGAGATCCTCAACGGCATTTCCCGGCCGAACGGCCAGCAGCAGGATAAACACGCTGCCAGAGCCGTCGCGGATCCGCGCACCAACACGCTGTTAATTAGCGGTAGCGAGCAGGCACGCCAGTCGCTGCGTGATACCGCGCTGTCACTGGATGCTGAAGAACAGCACCGCAGCAACTCCAGGGTATTTTACCTGCAGCATGCTAAAGCCGAAAACCTGGTGGAAGTGCTGACCGGGGTCAGCACCAACCTGCAGAACAAGACGGACGGTAAATCACCGACGGTCAGCATGATTCAGGACATTGTGGTGAAAGCCGATGCGCACACCAACTCACTGATCGTCAATGCACCACCCGATGTGATGAGCGAACTGCAGGAGATCATCACCCGGCTGGATATCAGCCGTTCTCAGGTGCTGGTGGAAGCCATTATCGTGGAGATGCAGGATGCCGATGGCATGGCGCTGGGCGTGCAGTGGTTTAATAAATTTGGCGGTGGCACGCAGTTTACCAATACACACGTACCGATTGGCGGCCTGAATCCGGGGGGGTTCGCTAAGGCAATGAAAGGCGTGAACGGCCTGGCCGCCGGCTTCTACCGCGGTAACTGGGCCGGGCTGTTTACCGCGCTGCAAACCAACAGCCAGAACAATATCCTCGCCACGCCGAGTATCGTTACCCTCGACAATATGGAAGCCGAATTCACCGTAGGCCAGAACGTCCCCGTGCTCAGCGGCAGCCAGACCACCTCCGGCGATCATATTTTCAACAGCGTCGAACGCAAGGACGTCGGCATCAAGCTGAAGGTTAAGCCGCAAATTAATCAGGGTGAATCGGTGATGATGGAGATTGAACAGGAGGTCTCCAGCGTAAGCGAAGGCAGCGGCGACGATAAATTAGGCGCAACCTTCAATACCCGTCTGGTGAAAAATGCGGTGCTGGTCGGCAGCGGCCATACGGTGGTGGTTGGCGGGCTGCTGGACAGCAGCAACAGCAACAGCCAAAGCAGCGTGCCCTTCCTTGGCCGTATCCCGCTGCTGGGCAAATTATTCAGCTCTGACAGCGACAAGCGCAGCAAGCGCAACCTGATGCTGTTTATTCGTCCGACCATTATTCGCCAGCAGGAGAACTTCGACCGCACCAGCGACCAGCAGCTGGCGAAATTCCGTCATGAAGAAGCGAAAGTCCGCCCGGACAGTCTGGCAGACAGCGCGCTGAACGATCGGCTATCGGCGAGCCTTAACAACCAGGCGTTGAAAGAGATACGTGCCAGCATCGCTGATTTTTATGCCGCGGAGCAGCCATGATGCCGCAGCCGTTTCCGTACAGCTGGGTACAGCAGCATCAGGTGGTGGCCGATACTGCCGCCACGCCAGCGCAGATTGGTTATCGCCAGGAGAGCGCACTCACCGCCGTGCTGGAAGCCCTGCGCGTGCTGCCGGAAGCCAGCCTGCAGCTGTTAACCGCAGAAGCCTTCGCGCAGCAGGTGCTGCAGATCTACCAGCAGAATACGCAGTCTCGTGAGATTGCCGACACGCTGAGCGACGAATTCGACCTGCACCAGCTGGTCGATACGCTGCCGCAGGATAACGATCTGCTCGACAGCGACGACGGTGCACCGGTGATCCGCCTGATTAACGCCATCCTCAGCGAGGCGATTAAGGAGGGGGCCTCCGATGTGCATATTGAGCCGTTTGAGAAACGACTGAATATCCGCTTCCGCATCGACGGCATGCTGCGCCCGGTCCTGTCACCGCCGCCGCAGCTCAGCCGCTTTTTGCTGTCGCGCATTAAGGTGATGGCCCGGCTGGATATCGCCGAGAAACGCATTCCACAGGATGGCCGTATTTCGCTGCGTCTCGGCGGCAGAAGCGTCGACGTGCGCGTCTCCACCCTGCCTTCAAACTACGGCGAACGCATCGTGCTGCGCGTGCTGGACAAGCAGAGCGTCAAGCTGACGCTGGCGGATATCGGCATGACCGGTGAGATCTGTACGGCGCTGAGTAAGCTGCTCAGTTCGCCGCACGGCATTCTGCTGGTCACCGGGCCAACCGGCTCGGGAAAAAGCACCACCTTATACGCCGCGCTGCGCCAGGTGTGGAGCGAAGAGAAAAACATTATGACCATTGAAGATCCGGTGGAGTACGAACTGGACGGCATCGGTCAGACACAGGTCAACAGCAAGGTCGATATGACCTTCTCGCGCGGCCTGCGGGCCATTCTGCGTCAGGACCCCGACGTGGTGATGATCGGTGAAATCCGTGACAGCGAGACGGCACAGATCGCCGTGCAGGCCTCGCTGACCGGCCACCTGGTGCTCTCAACGCTGCACACCAACAGCGCGCCCGGCGCCATCGAGCGCCTGCAGGATATGGGCGTGGAGCCCTTTCTGCTGGCCAGTTCGCTGCAGGGCGTGCTGGCACAGCGGCTGGTGCGCAAGCTCTGCCGCCACTGCCGCCAGCCACGGGCCATCAATGCGGCCGAGTATCCGCTGCTGAGCCAGGTAATGAACGCCACCGACAGCGGGCTGTATGCCGCCAGCGGCTGCGAGCAGTGCCACCACACCGGCTACCGCGGGCGCACCGGCATTCATGAACTGCTGGTGCTGGACGACGCGCTGCGCCAGGCCCTGAGCTGCGGGCAGAAAACGCTGCCGCTGCCGCACTACACCACGCTAAAGCAGGATGGCCTGCGCAAGGCGCTGGACGGCATCACCACGCTGGAAGAAGTGCTGCGCGTCAGCCAGGAAGGTAGCTGAGATGCGTTTTCACTACCGCGCCGTCAACGCACAGGGCGTGCGCCAGCGCGGCGAAATCGACGCGGACAGCCCGCGCGATGCGCGCCAGCAGCTGCGAGATAAACAGCTGACGCCGCTGGTGCTGAAACCCACCGATTCTGCGCTGTCGTCACGCTTTTCCCGCCAGCGTAAGCCGTTCTCCGGCAACGAACTGGTATTGCTGGTACGCCAGCTGGCCACCCTGACCGCTGCCCGGCTGCCGCTGCCGCAGGCGCTGCAGGCGCTGGCAACCCAGAGCGAAAAACCGGCGCAGCGGGCACTGCTCAACCATCTGCGACAGGCGCTGCTGGAAGGGGCGTCACTGGCCGAGGCGGTGGCGCTTTACCCACGAATTTTCACCCCGCTGTACCGGGCGATGATTGCTGCGGGCGAAGCCTCCGGCAATCTGCCCCGGGTGCTGGAGCAGCTGGCCGACTACTGCGAAAAAGCCCATCAGCTGAAGAGCAAGCTGACCCAGGCGATGATCTATCCGCTGCTGCTGACCACGGTAGCGATCGGCGTGGTGGCGATTCTGCTCACCGCCGTGGTGCCCAAAGTGGTGGAGCAGTTTTCTCATATGCAGCAGGCGCTGCCGCTCTCTACGCGCCTGCTGATGACCCTCAGCGACGTGACCCGCGCAGTCGGGCTGCCGCTGCTGGCGGGCGGTTTGCTGCTGATGCTGCTGCTCCGGCTGGCAGTGCGCCACCCGCTGCGCCGCCTGCGCTGGCACCGCCTGCAGCTTCGGCTGCCGCTGCTGGGCCGCATCATGCTGGATCTGAATATGGCGCGTTACGCCCGCACGCTGAGCATTCTGACCAACAGCGCGGTGCCGCTGCTGGAAAGTATGCAGATCGCTGCCACGGTGCTGAACAACGACTATATCCGTCAGCAGTTGCAGGAGGCAGGTCAGCGGGTGCGTGAAGGCAGCGCCTTTACCCAGGCGCTGGAACAGACCCACCTGCTGTCGCCGATGATGCGCCATATGATCGCCAGCGGCGAGCAGAGCGGTGAGCTGGACAGCATGCTGACCCGCGCCGCAGAGATGCAGGATCGGGCGTTTATCGGCCAGATGACGCTGGCGGTCAGCCTGTTTGAACCCCTGCTGGTGGTGGTGATGGCTGGCGTGGTGCTGTTTATCGTCCTTGCCATCCTGCAGCCGATTTTACAACTTAACAACCTGGTAGGTTAATACGTGATGAAAAACCCAAAACAGACACACCCCTCTTCACTTTCCCGGCAACAGCGGGGTTTTACCCTGCTGGAGATCATGGTGGTGATCGTGATCCTCGGTATTCTCGCCAGCCTGGTGATCCCCAGCCTGATGGGCAATAAAGACCGCGCCGACCGGCAGAAAGCGGTCAGCGATATCGTCACGCTGGAGAACGCGCTGGATATGTACAAGCTGGATAACGGCCGCTACCCCACCAGCGCACAGGGACTGCAGGCGCTGGTCCGCGAGCCACAGCTGGCCCCACAGCCGCGCAACTATCGCAGCGATGGCTATATCCGCCGCCTGCCTGAAGATCCGTGGGGCAACCCCTATCAGCTGCTCAGCCCCGGCGAGCATGGTGCCGTTGACGTGTTCTCCGCCGGGCCGGACGGCGAACCCGGCACCGACGATGACGTGACTAACTGGCAGCCGGAAGGGCAAGAGGAGGGCTAATGGCGCAGCGCGCAGCAGGCTTTACCCTGCTGGAGATCATGCTGGTGATGCTGTTGCTGGGGGTGGTTGCCGGGCTGATTGTCGCCACGCTGCCCTCGCAGGACGCCCGTCAGCAGGCCGGCAGGCTGGCCCTTACCCTGAATCATGCCGCCGGACAGGCGGCCACAGAAGGCCAGTTTTTACGCCTTGAAGTCAGAAGCGACGGCTGGCAGCTGCAGCGGCTGGCGCAGGGAGCGGGTCAGCATGCCGCCTTTCTGCCCGGCTATCACTGGCAGCCGCTCAGCCACAGGCTGAGCCATTTCAGGCTGCCGCAGACCATCCGTCTGCGGCTGCTGCATCAAGGCCGCCCGCTGAAGCTGCCTGCCACACTGCTGTTTTCACCCGATGGCGATACGCCCGCGCTGACGTTTGAACTGCAGGCGCAGGATGCTGCGTCACGATTTATCACCTGGCATAACGGCCGGGCATCAGAGGAGCTGAATGAATGAACTGTCGTGGCATGACGCTACTGGAGGTACTGGTCGCGATGGCGCTGCTGGCAATTGCCGGGCTGGCGCTGCTGCGAACCAGCAGCGGGCAACTGCACCACCTGGGACATCTGGAGCACCAGCAGCTGGCGTATCAGGTGGCCGATTATCAGTTGAAACGCCTGCAGCTGGATGCGCAGTGGCCCGCAGAAAACTGGCATAACGGCGATATGACCATGGCCGGCGAGCAGTGGTTCTGGCGCTGGCGCGGGGTCAGTACCGCCGATCCGCAGATCCGCGCTCTGGAGGTGGAAGTACGACTTAACCGTCAGGCTCCCCAGGCACTGGCCCGGCTGCACGGCTGGCGAAGCCGGCCATGAGGCGCATTCAGCAAGGCTTTACCCTGCTGGAGATGATGGTAGCCCTGGCCATCTTCTCGGTGGTCGGTCTGGTCGGCTATCAGCTGTTGCAGGGGATGCTGCGCAACGGTGAACAGCTGAAGGAGCACAGCTCGCGCCTGAACGATGAGGTGCGGATTATTGCCCTGCTCAGCCGCGATCTGGCACAGGCTGCGATCCCGGCACATCCGGCGCAGGTGCCTGCCGGTGACGTCCCCTTTTTCACCAGTAATCACGATGAAGAACGGCTGCGTCTGACCCGCCGCAACTGGCTGAATCCGCTGCAGACGCAGCGTTCCTCACTGCAGCGTGTTGCCTGGCGTTTTTCTGCCGGGACGCTGACGCGGGTCAGTCTCAGCGACGGGCAGACAGGCGCACAGTTCAGCGGGATCAGCTCGCTGCAGCTGCGCTTCTGGGCCGGCGGCAGCTGGCATACCGACTGGCCCGCCACCCACAGCCTGCCGGAGGCGATCGAAGTGACGCTGACGATGCAGCCCTGGGGTGAGTTCAAACATATCGCGCTGCTACAGGAAAACCACGGATGAACAAACGCCAGCGGGGAATGGCCGTACTCACCGTGCTGCTGCTGATTGCACTGATGACGCTGCTGGCGGTGACCGCGCAGGATCGCTTTCAGCAGGCGCTGCACGGGGCATACAGCGGACGCTTTATGCTGCAATCCGCCTGGTCGCTGCGCGGGGCGGAAGAGTGGCTGTTGCTGCAACCCCCGCCGCCCAGCGCGCAGCAGCCGCAGCAACTACAGCTTGAGGATAGTGTGATCCACTACCAGTGGCGCGATCGTCAGGCCTGCTTCAACCTCAACGCGCTGGGCCGTAAAAGCAACGCCGCTCCGGCAAACGGCCTGAACAACAGCGCAGCCGCTACCGTATTGCAGCATGCAGGCGGCGCACAGAGAGAGGACAAGTCCACGGCGGGTTCAGGTAATCCTGTCACGCCTGCGGTGCCGGGCAACGAGCTGAACAGCACGGCGCACTCCTCCGTTGATTCGCCGCTGACGGCAGCACAGCGCCTGTTTATCCGCCTGCTCCGGGAACTTGACGTACTGCCCGACAAAGCACGGCAACTGACGCTGGCGCTGAGCGCGCAACTGCACAAGGGGGCGTTTATTGAACCCAGCCAGCTGCGCGACCCGGCCAGCAGCATCGACGCCGCGCTTTGGGCCAGGCTGGCTCCGCTGGTCTGTACCCTGCCCTCTGACAGCCTGCGGATCAATATTAACGGACTGACCGAAGAGCAACTGCCGCTGTTTACCGCCCTGTTTGACGGTGCACTGTCTGCGGCCCAGGCTGGCGAGTTGCTGAGCCGGCGCCCCCCGGCGGGCTGGAAGACGCTGACCGCCATGCTGGCTGCCTCCGGGCAGAACAATGCAGCAGATAATCCGGCCCTGCTGCTGAGCACCGTGGACACCAAAAGCACGGCCTGGGAGCTGCTGATGTGGACCGGAGAAGCGCAATACAGCAACAGTCTGCGTAGCCGGTTACTCCTGCGCGACAAGCGTCTTCATGTTTCTGACCGACTTTATGGACTAAGCGATTAAAAAAATGGATAAGTCCCGCTCTAAAGACCCGCGGCCGCTGGTTATTCACTGTACCAGCCACGATCCCAGGTGCTTCACCTGGTATTACCGGGAGGTGGATGGCCGCCTGCACAGCGGCGATCAGCACACCCCGCTACCCGTCGCCGTTTCCGGCACGGTGCTGCTGCTGCCCGCCAGTCAGATTATTTTTCACCAGGCCACGTTACGCCATATCACGCCGCAGACGCTGAGCTGGCAGCTGGAAAACCAGGCGCTGAGCGAACCGGAGATGCTGCACACCGTGGTGCTGCAGCAGGAAGGTGAGCAGGTTCATCTGGCTGCCGTTGACCGCCAGTGGCTGCATCAGCTGCTGGCTCACCTGCGCAGCCGGGGAATTGCAGTGACCCGTGCCCTGCCCGATGCGCTGGTGCCGGGTGAACACCAGGCGCTGAGGCTGGGCGATCGCTGGCTGATCCGCCATCATCGCTGGCAGGGCATCAGCCTGAATGAACAACAGCTGGCCCCGTTACAGCTGCACGCACCGCTGCTGGCCACCCTGGTGGCCGACAGCGGGCAGCAGGCAGCTGACGGGCCGGCGTCGGCCGGGCAGCTGTATCAGCTGGCGTGCCAGCAGCGGATCAATCTGCTGCAGGGTGAATTTGCCGTCCGGCTGCCGCTGCGCCCTGCCGGTACCTTCGCGCTGGCCTGCGCACTGTGCAGCGTCCTGCTGCTGCTGATCCCGCCGCTGTGGTCCGGCTGGCAGGCCGGCACCCAGCTGAAACAGGCCGGGCGGCAAAGCCTGGCGCTGTACCAACGCTATTTCCCGGACGAAAAGCCGGCACGACCGGCGGCACGCATGACGGAACGGCTGAATGCCCTCAGCGCGGCACCCGCTGCAGACGGACCGCTGCGGCTGCTGGCCGACGCTGCGACCACGCTCGCAACGCTGCAAGATAATCCGCTGCAAACGCTGCGCTGGGATGAAAAGCAGCAGCAGCTTCATTTAAGCTTTGCCAGAACGCTGCCCGCTGCGTTAAGCGACGATGCGCTAATGATACAGATTCAGGAGAACATCATGACCATTGGCAGGAAACCATGAGCAAAAGCCTGCAAAAGATTTTGTCCCGCCCGCCGCGTGAACGCGGGTTGTTGCTTCTGCTCGCCGCTGTTGCCTTACTGGCCCTGCTGTGGCTCAGCTTACAGGCTGCCCGGCACTATCAGCTTGACGCCCGGCAGCAGGCCCGGCGTGCGCAGACTGAGCTGGCCGGAATGCAACAGCAGGTCGCGGCGCTGGAGCCGCTGCTGGCACGCCAGCAGCGCCAGCGCAGCCCGGGCTGGCAGGATGAGGTACTGGCGCTGGCAGCAGAACAGGGGCTGCCCCTGACGGTGGCCGGATGCGATGCCCGCCAGCTGCTGTTCAGCCCGGGCACCACTGACCTGCCGCGCCTGAGCCGCTGGCTGCAGCAGCTGGAGCAGGAGTATTACGTACGCGCCGTGCGGCTGCAGCTGGAAAACGGACCAGAAGGCATCACCCTGGTTCAGCTGGTACTGCAGCGCCATGAATGAGATCTTCCTGCCGATCGCCCTGCTGGGTGCCTGTGCGGGCAGCCTGATGAATATGGTGGTGTGGCGGCTGCCGCGCATGGTGCTGCAACAGGAGGGGCCGGAATTTAGCCTGTGGCTGCCAGCATCACACTGCCCACGCTGCCGCGTAGCCCTCGCCTGGTACGACAATCTGCCGCTGCTCAGCTGGCTGTGGCTGCGCGGTCGCAGCCGCTGCTGCGGGCAGCAGATTGGCCTGCGCTATCTGCTGATCGAACTGGCCTGCGTGCTGCTGAGCCTGCTGATGGCCTGGGTTTTTCCCGCAGATGGACGGCTGGCCGCCGCACTGTTACTGGGCTGGTTTTTACTCGCGCTGTCGCTGATTGACCGCGATCACCAGCTGCTGCCGGATGCGCTGACGCTGCCGCTGCTGTGGCTGGGGATAGTCTGCCAGCTGGCGGGCTGGCTGCCTGATATCACGCTTGAACAAAGCGTGACGGGAGCGATGGCCGGTTATCTCTCGCTTTGGCTGCTGGCAACCAGCTACCGGCTGCTGCGAGGTAAGGAAGCGCTGGGAATGGGCGATGCCAAGCTGCTGGCCGCGCTGGGTGCCTGGCTGGGCTGGCAGCCGTTGCCGCTGCTGCTGCTGCTGGCTTCTGCCAGCGGTATTGTCTGGCTGGCTTGTTCACACCTGCTGAGCCGTCGCTCGTTCAATGCACCGCTGCCCTTTGGCCCCTGCCTCGCGGCGGCGGGCGGGTTGCTGTTTATTGCAGAAAATAGCGATCTGCTGCCCTTCTCCCTCTGAAACCATACCTTCCGCTGACACAACGCCCGCCAGGGGCGTTGAGTTCAGCCTGCTGTACCAGACCCGTTATGCCGTTAACCCTGTCACTCTGCCGGCGTGCATCCACTGCTGTGGCCAGGCCACTGGCTGGCTGAAGTTATCCCGGTAGCTGCGTGACAAAAAGCGGGTGGATATGGCAGGCGGTGTAATCGAACCCTGCTTCCGTGACGTCTGAACAGTACTTTCGCTCTTCTCGCCCAAACGTCTTCCATTGCATGATTCCAGATAATATCCCTTATCCTGCTTTAAGCAGGCATTAATACCCCTGTCGAGCCAATAACGTTTGACGACAGCCATTGATTAAGCCTCTCCCACCTGGAAAAAAGCATTAAAAACCTCACCATGGGAATAATTAAGACACTGATAAAAAACAACTAATTTAGAAATCACCCTGAATAAAGACTCTAAGTTTTGTTAAGTATCCCTTTTAGCAAGGTACTGATTATTCTGGTCCGGCAAATTAGCGATGCATCTCGTAAAAGCGCAGATGCTTTTTATTTTCATTATCTTACAGAGAATGTTTTTTATTATGAAACTCAGTAAAGTTGCTCTGGCGGTCTCCGCTCTTCTGATCAGTGGCAGTGCGCTGGCACACGGTTACATCAGCAATCCACCTTCCCGTGACTATATGTGTAAGCTGAACAACGATCAGTCCTGTGGTGGCGTAATCAATGAGCCACAGAGCGTGGGCGAGTCTGAAAAAGGCTTCCCTAAGCCAGGCACGCCACCAGACGGTCAGCTGCCAAGCGGTGGAAAATACCTGGGGCAACCACTCGATGTGCAGACGCCTGTTCGCTGGGAAAAAAACAGCATGCACGCGGGTAAAAATAACTTCACCTGGACTTTTACCGCTGAACATAACACGACAGACTTTAAATATTTCATCACGAAACCAGACTGGGATCAGTCCAGTCCGTTAACCCGTGACTCCTTTGAACTGACGCCATTCTGCGTAGTTCCGATGGGCGGTCAGCTGCCTAATGGCAAGCCAGGCCCGAATGGTACAGAGGTCACACATGAGTGTGACGTTCCCGAGCGTAGCGGCTACCAGGTTATTTACGCCAGCTGGGAAGTGGATAACACCGCCATGAGCTTCTACAAAACCATCGACGCAGACTTTGGTAATGAAGTGCCGTCCATCTGGGAAAAAGACATCGGAAAAATTCAGGCTAATAAAGATCTGTACGCTGGTGACTACGTCGATGCCCGCTTCTTTGGTAAAAACCTGGGATTAAACGATCAAACCATCAGACTGAAAATTAACACCGATGCCGAAGGCAAGAAAGAGGTGTGGGCAAAAGCACTGGCAGAGTTAATTAACGCAACGTATCCGGATGAGATTCGTGCAGGCGTTAAAAACAGCAAGGGTGAAGTAAATCCGATCGCCGGCGTTAACCATATCTTCGTGAAGAAAGGTAGCAGGGTCACCAGCGCTCAGGTCTCTCCACATTCTGAGCATAAGGATCCTGCTTCAATTGAGCTGAGCAATATCAAGGACAGCTACCAGCTTGATGATGGCGCAGCAAACGTGACACTTGATGTCACTGCGACAGGAAAACTGGCGGTCAACGCTCAGGTGTTCGATAAGGACGGTAACCAGGTTGGGCTGGGTTCTGCCATTATCACCGACGGTACTGCAAGTGTGACTGCTAAAGTGCTTAACGCTTCGGCAGGCATGCACAAGCTGGTAGTACTGGCGACGGAAGAAGGTAAATCAACCGTTATTCAGAAAGAGCAGGATATCATGCTCAAAGCACCTGTCTCCGGTGACGTTGATTTTGAGTTCCCTGATGGCCTGGGTAAATACAAATCCGGTACCAAAGTGCTGCAGCCGAAAAATAATACCGTGTACGAATGTAAGCCTGGTGCCGTTGGCGGCTGGTGTAACATCTATTCCGCCAGTGCAAACCACTACGAGCCGGGTATCGGTTCAAACTGGCAGGACGCCTGGAATGAAGTCGGTCCGGTGAAGAAGTAACCTCCCCCTCACCAGATTAAGTTAATCTATATGGCAGCCCTCACCGGCTGCCTTTTTTTATTTCCTGACGCGCTGGTTTGAGATAATGACTACTTTTAAGCGCTCGATATCACTTCCTCGACCTGCGCACAGTAACAGATACAACCATCAGTTAGTGGTATCGGTTTGTTTACCTTAAGATTTTCCGTTTCGCCGGGCTGCTGCAAATTCTGATGGCGTATGATATTTCAGGGCTGAAAGGTGACTGCGTTCATTACAGTCCTGCCGCCAGTCATTAATGATTTTCCTGGCGTGAATGATATCGATGAACCAGCACTCATTCAGACATTCATCATGAGAGCCTCGATCAAGGCTCTCAATAACCCCGTTCTGTGTTGGTTTTCCCGGCTGAATAATCCCCAGCTCATACCATGTTCAAAGGCCCACTTGCCCAGGACGCGGCAGGTAAACTCAGACCACCGCTGGAGAGTGCATCCATGAAAAAACCCATTGGCCAGGTCAGGTTGGGTTGTCGCCAGACGCAGCACCAATAAAAAAAGGGCCGGATTTTCATCCGGCCCTGCTTTAGCACACGCTGAGGAGATTAGCTCAGACGGCCGTGGCACTGCTTATATTTCTTACCGGAACCACACGGGCACAGGTCGTTACGGCCGACCTTGCGTTCACCGGTCTGCGCGGCCAGCGCCTGCGCTTCCTCGGTTGCATCGTCAACGTGGCTCAGGTGCTGCTGCTGCGCCAGACGCTCGGCTTCCTGGCGGCGCTGCTCTTCCATCTGCTCCACCTCTTCCGGCATACGCACCTGTACCTTGCTCAGGGTGCTGACCACTTCATACTTCAGTGATTCCAGCATCGCGGCGAACATGGCGAAGGATTCACGCTTGTACTCCTGCTTCGGATCCTTCTGCGCATAGCCGCGCAGGTGGATACCCTGGCGCAAGTAGTCCATCGCCGCCAGGTGCTCTTTCCACAGCGAATCCAGCGTCTGCAGCATCACGCCTTTTTCGAAGTTGCGCATCATCTCGGTGCCGACAACCTCTTCTTTGCGCAAGTACTGCGCCTTGGCTTCATCCATGATGCGCTCGCGCAGCGTCTCTTCATGCAATTCCGGCTCTTTCTCCAGCCATTCACCGATCGGCAGGTCGAGATCGAAATCGTTTTTCAGGCGCTCCTGCAGGCCCGGCACATCCCACATCTCTTCCAGCGACTCTGGTGGAATCGAACCGTCGATGGTGGCTTTGAAGACATCTTCGCGAATGCTGCTGATGGTTTCAGAGACGTCCGACACGTCCAGCAGCTCGTTACGCTGGGTGTAGATAGCGCGGCGCTGGTCGTTAGCCACGTCATCATACTCCAGCAGCTGCTTACGAATATCGAAGTTGCGGCTCTCCACCTTGCGCTGCGCGTTGGCAATCGCCTTGGTCACCCACG
Source organism: Erwinia sp. B116 (assembly GCF_002865965.1). Classification (NCBI taxonomy): domain Bacteria; kingdom Pseudomonadati; phylum Pseudomonadota; class Gammaproteobacteria; order Enterobacterales; family Erwiniaceae; genus Erwinia; species Erwinia sp. B116. The sequence continues at coordinate 47,299 of NZ_JRZZ01000004.1, forward strand.
GGTGCTCAATCGCTTCGCCCGGCTTCATGCCCAGCTTACGCATCATGTTGGAGACGCGGTCCGAGGCAAAGATACGCATCAGCGCATCTTCCATCGACAGGTAGAAGCGGGATGAACCCTGGTCACCCTGACGGCCGGAGCGGCCGCGCAGCTGGTTATCGATGCGGCGCGACTCATGGCGCTCGGTACCGATAATGTGCAGGCCGCCGGAGGCCAGTACCGCTTCATGGCGTACTTTCCACGCGCTCTTGATCGCTTCAATCTGCTCGGCGGTGGGGTCGGTCAGGTCGGCAATCTCTGCCTGCCAGCTGCCGCCCAGCACGATATCGGTACCACGACCGGCCATGTTGGTGGCGATGGTGACCGCACCCGGCTGACCGGCCTGCGCCACGATATCCGCTTCGCGGGCGTGGAACTTGGCGTTCAGCACTTCATGTTTGATGCCGGCGCGGGTCAGTTCGTTGGACACCACTTCCGATTTTTCAATCGAGATGGTACCGACCAGGATCGGCTGACCGTTGGCGGAACGTTCACGGATGTCTTCGATAATCGCTCCGATCTTCTCCAGCTCGGTCATATAGACCAGGTCCGGCAAATCTTTACGCTGCATCGGGCGGTTGGTCGGCACCACAATGGTATCCAGCTTGTAGATTGAGCTGAATTCAAAGGCTTCGGTGTCGGCGGTACCGGTCATACCGGCCAGTTTATTATACAGGCGGAAGTAGTTCTGGAAGGTGATCGAGGCCAGCGTCTGGTTCTCGTTCTGGATATCCACACCCTCTTTGGCTTCCACCGCCTGATGCAGGCCGTCAGACCAGCGGCGGCCCTGCATGGTACGGCCGGTGTGTTCATCAACGATGATCACTTCGCCGTCTTTGACGATGTAGTCTACGTCGCGGGTGAACAGCACGTGGGCGCGCAGCGCGGCGGTCACGTGATGCATCATCATAATGTTGCCCGGCGAGTAGAGCGACTCGCCCTCTTCCATGATGCCTTCGCTGACCATCAGCCCTTCAATCGCCACCAGACCGCGCTCGGTCAGGTGCACCTGGCGTGATTTCTCATCCACCGAGAAGTGGCCTTCGCCCTGGAAGCTGTCGGAGTCTTCTTTTTCCTGACGGATCAGGTTAGGGATAATCTTGTTAACCTTGATATACAGCTCGGAGCTGTCTTCCGCCGGGCCGGAGATGATCAGCGGGGTACGCGCTTCATCGATAAGAATGGAGTCAACCTCATCCACCAGCGCATAGTTCAGCTTGCGCTGTACGCGCTCTTCCGGGCTGAACGCCATGTTATCGCGCAGGTAGTCGAAGCCGTATTCGTTGTTAGTACCATAGGTAATATCAGCAGCGTAGGCGGCACGTTTGGCCGGTGCCGGCATGCCCGGCAGGTTGATGCCGACGCTCAGGCCAAGGAACTCGAACAGCGGACGGTTGTTTTCGGCGTCACGCTGGGCCAGATAGTCGTTGACCGTCACCACGTGCACGCCTTTGCCGCTCAGGGCATTCAGGTAGGCAGGCAGGGTAGCGGTCAGGGTTTTACCTTCACCGGTGCGCATTTCGGCGATGCAACGGTCGTTCAGTACCATACCGCCCAGCAGCTGCACGTCGAAGTGGCGCATGCCGAACACGCGTTTACTGGCTTCGCGCACGGTGGCGAAGGCTTCCGGGATCAGGCTCTCCAGCGATTCGCCTTTCTCCAGGCGGGCACGGAATTCGTTGGTTTTAGCCTGCAGCTCTTCATCCGTCAGCCTGACGAAATCCGGCTCCATCTTGCCGATCTGCTCAACTACTTTGCGCATACGGCGCAGGGTACGGTCATTGCTGCTGCCAAAGACTTTGGTCAATAATTTGCTAATCATAATAGATAGATTCTCTCTGCCATCGCGATGTGCGACGGTCACTCAAAAGGGGTTAACGATCGTTTGGGTGAGTTAAACCAGAGAAGCAGGTCCGGCACGGATGCCGCGAACCTGCGCCAGCCAGAGGCCGGGATGATGCAGAGAGGAAACGGAGACTTCGCGCTCGGCGGTACGACGGATAATCACCGGCGGCCGCGCTTCGTGGGTCAGTAAGGCGTTTAAGGTATCCAGCAGCGCCAGCTTGTGGGCTTCCAGCGGCCGTTCAGCAACGGTGGCCGGAGAAACCGACGGCGTCAGCGTAAACGAGAGGTGGCGGATTACCGTGCGGATCGCGTGCTGGTGCCAGTAATCAACGTTAAAGCTGGGGCGGCGGACGCTCTCCTGCAGCAGCGCCAGATGGTGGCTGCGCGCCACGCTGCTGATATTCAGGCTGCGCGACGAGGTTTCTGATAAAGTAGTGTGGTCGTGTGCGGACGCCTGCGGCAGGCCGAGACTGGCCGCGACCATCCCCAGCAGGAGATGTGGCCAGAAGTAACGTCTGCCAAATTGTCGCCAACGACTCAGAATACCGATCACTGTGTTCCGCCGGAGCTAACTATGCGTGATAGTCGCCCACAATCAATTGAAAGTTTTTTCGATCTCGCCCAGGAGCAGAGCGTGTTGCAACATGTGCAGCAGCGTGCCATCGCCCTGAATAAGCTGAATCGCGCCGTTCAGGGGGTTCTGCCCGCTCAGCTGCACCCATGGTGCCGCGTGGCCAACTTCCGTCAGGGGATTCTGGTGATCGAAACGGCTAATGCCAGCTGGCTGATGCGCTTACGCTATGAACAGGCCAGTCTGTTATCAGCTTTACGTGCGCAAATATTACCATCATTGACGGCAATCGACATCAGGATTAATCCGTCGCTGGCCTCAAAAGGGCTTAAAACCGTGCAAGAAAACAGCGCTCAGGCGACTACCGAAGAAAAACCGGTGCTGAGAAAGATGACGGAGCAGAGTGCGGAAAGTTTGCGTGCGGTGGCCAGTAACAGCCCGGAAAAACTGAAGAAGATTTTAGAACGACTGGCCTCGCTGGCCGGAGAGAGTACCCGCTCAACCAGTCGTTAATTTACCCGTTGACCACACAGCCTGTGTCAGTCACCAGATACTACCGGTTCTGGCTTAGGCCAGAACCAGGTTAGGTGCCTTGAACGTCACCGGAAGTTCAGCTTCGTCTTCGAACGTTGCCCATTCCCAGGCTTCCTGCTTCGCCAGAACCGCCTGCAGCAGTTTATTGTTCAGCGCATGGCCAGACTTAAACGCCGTCAGTGCACCGATAATGTTGTGGCCGCACATATACAGGTCGCCAACGGCGTCGAGCATTTTGTGGCGCACGAACTCATCTTCGAAGCGTAAGCCGTCTTCGTTCAGCACGCGGTAGTCATCGACCACGATGGCACAGTCAAAGCTGCCACCCAGGCACAGACCACGCGACTGCAGCGCTTCAATGTCGCGCATAAAACCGAAAGTACGAGCACGGCTGAGCTGGCGCGTAAAGGCTTCGGCAGAGAAGTCCATACGGTAGCGCTGGGTGCTGGCGTCGATCGCAGGATGGTTAAAATCAATGGTGAAATCCAGTGAGAAACCATTATGCGGGGTCAGTTCAGCCCATTTGTCGCCATCTTCAACCCGGACAGGTTGTTTGATGCGCACAAATTTCTTCGCGCTGTTCAGCTCTTCGATGCCGGCATCCATCAGCAGATAGATAAAGGGCGCGGCGCTGCCATCCATAATCGGGATTTCAGGCGCGTTAACTTCCACCACAATATTATCGATGCCGAGTGCTGCCAGAGCGGCGTTCAGGTGTTCGACTGTCGAAATACGCACGTCATGCTCATTGACCAGGCAAGTACAGAGCATGGTATCACGCACGGATTTGGCATCAGCCGGGAAATCAACCGGTGGATTCAAGTCAGTGCGACGATAGATGACCCCGGTGTTAGCCGGCGCAGGGCGTAACGTCAGCGTGACTTTTTTGCCGGTGTGTAAACCGACGCCGGTCGTCTGAACAATACGTTTTAATGTCCGTTGTTTGATCATCGCATTATCTCGCAAAAAAATTACCATCCGACCACCAGTTTAGCTTACTGGCGGGCGAACAGTTTAGCACAAAGAGTGCAAATTCCCTACTATCAGGAAATTCTTAGTCCGCCTGCTTGCGCAGGAAGGCCGGAATATCCAGATAATCAGGCTCTTTGTTAGTCTGGGTAGCAGAGTCGTTGACCACTTTGGCCGCCGGGTTCTGTTCCTGCGGCAGCGGTGCCATACCGTGCTGCTGGTAACGGCGATCCATGGTCGGCTGTGCAGACTGCTTGTTGGTGACCAGGGTAATTTCTGGACGTTTGTCCATGCCGATGCCGGTTGCCACCACGGTGACGCGCAGTTCATCATTCATTTCCGGATCCAGTGAAGTACCAATCACCACGGTCGCGTTATCCGATGCAAAGGCACGGATGGTGTTACCCACGGTTTCGAACTCATCCAGACGCAGGTCGAAGCCGGCGGTGATGTTGACCAGTACGCCACGCGCGCCGGAAAGGTCGATATCTTCCAGCAGCGGGCTGGAGATCGCCATTTCAGCGGCTTCTTCCGCACGGTCTTCACCGCAGGCGACCCCGGAGCCCATCATCGCGTAGCCCATTTCGGACATCACGGTGCGCACGTCAGCAAAGTCGACGTTCATCAGACCCGGACGGGTAATCAGCTCGGCGATACCCTGCACCGCGCCCTTCAGCACGTCGTTGGCCGCGCCAAAAGCGTCCAGCAGTGAAATACCACGGCCCAGCACCTTCAGCAGCTTGTCATTGGGGATGGTGATCAGTGAGTCAACGTGCTTGGACAGCTCGGCGATCCCCTGTTCAGCAAACGCCATGCGCTTTTTGCCTTCGAAGTTGAACGGCTTGGTCACCACCGCGACGGTCAGAATACCGAGCTCTTTAGCCACCTCAGCCACGACCGGAGCTGCACCAGTACCGGTGCCGCCACCCATACCTGCGGCGATAAACACCATGTCCGCGCCATCCAGCGCCTGACGCAGTGCTTCACGATCTTCTTCAGCCGAGTTACGGCCCACTTCCGGGTTGGCACCGGCACCCAGACCTTTGGTAATCCCGTTACCGATCTGAATGGTCTGGCCAACGGCCGTTTTACGCAGTGCCTGAGCGTCGGTGTTTACGGCGAAGAACTCTACGCCTTCAATACGTTCACGCACCATATGCTCTACGGCATTACCGCCGCCGCCGCCGACGCCGATGACTTTAATCACCGCGTCATTGGTTAATTCCATTGGTTCAAACATAATTTCTCTCCGTTTATGTGCCTGTACGCCTGGAGATCACGCATTGCTCTAGCATGATCGCCTTTAGTAAAAATTAAAACTCTTTTCTCAGCCAGCTGTTGATTTTTTTGAACCAGTTACCCACTGAGGCTCTTTTTTCAACTTCCGCCTCACCGCTGAGGTGAGATTCTTTTCCGTAATGCAGCAGGCCTACCGCCGTCGAGTAGTAAGGCTCCTGCGCGTAATCCGTTAATCCTGTGATATTCAGCGGCTGTCCGATACGCACCTGGGTGTGGAACACCCGCTGCGCGCAAGCCGCTAATCCTTCAATCTGTGCCGCGCCGCCGGTCAGTACGATGCCGGCCGCGAGGTGGTGTTTAACGCCCTGCTGGCGAAGCTGCTCCTGCAGTTGCAGGATCTCGTCGTTCACCAGGTTAAGCAGTTCGGTGTAGCGTGGCTCGATCACTTCCGCCAGCGTCTGACGCTGCAGGCTGCGTGGAGGCCGGCCACCGACGCTCGGCACCTCAACATTCTCATCTTTACCGACGATAGCCCCGAGCGCACAGCCGTGGCGCACTTTAATCGCTTCAGCATCCGTCGGCGGCGTACCAAAAGCGTAGGCGATGTCGCTGGTCACCACGTTGCCCGCATAAGGGATCACTTTGGTATGACGCAGTGCGCCGCCGGTGTAGACGGCGATATCCATGGTGCCACCGCCGACGTCGACCACGCAGACGCCCAGCTCACGTTCGTCTTCGGTCAGCACCGCAAAGCTGGACGCCAGCCCGGCAAAGATCAGTTGATCGACCTTCAGGCCACAGCGCTCCACCGCTTTCACGATGTTCTTCGCCATATCATTGTGGCAGGTAATCAGGTGCACCTTAGCCTGCATGCGCACGCCGGACAGACCCACCGGATTTTTGATCCCTTCCTGATAGTCGATGGCGTACTCTTGCGGGATCACATGGAGAATGCGGTGCTCGTCGCGCACGCGTACCGATTTGGCAGTGTGCACTACGTTCTCGACATCTTCCTGGGTTACTTCCTCTTCGGAAATAGGAACCATCCCTATTTCGTTCTGGCAGCTGATGTGTTTACCCGATAATGCGAGGTAGACCGAGGAAATCTGGCAATCCGCCATCAGCTCCGCCTGATCGATGGCGCGCTGCACGCACTTCACCACCGACTCAAGGTCGTTCACGCCACCTTTATCCATGCCACGAGACGGGCAGCTGCCCACCCCGATAATATTGACCATGCCATCGGGCAGAACTTCCCCTACCAGGGCGGCAACCTTCGCGGTGCCAATCTCGAGTCCAACTACCAGTTTTCTGTCCGTCGACTTGATCATTGTTGTTTAGCCTGTGCCTGAGTCTGCTGCTGTTCGCCGTCAGCACTCGTAGTAATTATCGGTGTCCATCCTACTGCCGCGCCAGAGTCGTAACGCAGGTCAACGTAGTTGATACGCGTATTTTCTGCCTGCCCCTGCTGCTGCAGCGTCGGGTACAGGGTAATAAAGCGCTTCAGGCGCTTCATATCCTCGTTGCGCCCTAACTCCAGGCGGGTGTCATCACTCAACACCAGCTGCCAGGATCGCCGGGCGGTCATTGAGGCCGCCTTAAGCGTAAATTTGCTGGCCGCCAGCACGTCGCGCATCTCGTGATAGCCGGCTAACACCTCGGACTCGCTGCCCTCCGGGCCGTACAGCATCGGCAGACTCTCTTTGCCGAGGTGGCTGGCCGGCACGCTGAACGATTTGCCTTCAGCATCAACCATATGCACATCATTCCACCGTGCAACGGCGACATATTCAACCAGATGAATCTTTAATTCGTCCGGCCACTGCTTGCGCACGCTCACCTGCTGGATCCACGGCAGACGTTCGATCTGCTGCTGGATGATGTCGACATCCTGCGACATAAAGGTGCCGGGCTCGCCCAGCGACAAAATAGCCTGGCGAATATCATCGTTGGTGGTGTAGTGCGTCTTGCCGGTGACCACCAGCTTTGACAGCGGCTGCCGGGACGCATCGTTCATCCACTTCAGCACCACTACGCCCCCCGCCGCCATCACGCCAACCACCATCAGCAGGAACAGGATCCCCGCCAGCCGCGTGCCGTTACTGCGCCCGGTACGCGCCTTTTTTTCCTGCGCTTCCCGGTTACGAACGTTCAGAGCCGCCTGAGACATATCAGTCGGCCAGCTCCAGAATGCGCGCTACCAGCTGCGAGAAGCTCAGCCCGGCCTGTTTCGCCGCCATCGGCACCAGGCTGTGGCTGGTCATGCCCGGAGAGGTGTTGACCTCCAGCAGGTAGAAACGTCCGTCGCCACCCATCATCACATCTACGCGGCCCCAGCCGCTGCAGCCCAGCGCACGCCAGGCGGCCAGCACCAGGCTGTTCAGCTCCGCTTCCTGCTCCGCATTCAACCCTGACGGGCAGAAGTACTGGGTTTCGTCAGAGATATATTTCGCCTGATAGTCGTAAAACTCGCTGGCGGCCTGGATGCGGATCGACGGCAGAATTTCGTCGCCGATCACGCCTACGGTGTACTCCGGGCCGCTGAGGAAGGCTTCGACCAGCACTTCGTCATCGTGGCGGAAGGCTTCCGCCAGCGCCGCCGGCAGCTCCGTGGCCTGATTGACCCGTGAGATGCCGACGCTGGAGCCTTCACGGCTCGGCTTAACAAACAGCGGCAGGCCCAGCGCGGCGATGCGCGTTTCCAGCTCGCCGCTGATGCCCGCGTCCATCTGCTGACGGGTCAGCGCCACGTAGGGGGCGATCGGCAGGCCACAGCCGGCCCACAGATATTTGGTGCGCAGCTTGTCCATGGTGATCGCCGAAGCCATCACGCCGCTGCCGGTATAGGGGATCGCCAGGTACTCCAGCAGCCCCTGCAGGGTGCCATCTTCTCCGCCGCGACCGTGCAGCGCGATAAAGGCTCTGGTAAAGCCCTCTTCCTTCAGACGCGTCACCGGGAAATCACGGATGTCCACCGGATGGGCGTTAACGCCCGCCTCCTGCAGACCGGCGGTTACCGCCGCACCGGATAACAGTGACACATCACGCTCGGCCGAGGTGCCGCCCAGCAATACCGCTATTTTATCCGCCATGATGTTCCTCACCGTTGTTCTGCAACGTTAATTTTAGTTCAGACAGCGTGCGGGCGATGCGGCCAACGTTGCCCGCCCCCTGCACCAGAATCAAATCGTTGCCGGTCAGCTTCGGCAACAGCATCTCCAGCACCGCATCGTGGTCAGAGACCAGAATCGGGTCAACTTTGCCGCGGCCGCGAATGGTGCGGCACAGCGAGCGGCTGTCGGCGCCCGGGATCGGCGCTTCGCCGGCGGCATAGACGTCCAGCATCAGCAGCACGTCGACCTGCGACAGCACGTTAGCGAAGTCGTCATACAGGTCGCGGGTACGCGTGTAGCGGTGCGGCTGGAAAATCATCACCAGATTCTTATCCGGCCAGCCGGCGCGTGCCGCTTTGATCGTCACGTCCACTTCGGTCGGGTGATGGCCATAGTCATCAACCAGCATCGCCTTACCGTTCTCAACCGGATACTCGCCGAGGAAGTCAAAGCGACGTCCGGTGCCCTGGAAGCTCAGCAGCGCGCTGAGGATATCTTCGTCCTCAATGCCCTCTTCGGTGGCCACCGCCACCGCCGCCGCCGCGTTCAGCGCGTTATGACGCCCCGGCGCGTTCAGCGTCACGTGCATCAGCGGCTTGTCATGACGTACCAGGGTAAAGTGGCCCTGTGCCCCACGCTGCTCGTAGTTCTCGACCCGCACGTCGGCGTCATCGCTAAAGCCGTAGGTGGTGATCTGCCGGCCAACGCGCGGGATCAGTTCACGGATCACCTCGTCATCAACGCAGAGCACCGCACGGCCATAAAACGGCAGGTTGTGCAGGAAGTTGATAAACGTCGTTTTTAACACCTCGAAGTCGCCCTGGTAGGTATCCATATGGTCGGCTTCGATATTGGTGACGATCGCCACCATCGGCTGCAGATGGAGGAACGATGCATCGCTCTCATCGGCTTCCGCAATCAGGTAGCGGCTGCTGCCCAGACGCGCGTGGGTGCCGGCCGCCTTCACCAGCCCGCCGTTGACAAAGGTCGGGTCCAGACCGCCCTCGGCATAAATGCCGGAAACCAGTGCGGTGGTGGTGGTTTTGCCATGGGTGCCGGCAATGGCAATACCGTGACGAAAGCGCATCAGTTCGGCCAGCATCTCGGCGCGGCGGATTACCGGGATACGCGCTTCACGCGCCGCCACCACTTCCGGGTTGTCCTGAGACACCGCGGTCGAAACCACCACCACGCTGGCGTCGCTGACGTTCTCCGGGCGATGGTTAAAATAGATGGTCGCCCCAAGGCCGGCCAGATGCTGGGTTACCGCGTTCGGCGCCAGGTCGGAACCGCTGATTTCATAGCCTTCGTTGGCCAACACTTCGGCAATACCGCCCATGCCGGCACCACCGATGCCAACAAAGTGGATGTGCCGGACGCGACGCATCTCGGGCACGATAGAACGCAGTTTTGCCAGTTGTTGTGTATTCATCTCTTCGCCTGCTGGTGCGTCACCGCACCTGTATTACGGGCCAGGCCTGCCTGACCCCTGCATAATCTGTTTAGCGCGCGGCCTTACTGACTTCAGCTGCCACGCGCTCTGTTGCGTCGGGGATCGCCACCGCGCGGGCTTTTTCAGCCATCTGCAGCAGCGTGACCCGATCCCAGCCCGCCAGCGTATCCGCCACGGTTGCCGCGGTGAACTGCGGCTGTTCATAAATTCTGGCGGCGCCGGCCTGCTCCAGCGGCAGCGCGTTCCAGTACTGCTGACGGTCTTTGTGCTGGAACGGCACGAAGATCGCCGGCAGGCCGGCGGCGGCCACCTCACTGACGGTCAGCGCGCCGGAGCGGCAGACGATCACGTCAGCCCAGGCATAGGCGCTGGCCATATCGTCAATAAACTCGGCCACCCGATGGCCGTTCTGGCCCAGCCGCTGGTACTCGGCGTTGACGCTGTCCAGCGATCCTTTGCCGACCTGGTGCCACAGGGTAATCTGCTCACCCAGCAGCGCGGCGACCTGCGGCAGCGTCTGGTTGAGCACCCGTGCCCCCTGGCTGCCGCCGATCACCAGCACACGGGTCGGGCCGCTGCGCCCGGCCAGCCGTTCGGCCGGCAGCGGCAGCGCCAGCACGTCGGTGCGCACCGGGTTGCCAACCACGTCGGCATGCGGGAAGGCTCCGGGAAACGCCTGCATCACTTTGGTGGCAATCTTTGCCAGCCACTTGTTAGTCAGCCCGGCGATGCCGTTCTGCTCATGCAGCACTACCGGCACACCGCAGCTCCACGCCGCCAGCCCGCCGGGGCCGGAAACGTAGCCACCCATGCCCAGTACCACGTCCGGCTGCCAGGCCTTAATGATCGCCCGCGCCTGCCGCCACGCGTTAAAGATGCGCAGCGGCGCCATCAGCTGGGCCTTCAGCCCTTTGCCGCGCAGGCCGCTGATGCGAATAAAATCAATGTCGATTCCGTGTTTTGGCACTAAATCCGCTTCCATCCGGTCAGCGGTTCCAAGCCAGCGTACCTGCCAGCCCTGCGCCATCAGATGGTGTGCTACCGCCAGCCCGGGGAACACGTGCCCGCCGGTTCCGCCAGCCATCACCATCAGTCGCTTTGCACTCATCGACTACCCTCGCGTAAACGCCTGGGCCTTGGCCAGACGCGTCTCATAATCAATACGTAACAAAAACACGATGGCGGTCGACATAATAATCAGACTCGAACCACCGTAACTGATCAGCGGCAACGTCAGGCCTTTGGTCGGCAACATCCCGGCCGCGGCACCGACGTTAACCAGCGCCTGGAAGCTGAACCACACGCCAATTGAGCAGGCGAGAAAGCCGGCAAAACGCTGATCGATCTCTAAAGCGCGGCGTCCGATGGACATCGCGCGAAAAGCGACGAAGAATACCATTAACAACGCCAAAACCACACCGATATAACCCAGTTCCTCACCGAGAATGGAGAAGATAAAATCGGTGTGCGCTTCCGGTAAATATTCCAGTTTTTGCACCGAATTTCCCAGCCCCTGCCCCCAGAATTCGCCGCGGCCAAAGGCCATCAGCGACTGGGTTAACTGGTAGCCGCTGCCGAACGGATCTTCCCAGGGATCGAGGAATGAGGTGACGCGGCGCATACGGTAAGGTTCGGCCACGATCAGCAGGCAAACCGCAAAAATTCCCGAGCCGATAATCGCCAGGAACTGCCACAGTTTCGCTCCGGCCAGGAACAGCATCGCCAGCGTGGTGACGAACAGCACCACCACCGTACCCAGATCGGGCTGCGCCAGCAGCAGTACCGCCAGCACCACCATCACGCCCATCGGTTTACAGAAGCCCCAAAAGTTCTGACGCACCTCTTCCACCTTGCGCACCAGATAGCTGGCGAGGTAACAGAACAGCGACAGTTTCGACAGCTCGGCGGGCTGAATACGCAGCGGGCCAAGTGCGATCCAGCGCGATGCGCCGTTAACCGAGCTACCGACCAGCAGCACCACCAGCAGCATCGCCACCGTCACCAGCAGCATCACGTTGCTGTAGCGTTGCCAGAAATCCATCGGGATGCGCAGGGTGACCAGCGCCATGCCGAATGCCAGCAGGATGTAGAACGCATCGCGCTTGGCAAAGTAGAACGGGTCGTCGTTCAGGCGCTGCCCGACCGGCATCGATGCCGACGTCACCATTACAAAGCCGACGATCGCCAGGCCAAAGGTCAGCCACAGCAGCGTGCGGTCATACAACACCATCGAGTTGGTGTCGCTCTCCCGCGTGCCCATCACCCAGCCTTTTATGCGGCTGGTAAGGCCACCGGCCAGGTATCCTGCGAAGCTCAGACCCGGTACGCGCATCAGCCTGCCTCCCGCGCCAGCTGAGCGAACAGGTCGCCACGCTGTTCAAAGTTCTTAAACTGATCGAGGCTGGCACAGGCCGGCGACAGCAGTACCATATCGCCAGGCTGAACCTGAGAGGCAATCTGCTGCACCGCTTCAGCCAGCGTGTCGGTCCGGGTGGCAATCTCCGGGCGCAGCGCGGCCAGTTCAGCACCGTCGCGGCCAAAGCAGAAGGTGCGCACGCGATCCCCCTGCAGATAGCGGGTCAGCGCGCTGAAGTCGGCAGCTTTGCCGTCCCCGCCCAGCAGTAGCCACAGGGTGCCCTTAATCTGTAAACCATTCAGCGCGGCTTCGGTGCTGCCGACGTTGGTGGCTTTCGAGTCGTTAATCCAGCGCACGCCGTTGTGTTCATGCACCAGCTGGAAGCGGTGCGGCAGCCCGCCAAAGGTGGTCAGCGCCTTCAGGCTGCTGGCGCGCGGCAGGCCGACGGCGTCGGCCAGCGCCAGCGCGGCCAGCGCGTTGGTGTAGTTGTGCTGGCCGACCAGGTGCATCTCGGCGGTATCCAGCACTTTCTCCCCGCGCGCGCGCAGCCAGACGCTGCCCTGCTGGCGGTTGAGGTGGTAGTCACCGACGTCGACGCCGAAACTGACGCAGCGCGGATCGGCACCGCGTACCGGCATGCTCATCGCGTCGTCCGCGTTGACCACGCAGACCGCGGCACCGTCATAAATACGTAACTTGGCGGCGCGATACTGCTGCATCCCCAGCGGGTAGCGATCCATATGATCCTCGGTGACGTTGAGGATGGTCGCCGCGGCCGCCTGCAGGCTGGAGGTGGTCTCCAGCTGGAAGCTGGAGAGTTCCAGCACGTAGAGTTGTGCCGGCTGGGTCAGCAGGGTCAGCGCCGGCAGGCCGATATTGCCGCCCACGCCGACCTGCCAGCCCGCCGCCTTCGCCATCTCGCCCACCAGGGTAGTAACGGTGCTTTTGCCGTTAGAGCCGGTGATCGCCACGATCGGCGCCTGCGCTTCGCGGCAGAACAGCTCGATATCACCGACGATCTCCACGCCGGCATCCTGTGCCGCCGCCAGCGACGGGTGCGCCAGCGCCATGCCAGGGCTGGCGACGATCAGGTCAGCGTTCTGCAGCCAGTCGTCATTTAACGATCCGAGCCAGCGCTCCACTCCTTTCGGCAGCTTCTCCAGCCCCGGCGGCACGACACGGGTATCCATCACGCGGGGAGTGACTCCCCGCGCTAAAAAGAAATCAACGCAGGAGAGGCCGGTCAGCCCCAGCCCGATGATGACCACTTTTTTACCCTGATAGTCAGCCATGATTAGCGCACCTTCAGCGTTGCCAGGCCAATCAGCACCAGCATCAGTGAAATAATCCAGAAGCGCACGATGACTCGTGGTTCCGGCCAGCCTTTCAGCTCATAGTGGTGATGGATCGGCGCCATGCGGAAAATACGCTGGCCGCGCAGTTTGAACGAGCCGACCTGCAGGATCACCGACAGCGTTTCCACCACAAACACCCCGCCCATGATCACCAGCAGGAACTCCTGGCGCAGCAGCACGGCGATGGTGCCCAGCGCGCCGCCCAGCGCCAGTGAACCGACATCACCCATAAACACCTGCGCCGGATAAGTGTTAAACCACAGGAAGCCCAGCCCGGCCCCGACGATGGCGGTACAGACGATCACCAGCTCGCCGGCATGGCGCAGGTAAGGGATGTGCAGGTATTCGGCGAACTTCACGTTACCGGTCGCCCAGGCCACCAGCGCAAAGCCGGCGGCAACGAATACCGTCGGCATAATCGCCAGACCGTCCAGCCCGTCGGTCAGGTTGACCGCGTTACTGGTGCCGACGATCACAAAGTAGGTCAGCAGCAGGTAGAGCAGGCCAAGCTGCGGCATCACGTCCTTAAAGAACGGCACCACCAGCTGGGTAGCCGGGGTATCTTTGCCGATGGCATACATGGCAAACGCCACCGCCAGCGCGATCACCGACTGCCAGAAGTATTTCCAGCGGGCAATCAGCCCCTTGGTATCCTTGCGCACCACCTTGCGGTAGTCGTCGACGAAGCCGACGATGCCGTAGCCAACCAGCACAAACAGCACGCACCAGACGTACGGATTAGAGGGATAGGCCCACAGCAGCACCGAGACGGTAATCGAGAAGAGGATCATAATGCCGCCCATGGTCGGCGTGCCGCGCTTGCTGAAATGCGACTCCGGGCCATCGTTGCGCACCACCTGGCCAAAGGACATCTGCTGCAGGCGGGCAATCATCCGCGGCCCCATCCACAGTGAGATAAACAGCGCGGTCAGCAGGCTGACAATTGCGCGAAACGTCAGATAGGAAAAGACGTTAAAGCCGGAATATAAAGAGACCAGATGCTCGGCCAGCCAGACTAACATGTGCCTTTCTCCTGTAAGCTGTGTACTACCTGTTCCATCGCGGCACTGCGGGAACCTTTCACTAATACGGTCATCGTTTTATGTTGTGCCAGCAGCTCGCTGACGCGGGCTGAGAGCGCGGCTTTGTCACTGAAATGTTCACCCACGCCGCTGGCATCGCTGATGCCACGGCTGAGCGTGCCCACGCTCAATACTTTGTCGATCCCGGCCAGACGCGCCGCTTCCCCCACCTGACGGTGGCACTCGGCGGCCTCATCCCCCAGCTCGCCCATATCGCCCACCACCAGCACGCGGTAGCCCGGCATCTCACCGAGCACCTGTGCAGCGGCGGTCATGGAGCCGACGTTGGCGTTGTAGCTGTCATCCAGTAGCAGCTGCTGTTCATTGAGAACAATCGGGAACAGCCGCCCCGGCACCGCCTGCAGCTGGCTCAGCCCGCTTTGCACCGCGCTGAGCGGAGCACCGACAGAGAGCGACAGTGCGGTAGCGGCCAGCGCGTTGGCAATGTTATGGCGGCCCGGCAGCGGCAGCGTAATCGCCACCTCGCCCTGCGGGCTGTGCAGCGTAAAGTGGGTGCCGCGCGGCGAAAAACGCACCTCGCTGGCGTAGAAATCGCTGTCGGCCTGCGCGTCCGGCGAGAAGCGCCATACCGTTTTACCCTGCAGGCCGGCCTGCCAGTGTGGCCAGTCGTTACTGTCGGCGTTGAGAATGGCGGTGCCGTGCAGCGGCAGGCCGTTAAAGATTTCGCCCTTCGCTTTCGCCACCCCAGCCAGCGAGCCAAACCCTTCCAGATGCGCAGCGGCGAGGTTGTTGACCAGCGCCGTTTCCGGGCGGGTCAGTTCGGTGGTGTACGCGATTTCGCCCTGGTGGTTGGCACCCAGTTCGATCACCGCGTACTGATGTTCGGCGGTCAGGCGCAGCAGGGTCAGCGGCACGCCGATGTCGTTATTCAGGTTGCCGGCGGTGTAGAGGGTTTCACCACACTGGCGCAGGATCGCGGCGGTCATCTCTTTTACCGAGGTTTTGCCGGAAGAGCCGGTCAGCGCCACCACGCGGGCAGCGGACTGCTGGCGAACCCAGCCCGCCAGTTGCCCGAGGGCAATGCGGGTGTCGGCCACCACTACCTGTGAGGCGGAAACGGGTAAGCGCTTACTCACCAGCAGCGCCGCCGAACCGGCGTTCACCGCATCAGCGGCGAAGTCATGGGCGTCGAAGCGTTCGCCCTTCAGGGCGATAAACAGGCAGCCGGCGGTCACTTTACGCGTGTCGGTGGTCACCGCGTTGACGCTCAGGTCGCCGCCTTGCAGCGTGCCACCGGCGATCTCTGCCAGCTGTTGCAGGGTAATGGCGATCATGCCAGCACCCCCAGCAGCCGCGCTACGGTAGCGCGGTCGGAGTAGTCAAAGCGCTGGCTGCCGACGATCTGATAATCCTCATGGCCTTTACCGGCCACCAGCACGATATCGCCCTCCTGCGCCTGCATCACCGCGTGGGTGACCGCCTGCGCGCGCCCCGGCATCGCCAGCGCGCGGCCGGGGTCGAGCAGGCCGCTCAGCACGTCGGCGATAATCGCCGCCGGATCTTCGCTTCTCGGGTTATCGTCGGTGACCACCACCACGTCAGCAAACTGTTCGGCAATCGCCCCCATCAGCGGACGCTTGCCTTTATCACGGTCGCCGCCGCAGCCAAACAGGCACCAGAGTTTACCGGTGCAGTGCAGGCGTGCCGCCGCCAGCGCTTTTTCCAGCGCGTCCGGCGTATGGGCGTAGTCAACCACCACCGTCGGTTTGCCGGGGGCGCTGAAGACTTCCATCCGCCCGGTCACCGGCTGCAGCTGGCCGGCGGTCGCCACCAGCGCTGCCAGCGGGTAATCCAGCGCCAGCAGGGTGCCCAGCGCCACCAGCAGGTTGCTGACGTTGAAGGCGCCCATCAGGCGGCTCTCAATGGTGGCGTCGCCCCAGCTTGAGCTGAAGGCGACGGTCGCGCCGCCGTCGTGATAGTCCACGGCGGTGGCCTTCAGCCAGCGGCCATGACAGCCCGGCTGCAGGTTATCTTCCATAGTGACGGCTACCGCATCCGGCAGCTTGCTCAGCCAGCGGCGCCCCACTTCATCGTCGGCGTTGATAATCGCCTGGCCGACCTGGTGTTCGGCAAACAGCAGCCATTTGGCGGCTTCATAGCCGGCCATATCGCCGTGATAGTCGAGGTGATCGCGGCTGAGGTTGGTAAAGGCAGCGGCGGCAAACGGCAGCGCCGCCACGCGGTGCTGCACCAGGCCGTGAGAGGAGACCTCCATCGCGGCCAGAGTCGCCCCCTGTTCTGCCAGCGACGCCAGCAGATGCTGCACGTCGACCGCAGAGCCGGTGGTGTTCTCCGCCGGCGTCAGCTGGCCGTACAGGCCGTTGCCGACGGTGCCCATCACCGCGCCGGTTTCTCCCAGCAGCTGCGCCCACTGTGCCAGCAGCTGGGTGGTGGTGGTTTTCCCGTTGGTCCCGGTAACGCCCACCAGCTTCAGTTTATCGCCCGGCTGGTCATAAAAGCGCCCGGCGAGGGCAGACAGGCGCTGGGAGAGCTGGGCCAGATAAATCACCGGCACGCCGTGCATCTCAACCACATCGCCATCGCTGGCCGCGCCTTCCGCTTCGGCCAGCACCGCCGCCACGCCCTGAGCAATGGCCTGCGGGATAAAACGGCGGCCGTCTGCCGCGTGCCCTTTAATCGCCACAAACAGATCGCCGGCAGCCGCCGCGCGGCTGTCCAGAATCATGTCACGCAGCGGGTGCGCTGGCAGACCAGGCACCCATGGAGCCAGTAAGTCGCGCAGGTTACGATCGGTCACTCGATCCCTCTTTCTTGTTAGTTACAATCTCGTTCTTTTCCGGGGTGGTGAGAGCATCCGGCTCGACGTTCATGGTGCGCAGCACGCCGCCCATAATCGCGCCAAATACCGGTGCAGAAACCGCACCACCGTAATATTTACCCGCCTGGGGATCATTAATCACCACCACCAGCGCAAAACGAGGATTGCTGGCCGGCGCTACGCCGGCGGTGTAAGCAATGTATTTGTTCACGTACTTGCCGTCCGGCCCGACCTTCTTCGCGGTACCGGTTTTAATCGCGATGCGATAGCCCTTAATCGCCGCTTTTACGCCGCCGCCGCCCGGCAGCGCCACGCTCTCCATCATGTGCATGACGGTGCGCACCGTGGCTTCCGGGAAGGCGCGTTGACCCGCCACCGGCGGGTCAACTTTGGTAATCGACAGCGGGCGATAGATGCCATAGCTGCCAATGGTTGCATAGACTCGCGCTAGCTGTAACGGCGTTACCATTAGCCCGTAGCCGAAAGAGAAGGTGGCCCTCTCTATGTCAGACCACCGTTGTTTTTGAGGATATAAGCCACTGCTTTCTCCGACCAACCCCAAATTGGTCGCTTTGCCCAGGCCAAAGTGAGAGTAAGTTTCTACTAACGCACTGGAGGGCATCGCTAACGCCAGCCGAGAAACCCCGACGTTAGACGACTTCTGTAGCACCCCGGTCAGGGTGAGTTCACTGTAACGCGCCACGTCTTTGATCTCGTGGCCATTAATTCGGTAAGGTACGGTGTTCAGTACGCTGTTTTCACGCACCACGCCGCGCTCCAGCGCGGTCATCACCACCATCGGCTTAACCGTCGAACCCGGTTCGAAGATGTCGGTGATCGCGCGGTTACGCATCACGTCTTTGGTGGTGCCGGTGAGATTATTCGGGTTGTAGGCCGGGCTGTTGGCCATCGCCAGCACTTCGCCGGTATTGACATCAACCAGCACCGCGGTACCCGATTCAGCCTTGTTAAAGGCCACCGCGTTGTTCAGTTCACGGTACACCTGCGCCTGCAGGCGTTCGTCAATGCTCAGCGCCAGGTTGTGTGCCGCCTGGCTGTCAACGGAGGAGATATCCTCGATTACGCGGCCGTAGCGGTCTTTACGCACGGTACGTTCACCAGGCTGGCCGGTCAGCCACTTATCGAAGCTCTTCTCAACGCCTTCAATGCCCTGGCCATCAATATTGGTAAAGCCGATCAGGTGAGAGGTCACCTGACCGGCCGGGTAGTAGCGACGGGACTCTTCACGCAGATAGATGCCCGGCAGCTTGAGCTTCTTGATGTAGTCGCCAATCGCCGGGTTGACCTGACGGGCCAGATAGACAAAGCGCCCGTCAGGGTTGGCATTGACGCGGGCGGCCAGCTGGTCGAGAGGAATGGAGAGCGCGTCCGACAGCGCTTTCCAGCGGCTGTCGAGCGTCACGCCGCCCTTCTGGTGCAGCTCCTTCGGATCGGCCCAGATGGCGTTAACCGGCACGCTGACCGCCAGCGGGCGGCCGGCACGATCGCTGATCATGCCGCGTGAGGTCGGTACGGCCTGCACGCGCAGCGAACGCATGTCACCTTCACGCACCAGCCGTTCAGGATTAATCACCTGCAGATACGCCGCGCGGGCCAACAGCCCGACCAGCGCCAGTAAAATACAGCCACACAGCAACGCAAAACGCCAGCTAACAAAGCTGGCCTGATCTTCCGTGCGTTTCGACTTCTGCGTCTTGGTTGCGGCTCTCATTGAGTCCGGATTTCCTTATTGTTCAACCACAATGTGTTCCTGCGAAGGATCAACATGCTGCATTTGAAGTTTCTCCGTTGATGTGCGTTCCACCCGGCTGTGATCGCCCAGGGCGTTCTCTTCCAGGATCAGGTTGCGCCATTCGATATCCAGCGCATCGCGTTCCAGCACCAGCTGTTCGCGCTGCGCGGTCAGCAGGCGCGTTTTATGAGCGGTGGTCACCACCAGCACTGAGGAAACCAGCACCGCGATCAGCAGGATCAGCGGGATCTTAGCGTGGCGAAGGATATCGCCGCCGATCACGCCGGGCAGGCTGTGCCGCTCATTACCGATCATGCTGAGGTCCTCTCCGCAATGCGCAGCACGGAACTTCGCGCGCGTGGGTTCTCAGCGACTTCCGCTTCACCCGGCATCATTTTGCCCAGCGCCTTAAGGTAACGCCCGCCCAGCTTGCTTAGCTGCTCTTCAGTCATCGGCAGGCCATGTGGCACCTGCGGCCCGCGGCTCTGTTCACGCATAAAGCGCTTCACAATGCGGTCTTCCAGCGAGTGGAAGCTGATCACCGACAGGCGTCCCTCGGGTGCCAGCGCGGTTAATGCGCCCTTCAGCGCCCGCTCGATCTCTTCCAGCTCGCTGTTGACCCAGATTCGAATGGCCTGGAAGCTGCGGGTGGCAGGGTGCTTAAATTTGTCTTTCACCGGCGTGGCAACGTAAATCACATCGGCCAGCTCTTTGGTGCGCGTCATCGGCTGCTCGCGATTGCGTTCAACGATGGCGCGGGCAATACGTTTGGCAAAGCGCTCCTCGCCGAAGGTTTTCAGCACAAATGCGATATCGCTTTCGTCAGCCTGCAGCAGCCATTCGGCGGCAGACTGGCCGCGGGTCGGGTCCATACGCATATCCAGCGGGCCGTCGCGCATAAACGAGAAGCCGCGCTCGGCGTCATCCAGCTGCGGCGAAGAGACGCCTAAATCCAGCAGGATACCGTCGATCTTGCCGGACAAACCGCGCTCTTCCATGTACTCCGCCAGCGCAGAAAACGGGCCGTGGATAATGCTGAAGCGCGGATCGGTAATCTCAGCCGCGGCGGCAATCGCCTGCGGATCGCGGTCGATAGCGAACAGTTTGCCCTGCTCGCCCAGCTGGGAGAGGATCAGGCGTGAGTGACCGCCACGCCCGAAGGTGCCGTCAATGTAGATCCCGTCAGACTTCAGGTTGAGGCCGTTTACCGCCTCGTCTAACAGCACGGTGGTGTGTTTAAAATTATCCTGCATGACTATAGTGACAAATCCTGTAACCGCTCAGACAGCGCCTGCTGAGAGGTGTGCTCTGCGTCAATATCTTCCCTGACTTGTTGATACCAGGTCTGTTCATCCCACAGTTCAAATTTGTTGAACTGTCCAACCAGCATCACTTCTTTGGTCAGGTTCGCGTGCTGACGAAGGGTGTTCGCCAGCAGTAAGCGACCTGCATTATCCATCTGGCATTCGCTTGCATGCCCGAGTAACAGACGCTGAACGCGCCGTTCAGCGGGGATCATGCTGGATAAGCGAGAGAGCTTTTGTTCAATAATTTCCCATTCGGGCAGGGTGTAAAGCAGCAGACATGGCTGATGGAGGTCAATGGTACAGACCATTTGCCCTTCAGATTCCCCGATCAGCGTTTCGCGATAGCGCGTTGGCACGGCAAGCCGCCCTTTACTGTCGAGATTGACTAGCGTTGCCCCACGGAACATGCCCGTTTTAGTCCCCCATCGCCCCGGAACTCCACTTTACACCACAAATTCCCACCAAAAGAGTTTACGAAGGGGAGGAAAACATTGTCAAGCCGCAGGCCTGGCTCATTTTCATTATTTCTGCAAAACAGAAAATGCCGAATTAGTTAAAAAAAGCCTTAACCGGCTCAACACATAAAAATAAACTAATGAATAGTGGCAGGAAATTCGTCTGCAGCGGACGATTGCTCAAATTTATGCCAGTTTAATCGGATAAAAATGAGATCTCCGGCTTTGCGACCCAGGCGGCATTTTAGGTGTTTTCTTAAAATTTGCCCAGCCTTATGGCAGCAGGCCTCAGCGGCAAGGGCGGAGGCGGGCAGCGGATATATTTTGTGTCCATTCAGCCGCGCCGGAAATGACTTTCTTTTACCTGTTTATACCTATATTTACTAAAAATGCACGTAACCGGTTGCAGCAGAGTTAATAGGAACGGGTTGCCGATAAAATAGGTAACAAAAAGTAATAGTGAGCGAAAACAAAGGCAGCCGCAGCTGCCCTGAGAGGAGGGGAACTATTGCCCGGACGGGGACTTGCGGTTTAAACGGCCGCGGCGATAAAGATTACGGCGAATTCGCGTCAGGCCGGGTTTCGGCTTGCGCGGCTCATCCAGACTGGCCAGCACCAGTTCCAGTACCCGTTCAGCCACGTCGCGGTGGCGCTGGCCTACCGCCAGCACCGGGCACTCAAGGAAGTCGAGCAGCTCATGGTCGCCAAAGGTAGCGATCGCCAGATCCTGCGGCAGCCGCCCTTCCCGCTTCAGCGTCACGTCCATCACGCCCTGCAGCAGGCCAAACGAGGTGGTGAACAGCGCCTCCGGCATCGGGTGATCCT
This sequence comes from Erwinia sp. B116, assembly GCF_002865965.1. Taxonomy (NCBI): domain Bacteria; kingdom Pseudomonadati; phylum Pseudomonadota; class Gammaproteobacteria; order Enterobacterales; family Erwiniaceae; genus Erwinia; species Erwinia sp. B116. Next base: position 68,995 of record NZ_JRZZ01000004.1, read on the forward strand.
GCAGGTAGTTCTCAAACAGCGCCGCCGCCGCGTGGCGTTCGAAGCTGTTGGCGTAGATAAAATCGATCGGGCGTTCATCGCCCTGCCACGCGTCGCGGAAGCCCATTTCGCGTAAGAAACTGACCGACAGCTCCGGTAGCGCGCCCACGAACAGCACCGACTTCACCGGCTGGTTACGTAACTCGGCGGCCAGCGCCTGCGCATCGTCCTGATCGGCACCGACCACGCTGGTAAAATGCTCACGATCCAGCGCGCGATCCAGCGCAATAATCGGTAGCGGGTCGTTGATCCAGCGCTGATAAAACGGATGCTCCGGCGGCAGCGACGTGGAGACAATAATCGCATCCACCTGGCGCTGTAACAGATGTTCCACGCAGCGCATTTCGTTGTCGGGCTGGTCTTCTGAGCAGGCGATCAGCAGCTGATAGCCGCGCTGGCGCGCCTGGCGCTCAAGATAGTTGGCGATGCGGGTATAGCTGGTATTTTCCAGATCGGGGATCACCAGACCGATCGAGCGGGTACGCCCGGCACGCAGGCCTGCAGCCACCGCGTTGGGGTGGTAATTGTGCTCCCGCACCACCGCCATCACTTTTTCAACGGTTTTATCGCTGACACGATACTGCTTCGCCTTGCCATTTATGACGTAGCTGGCCGTCGTGCGCGAAACACCCGCGAGGCGCGCAATTTCATCCAGTTTCACTCTAACCCCACACTTCAGACGCGGTAACGGCGGCAAATAGCCACATTACGGCTATGGATAACACATTAATACATCTAACCGCAGAAAAGTTTGGCGGGCAACCGCTTTTCACCGGCGACGAGTGCTTTAAGTAAAAAAATAAAAAAAACCCGGCATTTCGCCGGGTTAGTTCGCTTTAACGCAGAGGAAACCGCGCTTCAGCGCATAATGCGCTCGCCGCGTGAAACGCCAACGATACCGGAGCGGGCCACCTCAACGATTTCGGCCACTTCACGCACGGTGCTGAGGAAGGCGTCCAGCTTGTCGCTGGTGCCGGCCAGCTGAACCGTATAAAGCGACGGCGTGACGTCAACGATCTGACCGCGGAAGATCTCGGCGCTGCGCTTGACCTCTTCCCGGCCGTAGCCGCTGGCCTGGATTTTCACCAGCATGATTTCACGTTCCACGAACGCGCCCTGGCCCAGCTCGCTGACGCGCAGCACGTCCACCAGCTTGTGCAGCTGCTTTTCGATCTGCTCGATCACCTTCTCATCGCCGACGGTCTGAATGGTCATGCGTGACAGGGTTGGATCGTCGGTCGGGGCGACGGTCAGGCTTTCAATGTTGTAGCCGCGCTGGGAGAACAGACCCACCACGCGGGACAATGCGCCGGATTCGTTTTCCAGCAGAACCGATAATACACGACGCATACTTATGTCCTCTCCGTTTTACTCAGCCACATTTCGTCCATACCGCCACCGCGAATATGCATCGGGTAGACGTGTTCCGTCCCGTCGACGTTGACATCAACAAATACCAGCCGCTCGCGGCCCAGCTGCTCCAGCGCCTCGGTCAGCTTCGCTTCCAGCTCGTCCGGGCGGGTGATCGAGATGCCGACGTGACCATAGGCTTCTGCCAGCCGCACGAAGTCAGGCAGCGACTCCATGTAGGACTGCGAATGGCGGCCGGAGTAGATCATGTCCTGCCACTGTTTCACCATGCCGAGGAAACGGTTGTTGAGGTTCAGCACCAGCACCGGAATGCCGTACTGCAGCGCGGTGGAGAGCTCCTGGATATTCATCTGGATACTGCCGTCACCGGTCACGCAGACCACGGTTTCCTGCGGCAGCGCCAGCTTCACACCCAGCGCAGCTGGCAGGCCAAAGCCCATGGTGCCGAGGCCACCGGAGTTGATCCAGCGACGCGGTTTATCAAACTGATAGTAGAGCGCGGCAAACATCTGGTGCTGGCCAACGTCAGAGGTGACGTAAGCCTCGCCGTTGGTCAGGCGACAGATCGTTTCAATCACCGCCTGCGGCTTGATTTTATCGCTGGTACGATCGAATTCCAGGCACTGACGGGCGCGCCACTGCTCAATGCTCTGCCACCAGTCGCGCAGGCTGTCGTAGTTCTGCTTAACATCGCTCTGCGCCAGCAGCTCCAGCATCTGCTGCAGCACCTGTTTCGCATCGCCGACGATCGGCACGTCCGCGGCCACGGTTTTCGAGATCGACGTCGGGTCGATGTCGATATGCAGTACCGTGGCATTCGGGCAGTATTTCGCCAGATTGTTGGTGGTACGGTCATCAAAGCGCACGCCGACGGCGAAGATCACGTCGGAGTTGTGCATGGTCATATTGGCCTCATAGGTGCCGTGCATACCGAGCATGCCCACGCACTGACGGTGGGTGCCAGGGAACGCGCCCAGCCCCATCAGTGAGGTTGTCACCGGCACGTTAAGCTTCTCGGCCAGCTCGCGCAGCTCATCATGGCAGGCCGCGTTAATCACGCCGCCGCCGGCGTAAATCACCGGATGCTTCGCGTTCAGCAGCGTTTGCAGGGCGCGTTTGATTTGCCCTTTATGGCCCTGAGTGGTCGGGTTGTAAGAGCGCATGCTCACCGCATCCGGCCAGACGTAAGGCAGCTTGTTGGCCGGGTTCATCATATCTTTTGGCAGATCCACCACCACCGGGCCAGGACGGCCGCTGGCCGCCAGCCAGAAGGCCTTCTTCATGATGGTCGGGATCTCTTCGACGCTTTTCACCATAAAGCTGTGCTTAACCACCGGACGGGAAATGCCGACCATGTCGCACTCCTGGAAGGCGTCGTAGCCAATCAGGCTGGACATCACCTGGCCAGACAGCACCACCATCGGAATGGAGTCCATATAGGCGGTGGCAATGCCGGTAATCGCATTGGTCGCACCCGGGCCAGAGGTGACCAGCACCACGCCGACATCGCCGGTGGCGCGGGCATAGCCGTCCGCCATATGTACGGCACCCTGTTCATGGCGAACCAGGATGTGATCCACGCCGCCAACGGTTTGCAGAGCGTCATAAATATCAAGGACCGCTCCGCCGGGATAGCCGAATACATGTTTTACGCCCTGATCGATCAACGATCGGACCACCATCTCGGCTCCTGACAACATCTCCATTTTTGCCTCCAGGCTTTCAAGGTACTGATTTATCTGGGTTCGGCACTGTCTGGCCTGCAGATAAGGTCAAAACCTGTTTTTTTATCTGCTTGAAAAAATGGAACTCATTTCCATAATCCAGGTACAGGGTGACGCCTCAGATTTGAGGTTATGGCAAATACCATAACCGTAGAAAAGTTGGCAGGCAAACGTCAAACCCTGCCCACCGTGCGGAATAGTGTGAGTAAGGCTCTGCCGCGTTACCCCTGTCATCGACAATAACACTGAGATTGCGGCGTAATAAAAGCGAAAAGTACTGTAAGGCGGTTATTTTTCAGCGCGATCGTTTTGTTATTAAATCCGTGCACTGGTAAAACCACGGTGGGCCATTCTGACTGACGGTTTTTTTTAGTTTAATCTGCTGGCATTCAACCAGACAGTGAGATAAATCTCCAAATGAGAGTAAACTATCAGGCTCTCAACCCTCAGGTTGAAAATAAACAATAGCATTAAAAATCATAAACATAAATCAACAAAAAGACCGCCATCACGCCAGGAAACCGCCGCTGATTTTTCCCCAACCGCTGGCGACTTTCGCTATTCTTCTGATGCCTGCGCTATCTCCAGAATAATTTTCTTTACCCGCCCGGCACCACGCACTCATTGTAGGGTGATGAAAGTTGACAGCCCCCGCCCTTATCAGGTATCAATAAAGCCACTGTGAATTTACGAGGTCTGAGCCAATGATTCGTTCCACCCGCCTACTCGGTCTACTACTAAACGCATCCTCTTTGCGCGGTAGACTTGTGGGCGGAATCAATCACTGATTCAGACTTGCAAAACCTAAGAAACCCGCGCCAATGCGCGGGTTTTTTTATGCTCGCGGCAACCGGCGAAGCAGACAAGACAAGGAACTATCCAATGAGCCAACAAGTCATTATTTTCGATACCACTCTGCGCGACGGCGAGCAGGCGTTACAGGCCAGCCTGAGTGTGAAAGAAAAGCTGCAGATTGCCCTGGCACTGGAACGCATGGGTGTGGACGTGATGGAAGTCGGCTTCCCGGTCTCTTCGCCGGGCGACTTCGAATCGGTGCAGACCATCGCCCGCCAGATTAAAAACAGCCGGGTGTGTGGCCTGGCACGCTGTGTGGAAAAAGATATCGACGCCGCCTATGAAGCGCTGCGCGTGGCGGAGGCTTACCGCATCCACACTTTCCTGGCGACCTCGCCGATGCATATCGCCACCAAACTGCGCAGCACCCTGCCCGAGGTAATCGAGCGTGCCGTGAAGATGGTAAAACGCGCGCGTAACTACACTGACGATGTGGAGTTCTCCTGCGAAGACGGCGGCCGTACCCCGATTGACGATCTGTGCCGCGTCGTGGAAGCGGCGATCAACGCCGGTGCCACCACCATCAATATCCCTGATACCGTCGGTTATACCCTGCCTTACGAGTACGCCAACATCTTCAGCGCCCTGCGCGACCGCGTGCCGAACATCGATAAAGCGATTCTGTCCGTGCATACCCATGATGACCTGGGCATGGCGGTTGGTAACGCGCTGGCCGCGGTCAACGCCGGTGCCCGCCAGATTGAAGGGGCAATGAACGGTCTGGGCGAGCGCGCCGGTAACTGTGCGCTGGAAGAGACCATCATGGCGATTAAAACCCGTGGTCAGCTGATGAACGTGCACACCCGCATTAACCATCAGGAGATCTACCGCACCTGCCAGACCGTCAGCCAGATCTGCAATATGCCTATCCCGGCGCACAAGGCGATTATCGGCTCCAACGCTTTCGCACACTCTTCCGGTATCCACCAGGACGGCGTGCTGAAGAACCGTGAAAACTACGAAATCCTGACCCCGGAATCGATCGGCCTGAAGCAGGTGCAGCTGAACCTGACCTCCCGCTCCGGCCGTGCGGCGGTAAAACACCGTATGGAAGAGATGGGCTACGACGAGTCTGAATACAATATGGACGCGCTGTATGAGGCGTTCAAAGCGCTGGCCGACAAGAAAGGCCAGGTGTTTGATTATGACCTGGAAGCGCTGGCCTTTATCAACAAACAGTCGGAAGAGCCGGAATACTTCAAGCTGGACACCTTTAACGTGCAGTCCGGCTCCAGCGTCATCGCCACCGCCACCGTTCAGCTGGGCTGCGGCGATGAGCAGAAAACCGAAGCCGCCACCGGTAACGGCCCGGTCGACGCCGTCTACCAGGCGATCAACCGCATCACCGACTTTGACGCCGAGCTGGTCAGCTATCAGCTGACGGCCAAAGGCCACGGTAAAGACGCGCTGGGCCAGGTCGATATCGTGGTGCAGTACAACGACCGTAAGTTCCACGGCGTAGGTCTGGCGACCGATATCGTCGAATCCTCGGCTAAAGCCATGGTTCACGCACTGAACAATATCTGGCGCGCACGTCAGGTCGAGCAGGAACTGCAGCGTAAATCGACTCAACAGGATCAGAAGGAAGCGGTGGAATAATGTCCAGGACTTATCATCTCGCAGTATTACCCGGTGACGGCATCGGCCCGGAAGTGATGGCGCAGGCCAGTAAAGTACTGGACGCGGTTCGCCAGCGCTTCGGTATGCGCATCTCCACCAGCGAATATGACGTTGGCGGCATCGCCATCGACCGTCACGGCGAGCCGCTGCCGGCAGCCACCGTTAAGGGCTGTGAGCAGGCAGATGCAATTCTGTTTGGTTCCGTCGGTGGCCCGAAGTGGGAACACCTGCCGCCGGCAGAGCAGCCGGAGCGCGGCGCGCTGCTGCCGCTGCGTAAGCACTTCCAGCTGTTCAGCAACCTGCGCCCGGCCAGCCTGTATAAAGGGCTGGAAGATTTCTGCCCGCTGCGCCGCGATATCGCCGATAAGGGCTTCGATATCCTGGTGGTGCGTGAACTGACCGGCGGCATCTACTTCGGCCAGCCGAAGGGCCGTGAAGGCAGCGGCATGCACGAGCGCGCCTTCGACACCGAGGTCTATCACCGTTTTGAGATCGAACGGATTGCGCGTATCGCCTTTGAGTCGGCACGCAAGCGCCGCAATAAAGTGACCTCGATCGATAAAGCCAACGTGCTGCAGTCCTCGATCCTCTGGCGTCAGATCGTCACCGAAATCGCGAAGGATTACCCGGACGTGGCGCTGGAGCATATGTATATCGACAACGCCACCATGCAGATGATCAAGGCACCGTCGCAGTTTGACGTGGTGCTGTGCTCGAACCTGTTTGGTGACATTCTGTCTGACGAGTGTGCGATGATCACCGGCTCGATGGGCATGCTGCCGTCTGCAAGCCTGAACGAGCAGGGCTTTGGCCTGTTCGAACCGGCAGGTGGCTCCGCGCCAGATATCGCCGGTAAAAATATCGCTAACCCGATTGCCCAGATCCTGTCGCTGGCACTGCTGCTGCGCTACAGCCTGAATGCTGCCGACGCCGCGGACGCCATTGAGCAGGCGATTAACCGCGCGCTGGCAGAGGGCTACCGTACCGGCGATCTGGCCGGCGGTGGCACGGCGATCGGCACCGATGAAATGGGCGATGTGATTGCCCGGTTTATTCGCGAAGCATAATTATGAAAACACTGTACGAGAAGCTGTTTGACGCGCATGTCGTGCACGAAGCACCCAGTGAAACGCCGCTGATTTATATCGATCGTCACCTCGTTCATGAGGTGACTTCAGCACAGGCGTTTGACGGCCTGCGCGCGCACGGACGCCCGGTGCGTCAGCCGTCTAAAACCTTTGCCACCATGGATCACAACGTCTCCACCCAGTCGCGGGATATCAACGCCAGCGGCGAGATGGCGCGGATCCAGATGTCGATGCTGATCAAAAACTGCGAGGCCTTTGGCGTACAGCTGTTTGACCTCAGCCATCAGTTTCAGGGCATCGTCCACGTAATGGGCCCCGAACAGGGGCTGTCACTGCCCGGCATGACCATCGTCTGCGGCGATTCCCACACCTCGACCCACGGCGCGCTGGGCGCGCTGGCGTTCGGCATCGGCACCTCGGAAGTGGAGCACGTGCTGGCCACCCAGACGCTGAAACAGGCGCGGGCGAAAACCATGAAGGTGGAAGTGCGCGGACAAACGGCGCCCGGCATCACCGCGAAAGATATCGCGCTGGCGATTATCGGCAAAACCGGCAGCGGCGGCGGCAACGGCCACGTGGTCGAATTCTGCGGTGAGGCGGTGGCCGCCCTGAGCATGGAAGGCCGCATGACGCTGTGCAATATGGCGATTGAGCTGGGCGCGAAGGCGGGCCTGGTGGCGCCGGATGACACCACCTTTAACTATGTTAAAGGACGTCGTTTTGCGCCGAAAGAGACGGAGTGGGAGCAGGCGGTGGCGTACTGGCGTACGCTCAGGACCGACGAGGGTGCAACGTTTGATAAGGTGGTCACGCTGGATGCCGCCGGCATCGCGCCGCAGGTTACCTGGGGTACTAATCCAGGCCAGGTGATCGCCGTCAGCGATCCGATCCCCGATCCGGCCTCGTTCAGCGATCCGGTGGAACGCGCTTCCGCTGAGAAGGCGCTGGCCTATATGGATCTGCAGCCCGGCGTGCGCCTGACCGAAGTGAAGATCGATAAGGTCTTTATCGGATCCTGCACTAACTCACGCATTGAAGATCTGCGCGCCGCGGCGGCGGTGGTCAAAGGACATAAGATCGCCGGCGGCGTTCAGGGTTACGTGGTGCCGGGTTCCGGCCCGGTAAAAGCGCAGGCGGAAGCCGAAGGGCTGGATAAGATCTTTATCGACGCCGGCTTTGAGTGGCGTCTGCCGGGCTGCTCAATGTGCCTGGCGATGAACAACGATCGCCTCAATCCGGGCGAGCGTTGCGCCTCCACCAGCAACCGCAACTTTGAAGGACGCCAGGGGCGCGGCGGCCGTACTCATCTGGTCAGCCCGGCGATGGCCGCGGCAGCAGCGGTGGCCGGCCACTTTGCTGATATTCGCGAACTGGCGTAAGGACAAAACATGGCGAAAAAATTTACTCAGCACACCGGCGTGGTGCTGCCGATGGACCTGGCCAACGTTGATACCGACGCGATTATCCCCAAGCAGTTTCTGCAGATGGTGACCCGCACCGGCTTTGGCCGCAACCTGTTCTTTGACTGGCGCTACAGCGATGCCGAAGGCCAGGTGCCCAACCCGGACTTCATTCTGAACCAGCCGGCGTTCAGCGGTGCCAGCATCATGCTGACCCGCGAAAACTTTGGCTGCGGATCGTCACGCGAACACGCGCCCTGGGCGCTGACCGACTACGGCATTCAGGCGATCGTCGGTTCTGGCTTTGCCGATATCTTTGCCAACAACTCGTTCAATAACCAGCTGCTGCTGGTGACGCTGAGCGAAGCCGAGGTCGACGAACTGTTTCAGATGGTTGCCGCGCAGCCGGGCGTACAGTTTACCGTCGACCTGGAAAACCAGCAGGTGCTGGCCGGTGACAGGGCTTATCGCTTTGAAATCGACAGCTTCCGCCGCCACTGCCTGCTGCACGGGCTGGATGCAATTGGCCTGACGCTGCAGCACGATGATGCCATCGCCCGCTACGAGCAAAACCAGCCGGCGTTTCTGCGTTAAGTCCGCCCGTTGCTCTGCCGCCCGCCCCGGGCAGCAGATTGCGCCATAAAAAAGCCAGCGGGCCGTCAGGCCCGCTGGCTGGTGAAAAGCACCATACTCAGAAAAAACCCGATTCCTGCTGCAGGCCGGTACCGGGCGATCTAGCGGATGTCAGAGCGCCATTCATCAGAATGCCTCCCGCTCTTCCATCTGTCGCCATTATCGCCATAATACAGGGAACAAAAAACAGACGGCTTTCAACCCGGAGTTCCCCTTTTATGTCCTCACCGCGTTTGCAGCAGCAGTTTATTCGCCTGTGGCAGAGCTGCGACGGCCAGTCGCAGGAGACCACCCTCAGCGATCTGGCCGTGCAGCTCAGCTGTTCCCGCCGCCATATGCGTAACCTGCTCAACGCCATGCAGGCGGCCGGCTGGCTGGAGTGGCAGGCGGAGGCCGGGCGCGGCAAGCGCTCCAGGCTGAACTTCCTCTATACCGGGCTGGCGCTGCAGCAGCAGCGGGCGGAAGATCTGCTGGAACAGGATCGCATCGACCAGTTGGTACAGCTGGTGGGGGATAAAAACCGTGTGCGCCAGATGCTGCTGTCGCATCTCGGCCGCAGCTTCCGCCAGGGGAAACATATCCTGCGCGTCCTTTACTATCGCCCGCTGCTCAATCTGCTGCCCGGCACGCCGCTCAGGCGCTCGGAAACCCACCTCGCCCGGCAGATCTTCAGCGGGCTGACCAAAATAAACGAGGAAAACGGGGAAATCGAGCCGGACGTGGCGCACCACTGGCAGCAGCTGGCACCGCTGCACTGGCGTTTCTACCTGCGCCCGGCGATCCACTTCCACCACGGCCGCGAACTGCAGATGGAGGACGTCACCAGCACGCTGGAACGGCTGCTGAACCAGCCGCTCTTCAGCCATCTGGCACGCATTGAGTCCGGCACGCCATGGACGCTGGATATCCATCTGCATCAGCCGGACCGCTGGCTGCCCTGGCTGCTGGGCAGCGTCAGCGCGATGATCCTGCCGAAAGAGTGGCCGTTTATGCGCAACTTCGCCCGCCAGCCGGTGGGTACCGGTGCCTACGCGGTGGAACGCAACCAGCACAGCCAGCTGCGCATTGCCGCCTTTGACGACTACTTTGGCTACCGGGCGCTGATTGACGAGGTCAACATCTGGGTGCTGCCGGAGATCAGCGACGAGCTGGTCTACTCCGGCGTCAAGCTGCAGAGCGACGGCGAGGATCAGAAATCGGCGGAAGAGAGCCGGCTGGAAGAGGGCTGCTATTTTCTGCTGTTTGACCAGCGTTCAGCGTGGGGGCAGAACGAACAGCTGCGCCGCTGGATCGGCACCATCTTCAACCCGATCGCGCTGCTCAGTCAGAACAGCATCGGCTATCAGCGCTACTGGTTCCCGGCCTATGGTCTGCTGCCGCGCTGGCACCACCGCCTTGACATGGCCACGGCGGAAAAACCCGAAGGGCTGACCTCGCTGACTATCACCTGGTACAGCGATCATATCGAACATCTGGGGATCGCCAGCGCGCTGCGACCGATCCTGGCATCCCACGGCGTGGATCTGATCACGCGGGAGATCGGTTACGAGGCGTGGCATAACGGCGAGGCGGAGAGCGATCTGTGGCTGGGCAGCGCCAACTTCACCCTGCCGCTGGAATTTTCGGTCTTCTCCCTGCTGTATGAGATCCCGCTGCTGCAGCACTGCGTGCCCCGCGACTGGCAGCAGGACGCACGGCAGTGGCGCGATAAGCAACTCGATCTGGCCGACTGGAGCCGACAGCTGGTCGCCGATAACTATATTCATCCGCTGTTCCACCACTGGCTGCTGCTGCACGGTCAGCGCAGCATGCGCGGGGTGCGGATGAACACCCTCGGCTGGTTTGACTTTAAGTCCGCCTGGTTTGCGCCACCTGACGCATAATCGCGCTTTCGTTACCTGGCTGAAGTCACTACACTCTGCGGTCTGCGGGCAGACCGCCACACATAAAGGAACCTCTGGTGCTGAAAAAAATCTTACCTCTGCTGGCGCTGTTCTCCCTGCCCGCCCTTGCGGCAAAACCGACCCTGACGGTTTACACCTACGACTCGTTTGCCGCAGAGTGGGGCCCGGGACCCGCGGTGAAGAAAAATTTTGAAGCGGAGTGCGGCTGCGAGCTGAAATTTGTTGCGCTGGAGGATGGCGTCTCGCTGCTTAACCGCCTGCGCATGGAAGGAAAGAACAGCAGGGCCGACGTGGTGCTGGGGCTGGATAACAACCTGCTGGAAGCGGCGCAAAAGACCGGCCTGTTTACCGCCAGCAACGTGGATACCGCCGCCAGTACCGTGCCCGGCGGCTGGCACGACGACACCTTTGTACCATTCGACTACGGCTGGTTCGCTTTTGTCTATGACAAAACCAGACTGCAAAATCCGCCGAAGAGCCTGAAAGAGCTGGTGGAGAGCGATCGGCCGCTGAAGGTGATCTACGAAGATCCGCGCACCAGCACGCCGGGCCTTGGCCTGCTGCTGTGGATGCAAAAGGTATATGGCAACGACGCCCCCGCCGCCTGGCAGAAGCTGGCGCAGAAAACCGTCACCGTCACCAAGGGCTGGAGCGAAGCCTACGGCCTGTTCCTGAAAGGGGAAGCCGATATGGTGCTCAGCTACACCACCTCTCCGGCTTACCACCTGATCGAAGAGAAGAAAACCCAGTATGCGGCGGCGAACTTCAGTGAAGGGCACTATCTGCAGGTTGAAGTGGCCGGTCAGCTGAAGGCCAGCCCGCAGCCGAAGCTGGCGCAGCAGTTTATGCAGTTTATCCTGACGCCGGGCTTCCAGCAGACCATCGCCACCGGCAACTGGATGTACCCGGCGGCGCAGACCGCACTGCCGGACGCCTTCAAAACGTTGCCGGTACCGGAAACCTCACTGCAGTACAGCCCGCAGGACGTTGCCAGCCAGCGCAGCGGCTGGATTAGCGCATGGCAACGCGCCGTCAGCCGCTGATCCCCGGCTGGCTGCTGCCCGGCGGCCTGGCGGCCACGCTGCTGGTTGCCGTGGCGCTGCTGGCCTTTGGCGCGCTGTGGTTCAGCGCTCCGGCCACCGACTGGCGGGGCATGCTGCAGGACCGCTATCTGTGGCACGTGCTCGGTTTCTCCTTCTCATGATTGATATCGAACTCGCTCAGCCCCGACAAAAACGCCTCTTTAGCCGCGCGATGGCCGTTAACCGCAATT
>NZ_JRZZ01000004.1:80918-159445 GCF_002865965.1 Erwinia sp. B116
CGGCGCTGCCCGCCGTTCCGCTGGCCCGCGCCCTCTACCGCCGCCGTTTCCCCGGGCGCAGCAGCCTGCTGCGGCTGTGCGCCATGACCCTGGTGCTGCCGGTGCTGGTGGCGGTGTTCGGCATCCTTACCGTTTACGGCCGCAGCGGCTGGCTGGCGCAGCTCTGTGCGCTGCTCGGCATTCCGTGGACCTTCACCCCCTACGGACTGCAGGGCATCCTGCTCGCGCACGTCTTTTTCAACCTGCCGCTGGCCACCCGGCTGCTGCTGCAGGCGCTCGAGCAGATCCCCGGCGAACAGCGCCAGCTGGCGGCGCAGCTCGGCCTGCGCGGCTGGGCACACTTTCGCATCGTCGAGTGGCCGTGGCTGAAGCGGCAGCTGCTGCCGGCTGCCGCGCTAATCTTCATGCTGTGCTTTGCCAGCTTTGCCACCGTGCTTTCGCTGGGCGGCGGCCCGCAGGCCACCACTATTGAGCTGGCGATCTTCCAGGCATTGAGCTTTGACTACGATCCCGGCCGTGCCGCGCTGCTGGCGCTGCTGCAGATGGTCTGCTGCCTCGGGCTGGTACTGCTCAGCCAGCGGCTGAACAGGGCGCTGCCCGCAGGCAGCAGGCAGATCGGCGGCTGGCGTAATCCGCAGGACAGCCTGCGCGCCCGCCTGCTGGATGCGGTGCTTATCGCCGCCGCGCTGCTGCTGATCCTGCCGCCACTGCTGGCGGTTGGCGTCAGCGGCATTAACCAGGGGGTCAGCGGCGTTTTGCAGCAACCCGCCCTGTGGCAGGCCACCTTTACCTCGCTGCGCATTGCGCTGGCCGCCGGGCTGCTCAGCGTGATACTGACCGTGATGCTGTTGTGGAGCAGCCGCGAGCTGCGCCTGCGCCAGCGACCGAAAAGCGGGCAGCTGCTGGAGCTGAGCGGCATGCTGATCCTGGCGATGCCGGGTATCGTGCTGGCCACCGGCTTTTTCCTGCTGCTGAATGCCACCACCGGCCTGCCCGCATCGGCGGACGGCGTGGTGATTTTCACCAATGCGCTGATGGCCATACCCTATGCGATCAAGGTGCTGGAAAACCCGCTGCGTGATATCGCCGAGCGTTACAACCGCCTGTGCCTGTCGCTGGATATTCGCGGCTGGAACCGCCTGCGGCTGATTGAGCTGCGCGCGCTGCGGCGGCCGCTGGCGCAGGCGCTGGCCTTTGCCTGCGTGCTGTCGATCGGTGATTTTGGCGCGGTGGCGCTGTTCGGCAATGAGGATTTCCGCACCCTGCCTTTCTATCTCTACCAGCAGATCGGCTCTTACCGCAGCAGCGACGGCGCGGTCACCGCCCTGCTGCTGCTGCTGCTCTGCTTCCTGCTGTTCACCCTGATTGAAAAGCTTCCGGGACGCCATGCTAAACCTGACTAACCTCACCTGGCTCTATCAGCACCTGCCGATGCGCTTTACCTTCAGCGCGCAGGCCGGCGAAAGGCTGGCGATCCTCGGCCCCAGCGGCGCGGGTAAAAGCACCCTGCTCAGCCTGATCGCCGGCTTTCTCAACGTCGAAAGCGGCAGCCTGCAGCTGAACGGCGCTGAGCACCGCCACACGCCGCCCGCGCAGCGCCCGGTGTCGATGCTGTTCCAGGAAAATAACCTGTTTCCCCACCTGACGGTGGCGGAGAATATCGGCCTCGGCCTGCATCCGGGGCTGAAGCTGAACCCGCAGCAGAAGCAGCAGATGCAGGAGATCGCCCGCCGCGTCGGGCTGGCAGAGCATCTGCCCCGGCTGCCGCATCAGCTCTCCGGCGGCCAGCGTCAGCGCGCCGCGCTCGCCCGCTGCCTGGTGCGGCAGCAGCCGATCCTGCTGCTGGACGAGCCGTTCTCAGCGCTGGACCCGGCACTGCGTAAGGAGATGCTGGCACTGGTCGATAAGGTGTGCCGCGAGCGCAATATCACCCTGCTGATGGTATCGCACAGCGTCGAGGATGCCGCACAGATCGCGCCACGCAGCCTGCTCATCGTAGACGGGCGGGTTTACTGGGACGGCAGCACCGCACAGCTGCAGCGCGGTGAGGTGAGTGCCGCGGCGGTGCTGGGCATCGCTTACCGGCCCGGATAAACCGTCTCGCTTATCCGGCGGCGCACAGGGAACGGTGTAGCCCAGGTTCCATCAGTAAACGATATCAGACGCGCCCGCAGCAGCGGATTGTGGAGGCAGTCGATAAACGGCGCGAGCAGGCCGCCGGGTTTAACCGGCAGGAACTCGCGCCACCTCGCTGCATGATCAGAAAAAGACCTGCCACAGCAGGTGCCGGAACATCGGCATCATCGGGTGGAACTGAATGGCGGTAAAGCTGCCAACGGCGACCAGCAGCCCGAGCGGCCCCAGCCAGCGCAGCCGCGCCGCCGGCAGGTACGCCGTCGCCCAGTCCTGCTGCTTACCGCTGCGCAGCCAGCGCCAGCCGAGCCAGACGCCCAGCCAGACCAGGATCGCCACCGCTAACAGCAGCCATTTAAACAGGCCGCTGCTGGCGTCCTTCGGCACGTCGATCGCCACCCCGGCCAGAATGCCCGGCAGGAAGTAGAGCGGCGGCCAGAGGATGCAGCCGATGATATTCGGCGGAATAAACTTGCGTACCGGCAGCTCCAGCATCCCCGCCACCAGCGGGATCAGCGGGCGGGTCGGCCCGACAAAGCGGCCTACCATAATGGTCAGCATGCTGTGCTGGTGCAGCGCATGCTCGGTTTTGCTCATCAGCGAGTGGTGCTTTTTAATAAACGACCAGCGGTGCAGCGGCCCTTTAAATTTCCAGCCCAGCAGGTAGGAGATCCAGTCGCCCAGCAGGCAGCCAATGGTGCCCACCAGCCACGCCGGATAGAGCCCCATCTGGCCGCTGCCGATTAACGCCCCCAGCGAGGCCATCATCACCGTGCCGGGCAGCAGCAGCCCAACCAGCGCCAGCGACTCCAGAAAAGCCACCAGCCCCACGGCCAGCAGCGCATACGTCAGCGATTGCGTAATTAAGTGTTCCAGCCAGGCTTCCATAAGTATCCAACAGAGTTGACAGAACCGGCGATTTTCCCGGCCCGCCCGGCGGGCGTCAAGACGATATTTGTATGGGAACGTATGACCGCATTAGCCAGGTGATACAGGGAAATAACCACTGTATATATAAACATGCTATTATTACAGCATTATGCGTCCCGGAGGCAGTGTGAACGACCCACGCGCAGGATTTCTGTTAACCCGCCACTGGCGGGACACGCCGGCCGGCAGCGAAGTGACGCTGTGGCTGGCCACCGACGCCGGTCCGCAGCAGGTGGTGCTGCCTGCGCAGGAGTCGGTAGCCTTTGTGCCGGTAGAACAGCAGGCGGCGGCGGAGCGCCTGCTGGCGAATGAACGCGACTGGCGTTTCGCCCCGCTGACGCTGAAAGACTTCCGCCAGCGGCCGGTGGCCGGCCTCTACTGCCGCCAGCAGCGCCAGCTGATGAAGCTGGAGAAACTGCTGCGCGAAAACGACATCACCGTATACGAGGCCGATATCCGCCCGCCGGAGCGCTACCTGATGGAGCGTTTTATCACCGCGCCGGTGTGGTTCAGCGGCAGGCCGGACGGCAACCGTCTGACCGACGCGCGGCTCAAGCCCCATCCCGATTACCGCCCGCCGCTGAAGTGGGTGTCGCTGGATATTGAAACCACCCGCCACGGCGAGCTGTACTGCATCGGCCTGGAGGGCTGCGGGCGGCGCGATGTCTTTATGCTCGGGCCGCCGAACGGCGATGCCAGCCAGCTGGACTTTAACCTCGAATACCTCAGCAGCCGACCGCTGCTGCTGGAGCGCCTCAACGCCTGGTTTGCCGAATACGACCCGGACGTGCTGATCGGCTGGAACGTGGTGCAGTTCGATCTGCGGGTGCTGCAGAAGCACGCCGACCGCTACGGCATCCCGCTCAGGCTGGGCCGCGGTCATCACCCGGCGCTGGAGTGGCGGGAACACGGCTTTAAGCCCGGCGTGTTCTTCGCTCAGGCCAGCGGTCGGCTGATTATCGACGGCATTGAAGCGCTAAAGTCGGCGTTCTGGAACTTTGACTCCTTCAGCCTGGAAGCGGTGTCCCGCGAGCTGCTGGGGGAAGGCAAGGCGATCGGCAACCCGTGGCAGCGCATGGAGGAGATCAACCAGCGCTTCGCCGAAGACAAACCGGCGCTGGCGCACTACAACCTGAAAGACTGCGAGCTGGTGACGCGCATTTTCCAGCACACTGAGCTGATGCCGTTTCTGCTGGAACGCGCCTCGGTCAACGGCCTGGCGGTGGATCGCCACGGCGGTTCGGTGGCGGCGTTCAGCCACCTTTATCTGCCGCGCATGCACCGTGCCGGCTACGTCGCGCCGAGTATGGGCGAACTGGCGGCGGAGGCCAGCCCCGGCGGCTACGTGATGGACTCGCGCCCCGGCCTGTACGACTCGGTGCTGGTGCTCGACTATAAAAGCCTGTATCCGGCGATTATCCGCACCTTCCTGATCGACCCGGTCGGGCTGGTGGAGGGGCTGGCCCACCCGGACGACGCCGATTCGGTAGCCGGTTTCCGCCACGCGCGCTTCTCGCGCAGCCGCCACTGCCTGCCGGAGATCGTCAGCCAGATCTGGCAGGGACGTGAGGCCGCCAAGCGGGCGGGTAATAAGCCGCTGTCGCAGGCGCTGAAGATCATTATGAACGCCTTCTACGGCGTGCTCGGCACCAGCGCCTGCCGCTTTTTCGATCCGCGCCTCGCCTCGTCGATCACCCTGCGCGGCCATGAGATCATGCTGCAGACCCGCGAACTGATCGAGGCGGAAGGCTATGACGTGATTTACGGCGACACCGACTCCACCTTTGTCTGGCTGAAGTCGCCCCACGACGAGGCGACGGCGGCGGCGATCGGCCAGCGGCTGGTGGCGAAGGTCAACGACTGGTGGCGGCAGCACCTTAAAGCCGAATTCGCTCTTGAGAGCGCGCTGGAGCTGGAATATGAAACTCATTTCAGCCGCTTTCTGATGCCAACCATCCGCGGTGCCGAACAGGGCAGCAAGAAACGCTACGCCGGACTGATCCGCACCGACGGCGGTGAACGTATGGTGTTTAAAGGGCTGGAGACGGTCCGCACCGACTGGACCCCGCTGGCGCAACAGTTCCAGCAGGCGCTGTACCTGAAAATTTTTACCGGCCAGCCCTGGCAGGACTATATCCGCGACACCGTGGCACGGCTGCTGAACGGCGAACTGGACGACCAGCTGGTGTACAGCAAGCGGCTGCGTCGCCCGCTCGGCGACTACCAGCGTAACGTACCACCGCACGTGCGCGCCGCGCGCATCGCCGATGAGTATCATCAGAAGCTCGAAAGGCCGCTGCTCTACCAGAACGGCGGCAAGATCCGCTACGTGATGGCCACCTCCGGCCCCGAGCCGCTGGAGGTGCGCAGCACGCCGCTGGACTACGATCACTATGTCTCCCGCCAGCTGCAGCCGGTGGCGGATGGCATCCTGCCCTTTGTGCAGGATGACTTTGCCAGACTGATAACCGGACAGCTGGGCCTGTTTTGACAGGTGACGAAAGGGCCGCCTTCCAGTACCATAGCGCCCTTCCTTAAAATAATCGTTCTGAAACGACTACCGGGCAGCCTCTGCCGGGTCGTAACACTATTGCCTGCAATAAACTGACGACAATCGAGCCGAATATTATATGCCTTTTACACTTGGTCAACGCTGGATAAGCGATACGGAAAGCGAGCTGGGATTAGGAACCGTGGTTGCGGTGGATACCCGCATGGTCACGGTGATGTTCCCTGCCACCGGTGAAAACCGTCTCTACTCCAGAAATGATTCGCCGATCACCCGCGTGGTGTTTAACCCGGGCGATACCGTCACCAGCCACGAAGGCTGGCAGCTCATCGTTGACGAAGTACAAACCGACAACGGCGTGGTCAGCTATTTCGGCACCCGCACCGACACCGGCGAGACCGGGGTACGCCTGCGGGAAGTGATGCTCGACAGCAAGCTGGTGTTTGGCAAGCCGCAGGATCGCCTGTTCGCCGGCCAGCTCGACCGCATGGACCGTTTTGCGCTGCGTTTCCGCGCGCGCAAGTACCAGAGCGAGCAGTACCGCCTGCCGATCAGCGGCCTGCGCGGCATGCGCACCAGCCTGATCCCGCACCAGCTGCACATCGCACACGACGTTGGCCGCCGCCACGCGCCGCGCGTGCTGCTGGCCGATGAAGTGGGTCTGGGTAAAACCATTGAAGCCGGGATGATCATCCACCAGCAGCTGCTGGCCGGCCGCGCCGAGCGTATTCTGATCGTGGTGCCGGAAACCCTGCAGCACCAGTGGCTGGTTGAGATGCTGCGCCGCTTCAACCTGCGCTTTGCGCTGTTTGATGACGACCGCTACGCCGAAGCGCAGCACGACAGCGACAACCCGTTTGAAACCGAGCAGATGATTATCTGTTCGCTGGACTTCGTACGCCGCAACAAGCAGCGCCTGGAGAAGCTGGCCGACGCCGAGTGGGACCTGATGGTGGTCGATGAAGCCCACCACCTGGTGTGGTCGGAAGAGGCACCGAGCCGCGAGTATCAGGTGATTGAACAGCTGGCGGAAAATATTCCCGGCGTTCTGCTGCTGACCGCCACCCCGGAACAGCTGGGTCTGGAGAGCCACTTTGCCCGCCTGCGCCTGCTGGATCCGGACCGCTTCCACGATTTCGCGGCCTTTGTTGAAGAGCAGAAGCACTTCCAGCCGATCGCCGACGCGGTATCGATGCTGCTGGCCGATAAAACCATCAGCAACGACGAGCTGAACCTGCTAAACGACCTGATGGGCGAGCAGGATATCGAGCCGCTGCTGCAGGTGGCCAACAGCGATCGTGAAGGCAAGCTGGAGGCCCGTCAGGAGCTGATCAGCATGCTGATGGATCGCCACGGCACCAGCCGCGTGCTGTTCCGTAACACCCGCGGCGGCGTAAAGGGCTTCCCGAAACGCGAACTGCACCAGATCCGCCTGCCGCTGCCGACCCAGTACCAGACCGCGATTAAGGTCTCCGGCATCATGAGCGCCCGCAAATCTGCCGATGAGCGCGCGCGCGATATGCTCTATCCGGAGCAGATTTATCAGGAATTTGAAGGCGACAGCGGCACCTGGTGGAACTTCGACCCGCGCGTTGAGTGGCTGCTCGGCTTCCTGACCAGCAACCGCGATAAGAAAGTGCTGGTGATCTGCGCCAAGGCGGCCACCGCGCTGCAGCTGGAGCAGGTGCTGCGCGAGCGCGAAGCGATCCGTGCCGCCGTGTTCCATGAAGGGCTGTCGATTATCGAGCGCGACCGCGCCGCCGCCTGGTTCGCCTCTGAAGAGGATGGTGCCCAGGTGCTGCTCTGTTCGGAGATCGGCTCCGAAGGCCGCAACTTCCAGTTCGCCAGCCAGCTGGTGATGTTCGACCTGCCGTTTAACCCGGACCTGCTGGAACAGCGTATCGGCCGTCTGGACCGTATCGGCCAGATGCACGATATTCAGATCCACGTGCCGTATCTGGAACGTACCGCGCAGGCGGTGCTGGTGCAGTGGTTCCACGAAGGGCTGGACGCCTTCGAACACACCTGCCCGACCGGCCGTACCGTCTATGACAGCGTCTATGCACAGCTGATCGCGTACCTCGCCGCGCCGGAAAACAGCGAAGGGCTGGCAGAGTTTATCGCCGGCTGCCGCAAACAGCATGACGGGCTGAAGGCGCAGCTGGAACAGGGCCGCGACCGC
This sequence comes from Erwinia sp. B116, assembly GCF_002865965.1. Lineage (NCBI taxonomy): Bacteria > Pseudomonadati > Pseudomonadota > Gammaproteobacteria > Enterobacterales > Erwiniaceae > Erwinia > Erwinia sp. B116. The sequence continues at coordinate 88,673 of NZ_JRZZ01000004.1, forward strand.
CTGCTGGAGCTCAACTCCAACGGCGGCGAGAAGGCGCAGGCGCTGGCCGCACAGATCGCCGAACAGGATAACGACATCGAGCTGGTGAACTTCGCGCTCAACCTGTTCGATATCGTCGGCATTAACCAGGAAGACCGCAGCGATAACCTGATCGTGCTGACTCCCGGGGACCATATGCTGGTGCCGGACTTCCCGGGCCTGCCGGAAGATGGCTGCACCATCACCTTCGATCGTAACCAGGCGCTGTCGCGTGAAGACGCGCAGTACGTCAGCTGGGAGCACCCGATCATCCGCAACGGTCTGGATCTGATCCTCTCCGGCGACACCGGCAGTTGCGCGCTGTCGCTGCTGAAAAACAAGGCGCTGCCGGCCGGCACGCTGCTGCTGGAGCTGGTCTGGGTGGTGGAAGCGCAGGCACCGAAGCACCTGCAGCTGACCCGCTTCCTGCCGCCAACCCCGGTGCGCATGCTGGTCGACCGTAACGGCAATAACCTGGCGGCCAAAGTGGAGTTTGAAAGCTTTAACCGCCAGCTGAACGCCATCAACCGCCACACCGGCAGCAAGCTGGTCAACGCGGTGCAGCAGGACGTGCATGAGATTATCAAGCTCTCCGAGGAGCCGGCGGCGGTGGAAGCGCGTAAGCTGATCGATGCCGCCCGTGCGGAAGCCAGCGATAAGCTGGGTGCGGAGCTTTCCCGCCTGCAGGCGCTGAGCGCCGTCAACCCGAACATCCGTCAGGATGAGATTGACGCGCTGGAAAGCAACCGCGAGCAGGTACTGGCCAGCCTGGATGATGCCGGCTGGCGCCTGGATGCGCTGCGCCTGATCGTGGTCGCTCACCAGTAATCCCCTCAGCAGGGTGCCTGCCATCGTCCCGCGATGGTCTGCGCCCTGCCCCTCTCCGGCACTTTGCGAGATGCTTATGATGGAACCTTACAACCCGCCGTCCGAACCCTGGCTGCATATTCTCTACCAGGATGAGCACATTATGGTGGTCAACAAACCCAGTGGGCTGCTCTCCGTACCCGGACGTCTGGAGGAGCACAAGGACAGCATAATGACCCGCGTCCAGCGTGACTTCCCGGCGGCGGAGTCGGTGCACAGGCTGGATATGGCGACCAGCGGCGTGATGGTGGTGGCGCTGACCAAAGCGGCAGAGCGCGAGCTTAAGCGTCAGTTCCGCGAACGTGAGCCGCAGAAAACCTACGTCGCCCGCGTATGGGGGGTGCCGCAGCCGGAAAAAGGGCTGGTGGATCTGCCGCTGATTTGTGACTGGCCGAACCGGCCAAAGCAGAAGGTCTGTTTTGAAACCGGTAAGTCGGCGCAGACGGAGTATCAGGTGCTGGAGGTGGCAGAGAACTGGGCGCGGGTGCAGCTGAAGCCGATCACCGGCCGCTCCCACCAGCTGCGCGTGCATATGCTGGCGCTGGGGCACCCGATCCTCGGCGATCGTTTCTATGCCCACGATGAGGCGTTAGCGATGGCGCCCCGTCTGCAGCTGCACGCCGAAAGCCTGAGCATCACCCATCCGCAGTACGGCACGCCGATGACCTTTCGCCAGCCGGCGGCGTTTTAGTCTGCTGTTCCCCCCGGCCGAAGGGCGCAGCGGGCGGAGGCAGGGTTGGCACCACGTCGCGATAACACGGGCTGACGGCACTCGCCGTAAGCCCGTTTTTTTTACTTAAAGCCCTTCTCGCGCTTGATCAGGTCGTAAGCGGCCTGAATCTCCTGCGCTTTCTGCTTGGCCATCTCCATCATCTGCGGCGGCAGGCCTTTCGCCACCAGCTTATCCGGATGGTGCTCGCTCATCAGCTTACGGTAGGCACGCTTGATGGTGGTGGCATCATCGCTGCTCTTCACCCCCAGTACGTTACAGGCATCATCAAGCGTTGGGCCGCGCTGCGCTCCGGTGTACCCGCCCTGTGAGGAGTGGCCGCCCTGATAACCGTACCCACCGCCGCCAAACTGCTGGCCGCCTTCCATCATGCGCAGGAACCGATCGAACTGATGACGGGAGATCCCCAGCTCTTCGGCAATCACATACAGCACCTGGCGCTCGTTGGGGTGCAGCGAGCCGTCGGCAAACGCCGCCTGAATCTGGATCTCCAGAAACATGCGAATCAGATCGAAGCGACCAAAGCAGGCGCTGCGCAGCTCACGCAATTTTTCGCGCAGCGGGTAGTCACCCTCTTTACCTTCACGGAACGCCTGCTGGGCTGCGGTACGGCTGGCGCCCTGCATCTGCATGCGGTCCATCAGCAGCGAGGCCATCTGGATATCGGCATCCGTGACCCGGCCTTTCGATTTTGTCAGATGCCCCATCACCTGGAAGGTGGTGCTGAAAAACAGCGCCTGACGGGTTTGCTGGTTGGCAAAATAACCCTGACGCCGCGTTGAACGCGCTTTATCAACCAGATGGCCGACCAGCAGGCCAAAAACTACGCCCCAGAAGCCCGCGCCGGACAATAAACCCAGCACAAGTCCCAATACTTTTCCCCAATAGCGCATATACTCCTCAATTCGCCATGCTCAAGGCTACAATTTGCATTATCATACCTGTCATTCATCTCATAGCCTATTGGCAACGCGGTCAAACAACCAGAAGATACCTCACCGGTTATAGCGGCCAGCAGCTGTAGCCTGAAATGTGGGTATACACTAAATCATTCACGCTGCATCAAGGCGGCAAACGAGTGAATCCCCGGGAGCAGAGATGGCTCTGTGACTGGGGTGAGCGAGAGCAGCCAGCGCAGAGGCAGCGTGAAGGATGACGTGTATATGACTGGCGCAACCTCCTTGAGTGCGTTAGTCTCTGACCGTTTGTCGGCATGATGCCAGTGATCACGGAATTTTCGATACCGCGTATGAAAAATAGACTACCTACGTTGCTGGCCACCCTGATCGGCTCAGCGCTGTACAGCCAGCAGGGCCTGGCCGATGACCTCGCATCCCAGTGTATGCTCGGGGTGCCTTCCTATAACCGTCCGCTGGTAGAAGGGAAAAACACCAACCAACTGCCGATAACCATCAATTCCGACAAATCACAGGGTAATTACCCGGATAATGCGGTCTTTAGCGGCGATGTGGATATCCGCCAGGGTAACAGCCGCCTGCAGTCCGACGAGGTGCAGCTGCATCAGAAGATGCTGCCGGGTAAAAGCGAACCCACCCGTACCGTCGACGCGCTGGGCAACGTCCACTACGACGATAACCAGGTGATACTGAAAGGGCCAAAAGCCTGGTCTAACCTGAACACCAAAGACACCAACGTGTGGAATGGCGACTATCAGATGGTCGGCCGCCAGGGGCGCGGTAACGCTGACCAGATGAAGCTGCGCGGTGATAACCGCTATACCATTCTGGAAAACGGCTCCTTCACCTCCTGCCTGCCAGGGCAGAACAGCTGGAGCGTGGTCGGTTCCGAAATTATTCACGATCGCCAGGAGCAGCTGGCCGAGATCTGGAACGCACGCTTTAAAATCGGCCCGGTGCCGGTGTTTTACAGCCCGTACCTGCAGCTGCCGGTCGGCGATAAGCGCCGCTCGGGCTTCCTGATCCCCAACGCCAAATACGGTAGCAACAGCGGCTTTGAGTTTATGCTGCCGTACTACTGGAACATTGCGCCGCAGGCCGACGCCACGCTGACGCCGCACTACATCAGCCGCCGCGGCATGCAGTGGCAGAACGAATTCCGCTATCTGACCGGCGTCGGTGCCGGCCTGATGGAGTTCGACTATATGGCATCGGATAAAGTGTATAACAACGAGCACGAGGACGATAAAGACTCCAACCGCTGGCTGTTCTACTGGAACCATTCGGGGATCTACGAGCAGCACTGGCGCTTCAATGCCGACTACACCAAAGTCAGCGATCCCTACTACTTTACCGACCTGGACTCGACCTACGGCTCGACCACCGACGGCTATGTGACGCAAAAATTCAGCATTGGCTATGCAGATACCAACTGGGACGCCACGCTGTCGACCAAGCAGTTCCAGATCTTCTCGACCAACGCCAATAACGACGTGTATCGCGCCGAACCGCAGCTGGATATCAACTGGTATCAGAACGATGTCGGCCCCTTTGACACCCATCTGTATGCGCAGGCGGTGAAGTTTACCAACGTCAACGAACGCCTGCCGGACGCCACCCGTCTCCACCTGGAGCCGACCATCAACCTGCCGGTGTCAAATGGCTGGGGCAGTCTGAACACCGAAGCGAAACTGCTAGCAACACACTACCAGCAGGACGGCATTGAGTACTACAACAGCACCTACGACACTGGCAAAATCAACCAGCTGAAAGACAACGTTAACCGCGTGATGCCGCAGTTGAAGGTTGACGGCAAGATGGTGTTTGACCGCGATATGAACTGGTCGCCGGGCTATACCCAGACGCTGGAGCCGCGCCTGCAGTACCTGTACGTGCCGTACCGCGATCAGAGTATGATCCGCGCCTATGACTCCACGCTGCTGCAGACCGACTATACCGGCCTGTTCCGCGACCGCACCTACAGCGGCCTGGATCGCATCGCCTCGGCTAATCAGCTGACCAGCGGCGTCACCACGCGCATTTTTGATAACGATCTGGTTGAACGTTTTAACGCTTCCGTGGGTCAAATCTACTCGTTCACGCCGGCTCGTACCGGCCTGAACACCACCGATGACGATGACCGTGGCAGCCTGGTATGGGCGGGCGATACCTACTGGAAGATTAGCGACAACTGGGCAGCACGTGGTGGCCTGCAGTATGACACCCGTCTGGACAACGTCTCGCAGGGTAACGCCGTGCTGGAGTGGCGCCGTGATGCAGACCGCATGGTGCAGTTGAACTACCGTTACACCAGTGAAGAGTACATTCAGCAGACGCTGACGCAGATCACTAATCCGCTGTATCAGAAGGGGATCTCGCAGGTGGGTGCCACCGCCAGCTGGCCTGTCGCCGACGCATGGTCAGTGGTCGGGGCCTGGTATTACGATACCAAAGCCAACCAGCCCGCTGACCAGCTGCTGGGCGTGCAGTACAGCTCCTGCTGTTATGCCATTCGCCTCGGTTATGAGCGTAAAATCACCGGCTGGGAAAACGATAACAGTAAGTACGACAACAAAGTCTCGTTCAACATTGAACTGCGTGGCCTCAGCCCGAGCTACGGCTTAGGGACCGGTCAAATGCTGCGCCAGGGCATTCTGCCTTACCAGCGCGGCTTCTGATGTTGGCACAGTTAACAGACCACTCCCGCAGTGCGGATAGGAAGAATGGAAAAAGTATGAAGAACTGGAGAATGCTGATCCTCGGTGCCGCCTTAACGGCCAACACCGCGTTCGCGGCCCCGCAGGTTGTTGATAAGGTCGCCGCCGTGGTAAATAACGGCGTGGTGCTGGAGAGTGACGTCGACGGCATGATGCAGTCGGTCAAAGGCCAGGCGCAGCAGTCCGGGCAGCAGCTGCCGGATGATAAAACGCTGCGTCACCAGATTGTCGAACGTCTGGTGATGGATAACATCATGCTGCAGATGGGCAGACAGGCCGGCATCCAGATTAGCGACGCGCAGCTGGATCAGGCGATCGGCAACATCGCCGCACAGAACAAAATGAGCGTCGATCAGCTGCGCAGCCGCCTGGCGTATGACGGCATGAACTACGCCACCTACCGCGAGCAGATCCGCAAAGAGATGCTGACCTCGGAAGTGCGTAATAATGAAGTGCGCCGCCGCGTCACCATCCTGCCGCAGGAAGTGGACTCCCTCTCAAACCAGATGGCCGCGCAGAACGATGCCGGTACCGAGCTGAACATCAGCCACATTCTGCTGCCGCTGTCGGAAAACCCAACGCAGCAGCAGGTTGACGACCAGGAAACCCTGGCCAAACAGCTGGTGCAGGAGAGCAAAAGCGGTGCCGATTTCGGCAAGCTGGCGATCACCTACTCCGCTGACCCACAGGCGCTGAAAGGCGGCAACATGGGCTGGGGCAAACTGCAGGAGCTGCCGTCGCTGTTTGCGCAGGCGCTGGTGACCGCCAAAAAAGGCGACATCGTAGGTCCGATCCGCTCCGGCGTTGGCTTCCATATCCTGAAAGTCAACGACGTGCGCGGCGAAAACCAGAGCATTTCGGTTACCGAAGTGCACGCCCGCCATATCCTGCTAAAGCCGTCACCGATCATGACCGATGACCAGGCGCGCCAGAAACTGCTGGAAACCGCTGCCGATATTAAGAGCGGTCGGATCAGCTTTGCCGATGCGGCCAAACAGCTGTCGCAGGATCCGGGTTCCGCCAACCAGGGCGGCGACCTTGGCTGGAGCTCTCCGGAAGCCTACGATCCGGCGTTCCGCGACGCACTGCTGCGCCTGAACAAGGGCCAGACCAGCGCACCGGTTCACTCCTCGTTCGGCTGGCACCTGATTCAGCTGCTGGATACCCGTCAGGTTGATAAGACCGACTCCGCGAAGAAAGAGCGCGCCTACCGCCTGCTGTTCAACCGTAAATTCTCGGAAGAAGCGCAGACCTGGATGCAGGAACAGCGTGCCGCCGCCTATGTGAAGATCCTCGATGGCAGCGCTCAGTAACCTGCGCGTGGTGGTCACTCCCGGCGAACCCGCCGGGATTGGCCCGGATCTGATCGTAGCACTGGCGCAACAGGCGTGGCCGGTTGAGCTGGTGGTCTGTGCCGATCCCGAGCTGCTGCGCACCCGCGCGGCAGCGCTGCGTTTGCCGCTGGAACTACGCGAATATGATGCCAGCGCGACGGCCCGCCCGCAGGACGCTGGTTCACTGACCGTGCTGCCGCTGCCGCTGGCCAGCCACGCGGTGGCCGGTGAACTCAGCGTGGATAACAGTCACTACGTGCTGGCCTCGCTGGCGCGCGCCTGCGACGGTTGCCTGAACGGCGAATTTGCCGCGCTGGTCACCGGACCGGTGCACAAAGGGGTGATCAACGACGCGGGCATTCCGTTCAGCGGCCACACCGAGTTCTTCGCCGAACGCGCCGGGTGCGAGCGCGTGGTGATGATGCTGGCCACGGAAGAGCTGCGGGTGGCGCTGGCCACCACCCATCTGCCGCTGAAAGACGTAGCCGACGCCATCACCCGTGACAGCCTGCATGAAGTGATTACCATCCTTAACGCCGACCTGCAGAGCAAGTTCGGCCTTGCACGCCCGCACATTCTGGTGTGTGGGCTGAACCCGCACGCGGGTGAAGGCGGCCATATGGGGCGGGAAGAGATTGATACCATTACCCCGGCGCTGGACGAACTGCGCCAGCAGGGCATCAACCTGACCGGGCCACTCCCCGCGGATACCCTGTTCCAGCCGAAATATCTGCAGCACGCCGATGCGGTGCTGGCGATGTATCACGATCAGGGCCTGCCGGTGCTAAAATATCAGGGCTTTGGCCGCGCGGTGAATATCACCCTCGGTCTGCCATTTATCCGCACGTCCGTCGACCACGGCACCGCCCTTGAACTGGCGGCTACGGGTCAGGCCGATGCGGGCAGCTTCAAAACGGCGCTTAACCTCGCCATCACCATGATTAAGAGCAGTAATGAATAATCGCGTTCACCAGGGCCACTTCGCCCGCAAACGTTTTGGACAGAACTTCCTTAACGATCAGTATATTATCGACAGTATTGTCAACGCCATTCACCCACAGCGCGGCGAGGCGATTGTTGAGATCGGCCCTGGCCTCGGTGCACTCACCGAGCCGGTGGGTGAGCGCATTGATGAAATGACGGTGGTCGAACTGGACCGCGATCTGGCAGCACGCCTGCAGACGCATCCGTTCCTCGGCCCGAAGCTGACCATTTTCCAGCAGGATGCGATGACCTTTGATTTTGCGGCGCTGTCTGCGGAAAAAGGCCAGCCGCTGCGCGTGTTCGGCAACCTGCCGTACAATATTTCGACCCCGCTGATGTTCCACCTGTTCAGCTACGTCGGCGCGATCAAAGATATGCACTTTATGCTGCAGAAAGAAGTGGTTAATCGTCTGGTCGCCGGCCCTGGCAGCAAAGCCTATGGCCGCCTGACCGTAATGGCACAGTACTACTGCCAGGTGATCCCGGTGCTGGAAGTACCGCCGGAGTCCTTCACCCCGGCACCGAAGGTCGATTCTGCGGTGGTGCGCCTGATGCCTTACGCGGAGATCCCGCACCCGGTACAGGATATCCGCGCGTTGAGCCGCATCACCACCGAAGCCTTTGGTAAACGCCGTAAAACCCTGCGTAACAGCCTCGGCCATCTGTTCTCTGCCGAAGCCCTGGCCGAAATGAACATTGACCCGACGCTGCGCGCTGAGAACATTACCGTGGCGCAGTACTGCCAGCTGGCGAACTGGCTGACCGCGCACCCTCAGCAGCAGCCTCCTCAGGAGAACTGAGCATGAACGATACGCCCCGTGTTTGTGTCCATGTACAAAGCGTCTACATCGCGTCGCAGTCTGCGCCCGAAGAAGAGCGTTATGTGTTTGCGTACACCGTCACCATCCGTAATCTGGGGCGTATCCCGGTGCAGCTGATCGGCCGCTACTGGCTAATCACCAACGGCAACGGCCGTGAAACCGAAGTTCAGGGTGAAGGGGTGATCGGCGAACAGCCGCACATCGCCCCTGGCGATGAGTTCCAGTACACCAGCGGTGCGATTCTCGAAACCCCGATGGGCACCATGCAGGGGCATTACCGCATGGTTGATGCCGACGGCGAGACGCTGCTGGTGGATATTCCGGTGTTCCGGCTGGCGGTTGTCAGCCACATTCACTGAGTCACCCCTCATCCAGCGCTTTGCTCCTCACGGGCAAAGCGCATTTTTTTTTGCGCGCGCCAGGCGCGCCGCGGTTATCCTGACCCGGACCAGTGGCTAAGCAATCCTGAGCTGCCGGCCACGCGATCACGGTAACCCCCTTTTCAGGACAGAAGGCATGAGCACTTATCTTATCGGCGATATTCACGGTTGCTACGACGAGCTGAAAATGCTGCTGGCGCAGGTGGATTTCGATCCGGCGCAGGACGAGCTGTGGCTGACCGGCGATCTGGTGGCCCGTGGGCCGGCCTCGCTGGACGTGCTGCGTTATGTGCGTTCCCTCGGTGACAGCGTGCGCATCGTGCTGGGCAATCACGATCTGCATCTGCTGGCGGTGTACGCCGGCATCAGCCGCAATAAACCGAAGGATCGCCTGACGCCGCTGCTGGAGGCCGACGATGCCGACGAGCTGATCAACTGGCTGCGTCGCCAGCCGCTGCTGCAGGTGGATGAAGAGAAAAAACTGGTGATGGCGCACGCCGGTATCACCCCGCAGTGGGATATTGACACCGCAAAGCTGTGTGCCCGCGAAGTCGAGGCAGTACTGAGCAGCGACACCTATCCGCTGTTCCTGGATGCGATGTACGGCGATATGCCGAACAACTGGTCACCGGCGCTCAGCGGTCTGGCGCGCCTGCGCTTCAGCACCAACGCGCTGACCCGCATGCGCTTCTGCTTCCCCGCCGGACAGCTGGACATGATCAGCAAAGAGTCGCCGGAAAATGCGCCACCGCCGCTGAAGCCCTGGTTTAACGTGCCCGGCCTGTTACCCGCTGACTACACGGTGATCTTCGGTCACTGGGCGTCGCTGGAAGGGAAAGGCACGCCGGATAACGTCATCGGCCTCGATACCGGTTGTTGCTGGGGCGGCACCCTGACCCTGCTGCGCTGGGAAGACAGGCAGGTCTTTGTTCAGCCCTCTAACCGGGAAGTCACCCCGGCACTGTGATCGTCTGCGGTGCCGTTCGCCGCCCGCTCTGCCGGCGTCAGGGTATCAAAGGGAATACTCCACAGCGCGCCCGGCTGGAACAGCACCGGCGGGTGGCTTTCTGAAAGAGAGAGTTCCCGGCGGGCCGGGTCACGCAGGCGATCGCGATTCAGTGCAGCAGAAACAGACATGGCGCGCTCCGTAGTGGATGTCGCGCCATGATAGAAGCCGAAGATGTCAGCAGCGTGACGACTTAGCGGCGATCGAGGATCTCAAAGCAGAAGCTGTGGGAATTCTTGTCGTCGGCGTCGTGAAATTCACTAAAGGTTGACTGCCACTCATCCGGCTCATAGTCCGGGAAATGGGTATCCCCTTCTACTTCCGCGTCAATGTGGGTCAGATAGAGACGATCGGCACGCGGCAGCAGCTGCTCGTAGATCCGTCCGCCGCCGATCACCATCAGTTCTTCCACGTCGCCTGCTACCTGCAGCGCTTCGTCAATCGAGGTCACCCAGGTCACACCATCGGCATCGCCAGGTTTACTGCTAATTACAATATTCAGCCGTCCTGGCAGCGGGCGTCCAATCGACTCCCAGGTACGCCGCCCCATCACCACCGGCTTGTTCAGCGTCTGGCGTTTAAACCACGCCAGGTCAGCAGGCAGGTGCCATGGCATGGCGTTTTCCATCCCAATTACGCGATCGGCCGCCAGGGCCGCAATCAGGCTAATCATCATATCAAACTCAGCAGGGGGTAAAATTCGCGCCATCATACGGAAAGGCGAAACTTTCGTCGATAGGTAAGCGCTGCATATTCCGTAAAGGTTGTTCAGCGCGGCCTTTACGTGCTCTGCATCCCACCATTTCGGCCACCACATTCCCCCCGTCGTGCTAAACTTCGCCCTTTACACTCCCTGCAGAAACCGATCATGTTTGAAACTACGCTGTTCGTTGCCACCATCGCCACGCTGGGCATGCTCTCCCCCGGCCCCGATTTTTTCCTGGTGGTGAAAAATGCCGCCCGCTATCCGCGCCGCGCCGCGCTGATGACGGCGATGGGCGTTAACTGCGCGGTCGCCACCCATATGGCTTATTGTGTGGCCGGCCTGGCAGTGGTCATCACCACCACGCCGTGGCTGTTTATGCTGCTGAAATATGCCGGTGCAGCGTACCTGATCTGGATCGGTATTCAGGCGCTGCGGGCGCACGGCGGCAGCAGGCTGGATCTGAATAACGTGGCGCAGGAACCGGTAACGCTGAGTAAAGCCTTCATGCAGGGCTACCTGTGTAACCTGCTCAACCCGAAGGCGACGCTGTTTTTCCTGTCGGTGTTCACCCAGGTGCTTAGCGTCGACTCCGGCGTCGGTGAGAAACTCTGGTATGCCGGCATCATCCTCGGCCTCTCCACGCTGTGGTGGCCGCTGCTGGTGTTTCTGATCCAGAGCGCACCGGTGCGTGCCGGGCTGACCAAAGCCCAGCGCATCATCGACAAACTGCTGGGCGGCGTGCTGATCGCGCTGGGCATCAAGGTGGCGCTGTCCTGATAGATCCCCCCTAATAAAAAAACCCCGCTCGGAAGCGGGGTTTTTTACAGCTGTTGTCAGCGATTAACCGGCGATCTGCGCGTGCATTTCCTGCACTGAAATCACCCGGTCAGTCGCGCTGGAGTTCAGCGAGGTGGTGGTGGCGAAGGCACCGTTCAGCGTGGTGTCGTAGTGCACCTTGTACTGCAGGGCACTGCGGCGGATCAGCTTGGAATCCTCAATCGCCTGGCGGCCTGCGGTGGTGTTCACGATGTAGGCGTATTCACCGTTCTTCAGGCGATCCTGAATGTGCGGGCGGCCTTCGTGCACCTTGTTAACCCGGCGTACGACGATACCCGCGGCTTCCAGCACCGCAGCGGTGCCGGCGGTGGCGTCCAGCTCAAAGCCGTAGCTCTGCAGACGCTGTGCCAGCTCAACGATACGCTTCTTATCGCCTTCGCGAACCGACAGCAGCGCGCGGCCGCTCTTCTTCATGTTGCTCTGCGCGCCGAGCATCGCTTTGCAGAAGGCTTCCGCAAAGCTGCGGCCGACGCCCATCACTTCACCGGTTGAACGCATTTCCGGGCCGAGGATCGGGTCAACGCCCTGGAACTTGTTAAACGGCAGCACCACTTCCTTCACCGAGTAGTACGGCGGGATAATTTCTTCGGTCACGCCCTGCTCGGCCAGCTTTTTGCCTGCCATCACGCGGGCAGCCACTTTCGCCAGCGGCACGCCGGTGGCCTTGGAGACGAACGGCACGGTACGGGCGGCACGCGGGTTCACCTCAATCAGGTACACCTCGTTATCCTTCACCGCGAACTGCACGTTCATCAGGCCGCGTACGCCCAGCTCGAAGGCCAGTTTCTCGACCTGCTGACGCATGACGTTCTGGATCTCTTCGCTCAGCGTGTAGGCCGGCAGAGAACAGGCGGAGTCACCGGAGTGCACGCCGGCCTGCTCAATGTGCTCCATGATGCCGCCGATCAGCACCTGGTCGCCGTCGCAGATGGCATCAACATCCACTTCCACCGCGTCATCAAGGAAGCGGTCCAGCAGCACCGGCGCGTCGTTCGAGACGGACACCGCGGTGTTGAAGTAGCGCTTCAGGTCGATTTCGTCGTAGACGATCTCCATCGCGCGGCCGCCCAGCACGTAGGACGGGCGCACCACCAGCGGATAACCGATGATCGCCGCCTTCTCTACCGCCATATCGATGGCGGTCACCGTGGCGTTAGCCGGCTGTTTCAGGCCCAGGCGATCGACCGCCTGCTGGAAACGCTCGCGGTCTTCGGCACGGTCAATCGAATCCGGGCTGGTACCGATCACCGGTACGCCTGCTGCTTCCAGCGCGCGCGCCAGCTTCAGCGGGGTCTGGCCACCGTACTGTACGATCACGCCTTTCGGCTTCTCGATGCGCACGATTTCCAGCACGTCTTCAAAGGTCACCGGTTCGAAGTAGAGACGGTCAGAGGTGTCGTAGTCGGTTGACACGGTTTCCGGGTTACAGTTGACCATGATGGTTTCGAAGCCGTCTTCACGCAGCGCCAGCGCGGCGTGAACGCAGCAGTAGTCGAACTCAATACCCTGGCCGATACGGTTTGGACCGCCGCCCAGCACCATGATTTTGTCACGATCCTGGCTCGGGTTAGACTCGCACTCTTCTTCATAGGTGGAGTACATGTAAGCGGTATTGGTGGCGAATTCCGCCGCACAGGTGTCCACGCGTTTGTAGACCGGGTGCAGGTTATGCTGCTCGCGCAGCTTGCGGATTTCGGCTTCAGACACGCCGGCCAGCGCCGACAGGCGGGCATCGGCAAAGCCTTTACGTTTCAGGTTACGCAGGAAGTCGTAGTTCAGGCCGTTAACGCCCTCTTTCGCCACCTGCTGCTCCAGCTGCACCAGCTCTTCAATCTGCACCAGGAACCAGCGGTCAACGTTGGTCAGCGCGAAGATATCCTCCACGCTCAGGCCGGCACGGAAGGCGTCCGCGATGTACCAGATACGGTCTGAGCCGGCATCTTTCAGCTCGCGACGGATGGTGGTCAACGCTTCCGGGTCGTTAAGGTCGACTTTCGGGTCGAAACCGGTCGCGCCCACTTCCAGGCCACGCAGCGCTTTCTGCATCGATTCCTGCAGGGTGCGGCCAATCGCCATCACTTCACCGACCGACTTCATCTGGGTAGTCAGACGGTCATTCGCACCGGCGAACTTCTCAAAGTTGAAGCGTGGGATTTTAGTGACCACGTAGTCGATAGAGGGTTCAAACGAAGCCGGGGTCAGGCCACCGGTGATATCGTTGGTCAGTTCGTCGAGGGTGAAGCCTACTGCCAGCTTGGCGGCGATTTTAGCAATCGGGAAGCCGGTCGCTTTTGAGGCCAGCGCCGACGAGCGCGACACGCGCGGGTTCATCTCGATAACGATCAGACGGCCGTTCTCCGGATTCACCGAGAACTGAACGTTAGAGCCGCCGGTCTCCACGCCGATTTCACGCAGTACCGCCAGCGAGGCGTTACGCATGATCTGGTACTCTTTGTCGGTCAGCGTCTGGGCTGGCGCTACGGTAATCGAGTCACCGGTGTGGATGCCCATGGCATCGAAGTTTTCAATCGAGCAGACGATGATGCAGTTGTCGTTTTTATCACGCACCACTTCCATCTCGTACTCTTTCCAGCCAATCAGCGACTCGTCAATCAGCAGCTCGTTGGTTGGCGACAGATCCAGACCGCGTTCGCAGATCTCTTCGAACTCTTCACGGTTGTAAGCGATACCGCCGCCGGTGCCGCCCATGGTGAAGGAGGGACGGATGATGCACGGGAAGCCGACGTCAGCGGCAACCGCCAGCGCTTCTTCCATGGTGTGTGCGATACCGGAACGCGCGGTGTCCAGACCGATCTTCTTCATCGCCACATCAAAGCGGCGACGGTCTTCGGCTTTATCAATCGCGTCGGCGGTGGCGCCGATCATGGTGACGCCGAACTCGGCCAGCACGCCCTGACGTTCCAGCTCCAGCGCACAGTTCAGCGCGGTCTGGCCGCCCATGGTCGGCAGAACCGCGTCCGGGCGCTCTTTTTCGATGATCTTACGCACCACTTCCCAGTTGATAGGCTCGATGTAGGTGGCATCGGCCATTTCCGGGTCGGTCATGATGGTGGCCGGGTTAGAGTTCACCAGGATAACGCGGTAACCCTCTTCACGCAGGGCTTTACACGCCTGGGCGCCGGAGTAGTCAAATTCACAGGCCTGGCCGATAACGATCGGGCCAGCACCGAGGATCAGGATACTTTTTATGTCTGTACGTTTTGGCATTTTTTCGCTCCTGATTTATTTCGCGGCAGAACGGTAAGCGTTAATCAGTTCGATAAAGTGATCGAACAGCGGTGCAGCATCGTGCGGGCCAGGGCTGGCTTCAGGGTGCCCCTGGAAGCTGAACGCCGCTTTATCGGTGCGGTGAATACCCTGTACCGTGTGGTCAAACAGTGAGGTATGGGTCACGCGCAGGTTAGCCGGCAGGTTGCTGTCATCAACGGCAAAACCGTGGTTCTGCGCGGTGATCATCACGGTGTTGTTGTCGTGATCTTTCACCGGGTGGTTGCCGCCGTGGTGGCCGAGCTTCATCTTCACCGTTTTAGCCCCGCTGGCCAGCGCCAGCAGCTGGTGGCCGAGGCAGATGCCGAACACCGGGATGTCGGTTGCCAGCAGACGGGTGATGGCGTTAATCGCGTAGTCACACGGCTCCGGGTCGCCCGGTCCGTTTGAGAGGAACACGCCGTCCGGATTCAGGGCCAGCACCTCTTCTGCAGAGGTCTGCGCCGGCACTACGGTCAGGCGGCAGCCGCGATCCACCAGCATGCGCAGGATGTTGCGCTTCACGCCGTAGTCATAGGCCACCACGTGGAACGGCAGCTCCGCAGCGGTTTTCGCCGCCGGCAGTTCATCTTCCAGCGTCCAGCTGCCCTGTGCCCATTGATAGGCATCCGGGGTGGTGACTTCTTTTGCCAGGTCCATGCCTTTCAGGCCCGGGAAGGCTTTAGCCTTTTCCAGCGCCACCGCGGCGTCCAGCGCGTCACCGGCGATGATGCAACCGTTCTGTGCCCCTTTTTCGCGCAGCAGACGGGTAAGCTTACGCGTATCGATATCGGCAATAGCGACAATGTTGTGGCGAACCAGATACTCAGACAGCCCTTCTTCATTACGGTAGTTGCTGGCAATCAGTGGTAAATCACGAATAACCAGGCCCGCGGCATGTACCTGAGTGGATTCTGCATCAGCGGCGTTAGTGCCGACATTGCCGATATGGGGATAAGTAAGAGTAACGATCTGGCGGGAATAGGAAGGATCAGTGAGGATTTCTTGATAACCGGTCATTGAAGTGTTGAAAACAACTTCTCCCACTGCCGATCCGGTTGCCCCGATGGCCCGACCGTGGAATTGGGTTCCGTCTTCCAGAACCAAGAGCGCTGACTTAATCAAAACATCCTCCAGGGAATAAACAGTCACAATATCTGCATATTAATTCAGGATTGACCCTAAAATCAACGTCAAAACTGCCTGAATGCTCAGTTTTTGGCAAATTGCGCGCATTCTAATGATAGCCCCGCCTAATGTCTACCCTGAGAGCCACTTTTTCTTATTTTTTTAACTCACTGAACGGAAAATCAGTAGATTGGCGATAAAAAGGGAACATATCCTGGTGATAAAACCGTTTGCCTGACGGCTTACGCATAAAAACAGAGGGAAAAGTGTGAAAAACCAGACCAAATGGTCAAAATTATTATCTTTGGCGACCATTAAAATCAATAAAAAGCAAATTTCAGACCTCTGAAACAAAATCAACAGCAAAGGTCTTTTTTTTTACAAAATAAAAAGGGCAATAAAAATTATTGCCCATTCAATCATAACCTTATGATTGTAATAACCACATCACGATGGTGCACAACACTTACAAACCTTCCAGATTAAGCACGCTTCTCATATCAAAAAGACCTGATTTATGCGAACTCAACCAACCAGCCGCACGAACCGCACCATTAGCGAAGGTCATCCGGCTTGAAGCCTTGTGGGTAATCTCTACCCGCTCACCGATATCCGCAAACATCGCGGTATGCTCACCGACGATATCGCCGGCGCGCACGGTGGCAAATCCGATAGTCTGCGCCTTGCGCTCGCCGGTAATGCCTTCACGGGCGTAAACCGCGTGCTCGTTCAGGTTCCAGTCCATCGCATCGGCAATCGCCTCACCCATCGCCAGCGCGGTGCCGGACGGCGCATCCACTTTATGACGGTGGTGGGCTTCAATAATTTCGATATCCGCGTAGTCGCCCATCACTTTGGCGGCTTTTTCCAGCAGCTTCAGTACCAGGTTAACGCCGACGCTAAAGTTAGCGGCAAACACGATGCCAATCTCTGCCGACGCGGCCTTAATCGCCGCCTTGCCCGCCTCATCAAAGCCGGTGGTACCAATCACCATCGCTTTGCCATGCTGGCGGCAAAAGGCCAGGTACTCCAGGCTGACTTCCGGGCGGGTAAAATCGATCAGCACGTCGAAGTCATTGACCACCGCGTTCAGGCTGTCGCTGATTTTCACCCCCAGCGCACCGCTACCCGCCAGTTCACCGGCATCAGCCCCCACCAGCGATGACCCGGCACGCACCACGGCGGCCCCCAGACGAGCGCCTTCGGCCTGTACAGTGGCCTGAATCAGCTGACGTCCCATACGCCCGGCGGCTCCCACCACGGCGATACGGATTTCTGCGTTACTCATAATTATTCCCAGTCTTATTTCAATGCATGCAAAGCGCACACAGATTAACCACGCGTTAACTACTGTGCCACAATTAAAAGTGGATGATTAGAATTTTACGCCAGCGCGCAATCATTATCAGTAAAACGAATTTTTGTAAGGATTCAGGGAAGATGGCAGTGGCAATGCATCCCTCGCGATGCAACTGGATGCCAGGGTTCAGCTGCAAGTGCAAAGGCCAGGGGCGTAGCGGCAGGTTCAGTGGTCTGGATCGGCCGTTGGTGACAGAACGCCGGGACGCCGTAAATACATCCGTGTAGGCTCGGACGGCGCATCCGTGCGCCGTACGCCCGGCTAACCTGTTCGCCAACGTCCTCCCTTCTTGCATTTGTGTGGCTGTTCTAAGGGCGTAGCTTCTCGTTCTGATGCCGGGTTCGGCCGTTGCATCGCTTTCTTAAAACCTAAATACGGTGAATGCTGAATGCTGAATGCTGAATGCTGAATGCTGAATGCTGAATGCTGAATGCTGAGGATTTTAGAGCAGCAACACAAATGATCAACGGCAATCGGGGTTATCCGGGTTAGCGGACCGTCGGCGCGCAGGGACGCGCGCCGCCGAGCGCACACGGACGTGTTCATAGCGTGTCCGCGATCCGGATAACCCCGATAAGCCAGGCACCTGCACCCACAGCGACCCGGCCACAAAGCCATTCCCCCGATAAGCCAGGCACCCGAACCCGAAGCGACCCGGCCCAAAAGCCATTCCCCGACAAACCAGACTCCTGAACCCGAAGCGACCCTGCCCAAAAGCCATGCACCGATAAGCCAGGCCCCCGAACCCGAAGCGACAAAGCCCCAAAAAAGAAAAAGGCAGCGTTGCCGCTGCCTGTATTTGTTCGGATGGTGCTAACCGGATGCTTTTACTCGACCTGACGCACGTCGACGCGCAGCTCTTTCGGTACTTCGAATACGATGTTCTCTTCGCGGCCGATCAGCTCAATCGCTTCCACGCCGCCCAGCTCGTTCAGACGCTGGATCACCTGCTGCACCAGCACGTCCGGTGCTGAAGCCCCGGCGGTGACGCCCACGCACTTCGCACCCCTGACCCACTCCTCCTGAATATCTTCAGCGGAGTCGATCAGCCGCGCCAGCTTACCGGCACGCTGTGCCAGCTCCGCCAGACGGTTAGAGTTAGAGGAGTTCTTCGAACCGACCACCAGCACCACGTCGGCATCCTTCGCCAGCACCCGCACCGCTTCCTGACGGTTGGTGGTGGCGTAACAGATATCGTCCTTACGTGGTCCGACAATCTTCGGGAAACGTGCGCGCAGAGCGTCGATCACCTCGTAGGTGTCGTCCACCGACAGCGTGGTCTGCGTCATAAAGCACAGGTTATTCTCATCCTTAACCTGCAGCTTCCACACGTCAGCCGGCTGCTCCACCAGATACATCCCCCCTTTCGGGTTATTGTACTGGCCCATGGTGCCCTCCACCTCCGGATGCCCGGCGTGACCGATCAGGATCGCTTCGGTCCCCTTACGGCTGGCGCGCGCCACTTCCATATGCACCTTGGTCACCAGCGGACAGGTGGCATCAAACAGCATGGTCAGATCGCGGGACCTGGCTTCGGCCCGTACCGCCTGCGACACGCCGTGTGCCGAAAAGATCAGGATCGAGCCGTCCGGTACTTCGCTAATCTCTTCGATAAAGATCGCCCCGCGCTCGCGCAGGCTGTTCACCACATAGCGGTTATGCACCACTTCATGGCGCACGTAGATCGGTGCGCCATACATCTCCAGCGCACGCTCCACGATGCTGATGGCACGATCGACCCCGGCGCAGAATCCGCGCGGGTTAGCCAGCATGATCTGCATGGGTGCCCTCCAGTACCGGATCGATCTCCAGCACTTCTATATCAAAGTGAATGGTCTGCCCGGCCAGCGGATGGTTGAAATCCACGGTGATGGAATCACCGGAGATTTCACGGATCACGCCCGGCATCTCGTTGCCATCCATGCCGCTGAACAGCATGATTGCACCGATCTCCGGTTCGCCGGCCTGGACAAAATCACGGCGCGAAAAATACTGGATCAGATCGGGGCTGATACCGCCAAACGCGTCCTCAGGCGGGAGTGCGAAGGCGTGCTTATCGCCCACCTTCATCCCCACCAGCTGGCTTTCCAGCCCGTCAGACAGGCTACCGTCGCCGAGGCGAAACAGCGCCGGTTTGCCGTTACTGCGCGTTGACTCTGCAGTAGAGCCATCCGCCAGCTTTAAGGTGAAATGCACCAGCACCGCGCTATCGTGCTGTACAGAATCGGTCATGCCTTACCCTTTGCTCTTAGCCGGTTTGCCGGCAGGGCTGATAAACCCTTCCAGCACGATTAATGCTGCGCCAATGCAGATGGCGCAGTCGGCGATGTTAAAGGTGGCAAAATGCCAGTCACCGACGTAAAAGTCGATAAAGTCCACCACAAAGCCATGATATGACCGGTCAAACAGGTTGCCCGCCGCCCCGCCAACGATCAGCGCGTAGGCGATGTTGTTCAGCTTCTTGCTCGCCGGGCTGCGGTACATCATCACCAGCAGCGCCACCACGATGG
Organism: Erwinia sp. B116; assembly: GCF_002865965.1. Lineage (NCBI taxonomy): Bacteria > Pseudomonadati > Pseudomonadota > Gammaproteobacteria > Enterobacterales > Erwiniaceae > Erwinia > Erwinia sp. B116. The sequence continues at coordinate 108,255 of NZ_JRZZ01000004.1, forward strand.
CAATGGCAATGCCGGCGAAGAACCAGCGCTGCCAGCCGCCGTGATCGGCAAGGAAGCTGAATGCAGCACCGTAGTTGTGCGCATAGAAGAAGTTAAAGAACGGTATCACCGGCATCGTCTCATGCAGCATCAGCGTATCCATAATCCACTGCTTGCTGCCGAGATCGATAACGATGACCAACAGCGCCAGCCACAGCCAGCGCAATCCGGTTGAGAGTACAGGTCGGCTCATTTATGCAAACTTACGTTGTTCGCCGCTGCCCGCGACGTTGGTGACACAGCGGCCACAGATATCGGCATGTTCAGCGTTCTGACCGATATCGGTGGTGTAATGCCAGCAGCGCGGACACTTGTCGCCTGCGGCTTTGTGCAGACCAATTTTCAGGCCTTTTACCGTCTCACTCTGCTGAGCTTCAGCCGGCGCCTGCGCCAGTTCAGCCACCTGCGCACCCGAGGTCAGCAGCACAAAGCGCAGCTCGTCACCGAGGCTGTTCAGCTTCGCGGCCAGCTCCGCGTCGGCATACAGCGTGACGCTGGCTTCCAGCGCGCCGCCGATCTGTTTATCGGCACGCGCCTGCTCCAGAACCTTGTTGACTTCGCCGCGCACCTTCAGCAGTTCGTCCCAGTAAGCATCGTTCATCGGCTCGCTGGCGTCCAGCGCGAACAGGCCGTCGAACCACTCTTCGGTAAACACGTACTGGCTGCGTTTGCCCGGCAGGTAGCCCCAGATTTCGTCAGCGGTGAAGGACATGATCGGTGCCATCCAGCGCACCAGCGCTTCCACGATATACCACAGCGCGCTCTGGCAGCTGCGACGCGCCAGGCCATCGGCTTTAGCGGTGTACTGACGGTCTTTGATCACGTCCAGATAGAAGGACCCCATCTCTACCGAGCAGAACTGCATCAGGCGCTGTACCACTTCGTGGAAATCATAGGCCTCGTAGGACGCCACGATATCCTGCTGCGCGGCCAGCGCGCGGCCCACCGCCCAGCGATCGACTACCACCATCTCTTCTGGTTTCACCAGGTCCGTTTCCGGATTAAAGCCGGCCAGGTTAGCCAGCAGGAAACGCGCGGTGTTACGGATACGGCGGTAGCTGTCGGCGGAGCGTTTGAGGATCTCGTCCGACACGGCGATCTCGCCGGAGTAGTCGGTGGATGCCACCCACAGGCGCAGAATGTCAGCACCCAGCTTGTTCATCACGTCCTGCGGCGACACGGTATTGCCGAGCGACTTGGACATTTTGCGGCCCTGACCATCGACGGTGAAACCGTGGGTCAGCACCTGGCGGTAAGGCGCTTTGCCTTTCATCGCCGTGCCGATCATCAGTGAGGACATAAACCAGCCGCGGTGCTGATCGGAACCTTCCAGATACATATCCGGCGTATGCCCGCCAAACTCAGGACGCGCGTCCACCACCGAGAAGCTGGTAGAACCGGAGTCAAACCACACGTCCAGCGTATCCGGCACCTTAACGTAATGATCGGCGTCATCGCCCATCAGGTCGCGCGGGTCGAGATCCCACCACGCCTGAATGCCGTCCTGCTCAACGCGCTGGGCCACTTTCTCCATCAGCTCCAGGCTGTCCGGGTGCAGCTCTTCGCTCTCTTTGTGAACGAACAGAGCCATTGGCACGCCCCAGGTACGCTGGCGCGAGATACACCAGTCCGGGCGGTTGGCAACCATCGACTCAATACGCGCCTGGCCCCAGTCCGGGATCCACTGCACGCCTTTGATCTCTTTCAGCGACTGCGCACGCAGGCCCTTTTGATCCATGCTGATAAACCACTGCGGGGTGGCACGGAAGATGATCGGGGTTTTGTGACGCCAGCAGTGCGGATAGCTGTGGTGCAGTTTCTCAACGTGCAGCAGCGCGCCTTTTTCACGCAGCAGCTCAACGATCATATCGTTGGCTTTAAAGACGTTAACGCCATCCAGCGTCGGATAGGTACCCGGCAGATAGCTGCCGTCCGGGCCGACCGGGTTGGCCACTTCAATGCCGTATTTCTGGCCGATCACGTAGTCGTCCGGGCCGTGGCCTGGCGCGGTATGAACCGCACCGGTACCGGCATCCAGCGTGACGTGTTCGCCGAGCACCACCGGGGAGACAATCTGCTCCAGGAACGGGTGCTGGAAGCCCTGCAGCTCCAGCGCCGCGCCTTTGGCTTCGCCCAGCACCGTCCACTCGCTGACGCCGGCGCGCTTGAGTACGCTCTCCACCAGGTCTTTGGCGAGGATCAGCGCACGGCCGTCAATCTGCACCAGCTGGTAGTCAAATTCCGGGTGCAGTGAGATGGCGCGGTTCGCCGGCATGGTCCACGGGGTGGTGGTCCAGATCACCAGCGATACCGGGCCTGCGGCATCCGCCACGCCAAATTTCGCCAGCACCGCGGCTTTGTCCACGGCGTTAAACGCCACGTCGATCGACGGTGAAGTTTTGTCGTAATACTCAACTTCGGCTTCCGCCAGCGCAGAGCGGCAGTCGAGGCACCAGTGCACCGGCTTAGCGCCTTTGTGCAGGTGGCCATTACCGATGATTTTACCCAGCGCACGGATGATGTTGGCTTCGGTTTTGAAGTTCATCGTCAGGTACGGGCGATCCCAGTCACCCAGCACGCCGAGGCGGATAAAGTCGGCTTTCTGCCCTTCCACCTGCTCGGCGGCGTATTTACGGCAGGCGGCGCGGAATTCGGCCGGGGTGACTTTCTCACCCGGTTTGCCGATCATCTGCTCCACTTTGTGCTCAATCGGCAGGCCGTGGCAGTCCCAGCCCGGGACGTACGGCGAGTCATAGCCCGCCATGCCTTTCGACTTAACGATAATGTCTTTCAGAATCTTGTTAACCGAGTGACCAATATGAATGCTGCCGTTCGCGTACGGAGGGCCATCATGCAGGATAAAGGTTTTTTTCCCTTTTTTGGCTTCGCGGATGATGCCGTACAGCTTGTCATCATACCAACGTTGCAGCATTCCCGGTTCGCGTTTGGCCAGATCGCCACGCATCGGGAACCCCGTTTCCGGCAAGTTCAGGGTAGATTTATAGTCACTCATCAGATTCTCGATTCCGTATTTCGGTTCTTTAAACCGGTGTTTGCAGCCCAAAAAAAGTTCGGGCAGTCACCACATCGTTAGCAATTTGCTCTTTCAGCGCGTCAAGCGAGGCAAAACGCTGCTCATTACGTATTTTTTTGCGCAGCACCACTTCAATGTGGCGCCCGTAAAGATCGGCCGTTACGTCCAGAAGATGCACTTCCAGCTGCTGGCGGATACCGGCCACCGTCGGCCGGGTACCAATATTGGCCACGCCGGGCAGCGGGCGGCCGCCAAGGCCACGGACTTCAACGGCATACACCCCTTTCACCGGGGAGACTGAACGCCGCATCGGCAGGTTGGCGGTGGGGAAACCGATAGTACGCCCCAGCGCATCACCGTGCACCACGCGGCCAGAAATGCTGAAGGGGTGCCCCAGCAGCGCACTGGCCTGTGGCAGGTCGTCTTCCGCCAGCGCCTGACGCACGGCGGTGCTGCTGATGCGTTGCCCGTTGTCGCAAAAGGTCTGGGTGCTGATGACACTGAAGCCATATTCGGCACCAGCCCTCTGTAATAACAGGAAATCCCCCTGGCGACCAGCGCCAAAACGGAAATCATCCCCCACCACCAGAAACTGCACGCCGAGTTTCCCGACCAGCAGGTCGGAGACAAAACTCTCGGCGGTGTTGGCAGCAAAGCGGTGGTCAAAACGCACGCACAGCACGATGTCGACGCCGGCCTGCTCAAGGTAGCAGAGTTTTTCCCGTAGACGGGTCAGGCGGGCGGGCGCACTGCCTGGCGCAAACAACTCCAGCGGCTGGGGTTCGAACAGCATGACCATCACCGGCAGGTTGCGTTGCTTCCCTTCTTCGCTCAGGCGCGCCAGCAGCGCCTGATGCCCGCGGTGCACGCCGTCAAAATTACCGATGGCCAGCACGCAGCCGCGATGGTGTTCTCTCAGATTGTGTATGCCGCGGATAAACTTCATGGCTGGCTCAAATTTGTGGAAATCGGCGGATTATACCTTGTACAGCCCGTAAGGTTAACCCGCGAATGCGCGCTTTCGCGCTTTCTTGCTGCCATTTACTGCCGCAGGTCGCTGACCGGGCAGGGGATGTGATTTTTATTGTGAATAAGCTGTATTCGCCTGGACGAAGCTGGTAGAATCTTGCGCCATCGAAACGTAATGAAGTGCCATCGTTCCACCGGCGCTTATTTGCACAAATCCATTGACAACCAAAGGCGAAAAGGGCATATTCCTCGGCCTTTGAATTGTCCTCATAGAACTATTTGGGAGTTGTACCTTGGCTAATATCAAATCAGCTAAGAAACGCGCCGTAACGTCTGAGAAGCGTCGTAAGCACAACGCTAGCCGTCGTTCAATGATGCGTACCTTTGTTAAGAAAGTATACGCTGCTATCGCTTCTGGCGACAAAGCTGCGGCGCAGAATGCATTCAATGAAATGCAACCAATTGTGGACCGTCAGGCAGCTAAAGGCCTGATCCACAAAAACAAAGCTGCACGCCATAAAGCAAACCTGGCTGCACAGATCAGCAAACTGGCTTAATGCCTGCTTGTTAGTCGAGCTTTGATAAAGAAACCGCCCTTACGGCGGTTTTTTTATTTTCCGGGTTTGCTGCCGTTTACTGCACTGCGGTCATGCTGCGTTAAAGGCCGCCTCAAAATGCTCACCTGTCCTCAGTAAAGTGCGCTTTTTCGGCGGCCTTTGCCCGCTACACTGCCTCCGGCAGCCTGTCTGAAAAAAAATAATCCGTTGCTGTTTCTTTTAGTTAAGCCTTGCACAGACCGTCTGTTGTCAGCACGGCCTGTCTGTCACTCACTTAGCGCAGCTTCACCCGCAGCAGCAGATACCCCACTACCGCCGACACCACCGATCCGGTCAGAATACCGATCTTAGCCAGCGTCACCAGCTCCTCGTGCGCCGCATCAAAGGCCAGCGAAGCGATGAAGATCGACATGGTAAAACCAATCCCACACAGCACGCCGACCGCGGCGATATCGATCATGCGGGTTTTTTCCGGCAGTGCTGCCAGCTTCAGCTTCACCGCCATCCAGCAGATCAGCGTAATGCCCAGCGGCTTGCCGATAAACAGACCGAGCACGATGCCCAGCGGCACCGCCGAGAACAGCCCACCCGCCGGTACGCCAGCCAGCGAGACGCCAGCGTTGGCAAAGGCGAACAGCGGCAGGATCAGCCAGCTGACCCACGGCTGCAGGCCGTGCGCCAGCTCCACAGCCGGTGACGGGCCGTCCGGGTTCTTCAACGGAATAAAGAAACCAACGACCACCCCGGCCAGCGTGGCGTGCACCCCCGACTTCAGCACCGCCACCCACAGCACCATTCCCACCAGCAGGTAGAGCGACGTCTTGCGCACGCCGCACAGGTTAAGCAGCGCCAGCGCCACGATGGCGGCAGCGGCCACGCCCAGCGAGGCCAGCGACAGGTTGCTGGTGTAGAAGAAGGCAATAATCACGATGGCGCCGAGATCGTCGATCACCGCCAGCGCCATCAGGAAGATCTTCAGCTGCACCGGCACCCGGCTACCGAGCAGCGCCAGAATCCCCAGTGCAAAGGCGATATCGGTGGCGGTGGGGATCGCCCAGCCGTGTATCGCCAGCCCGTCTGCGTGGTTAAACGCCGCGTAGATCAGCGCCGGGGCCAGCATCCCGCCCAGTGCGGCGATCAGCGGGAACATCGCCCGCTGGCGGCTGTTCAGTGAGCCGGTGATCAGCTCACGTTTGACTTCCAGACCAATCAGCAGGAAGAACAGCGCCATCAGCGCATCGTTAATCCACAGCAGCAGGTCCTTATTGATGTCGAGGCTGCCAAAGCGGAACTGCACCGGGGTGGCCAGGAGCGCCTGATAGGCGTCGCGGGTGCCATCGTGGTTAGCCAGAAACATGGCGATCGCCGCCGCGATAATCAGTACGACGCCACCGGTCGCATCATTGTTAAACAGTTTTTTTAGCATGCTTTTCAATTCCAGGCTCCGCTGAATGTGACAAGAGTTGTCAGAATGGCGTCTAGCATACGTCTTTAACGCGCGGGGAAAAACGGCTTTTACCGGCATTTACCGGCTTCCAGAAACCAGCGAAGTGAGCGCGCGCGCCACGGGGGCCAGTAACACCGGTAAAAAGAACGGGGATGACCGTTCAGAGGGTCAGAAAAGAAGGGAAGCTTTTAAGGGCTTAAGGCTGACAAAGCATACTTAATCTGCACGGCGAATAAGGGCGGCGCGGAAAACAAAAAAGCGGAGGATTTCCCCTCCGCTTTTAGCGTTGACCGTTTACAGGCGCGGTTAGCGCGTCAGGTCGTCAAAGAACTTCTTCACGCCGTCAAAGAAGCTTTTTGAACGCGGGCTGTTGTTGTGCTCGCCGCTCGGCCCGCCAAAACTCTCTTCCAGCTCGCGCAGCAGCGCTTTCTGCTTGTCATTAAGGCTGACCGGGGTTTCCACCACCACGCGGCACAGCAGGTCGCCCTGCGCGCCACCACGGACGGATTTAACGCCCTTGCCGCGCATGCGGAACAGTTTGCCGGTCTGGGTTTCCGCCGGCACCTTCAGCTTCACCCGGCCATCGAGGGTCGGCACTTCAATTTCGCCGCCGAGCGCCGCCATCACAAAGTTGATCGGCACTTCGCAGTAGAGGTTGTTCTCTTCACGTTCGAAGATATGGTGCTTGCGCACCTGCACCTGAACGTAGAGATCGCCCGCCGGCGCGCCCTGCTCGCCGGCTTCACCTTCACCGGTAAGGCGAATGCGGTCGCCGGTGTCCACGCCCGCCGGAATTTTCACCGACAGGGTTTTAGATTTCTCTACCCGGCCGTGGCCGCGGCAGGCGTTGCACGGATCTTTAATGATCGAGCCGCGCCCCTGGCAGGTCGGGCACGCCTGCTGCACGGTAAAGAAGCCCTGGCGCATCTGCACCTGGCCGGCACCGTGACAGGTGGAACAGGTTTGTGGCTTGGTTCCCACCTTCGCCCCGCTGCCGTGGCAGACGTCACACTCTTCCAGCGTAGGGATACGGATCTCTTTGGTCACGCCGCGTACCGCTTCTTCCAGCGACAGCTCCATGTTGTAGCGTAAATCAGCACCGCGCGCGGCGCGCTGCTGACGGCGGCCTCCGCCGAAGATATCGCCGAATACGTCGCCAAAGATATCACTGAAGTCTGCGCCGCCGCCGCCAAAGCCGCCGTGACCGCCGCCCATACCGCCCTGCTCGAAGGCCGCGTGACCGTACTGATCGTAGGCCGCACGCTTCTGCGCATCGGTCAGAATTTCGTAGGCTTCTTTAATCTCTTTAAACTTGCCTTCGGCTTCTTTATCGCCCTGGTTACGGTCCGGGTGATACTTCATCGCCAGGCGCTTATAGGCCTTTTTGATCTCACGCTCTTCCGCTGATTTGGAAACGCCTAAAATCTCGTAATAATCTTGCTTCGCCATGGTAATTTTCAGCCCTTAACATGCGTGCACGGGCGAGGAGATCTCTCCACGCCCGTGCTGGTTAAATCCGCCACTACGATACATCATGCTTCAGGCTGCCTCTGCGTTGGCTGCTCTCGCTAACCCCAGTCACACAGATCTCTGTGCTGCCGGGGATTCACGCGTTTACCGCCTTGATGCACCCAGGGTAGCCCCCACGAAGGGACCTGAATGGTTGTATGTATCAGTAGTGACGAGCCCGCTCAAGGGCGATTATTTTTTGTCTTTAACTTCTTCGAATTCGGCGTCAACCACGTCGTCATCTTTCTTCGTTGCGTCGGTGGCGTCAGCTGCACCGCCGGCGGCCTGCTGCTGCTGAGCGAACTCCATCAGCTTGCCGGACACTTCCATCAGCGCCTGAATCTTAGCTTCGATTTCCGCTTTGTCTTCGCCTTTCAGCGCGGTGTTCAGCTCGGCCAGCGCCGCTTCGATCGGTGCTTTGTCTTCTGCTGGCAGTTTATCGCCGGCTTCGTCCAGCTGCTTACGGGTGCTGTGCGCAGCCTGATCACCCTGGTTACGGGTCTGCACCAGCTCTTCAAACTTGCGGTCAGATTCTGCGTTCGCTTCCGCGTCACGCACCATTTTTGCGATCTCTTCTTCGTTCAGACCGGAAGAGGCCTTAATGGTGATCTTCTGCTCTTTACCGCTGTTTTTGTCCTTGGCAGACACGTGCAGGATACCGTCGGCATCGATATCGAAGGTCACTTCGATCTGCGGCATGCCGCGCGGCGCTGACTGAATACCGTCGAGGTTAAACTGACCCAGCGATTTGTTATCCGCCGCACGTTTACGCTCGCCCTGCACCACATGGATGGTCACCGCAGACTGGTTGTCTTCTGCCGTTGAGAACACCTGGCTGTGTTTAGTCGGAATAGTGGTGTTCTTGGTGATCAGCGAGGTCATCACGCCGCCCATGGTTTCAATACCCAGCGACAGCGGGGTAACGTCCAGCAGCAGAACGTCTTTGACTTCACCGGCCAGCACGCCACCCTGCACCGCAGCACCTACGGCGACGGCTTCGTCCGGGTTAACGTCTTTACGCGGCTCTTTACCGAAGAACTCGGCCACTTTCGCCTGCACCATTGGCATACGAGTCTGACCACCGACCAGGATCACGTCGTTGATGTCAGAAACCGACAGGCCGGCATCCTGCAGCGCAACTTTCAGCGGATCGATAGAGCGCGCGACCAGGTCTTCTACCAGTGATTCCAGTTTCGCACGGGTCACTTTGATGTTCAGGTGCTTAGGACCGGTGGCATCTGCAGTGATGTACGGCAGGTTAACGTCGGTCTGCTGCGCAGAAGAGAGCTCGATTTTCGCTTTCTCTGCCGCTTCTTTCAGACGCTGCATTGCCAGCGGGTCGTTGTGCAGATCGATGCCCTGATCTTTCTTAAATTCAGCCACGAGGTAGTTGATCATACGGCTGTCGAAGTCTTCACCACCCAGGTGGGTATCACCGTTGGTTGCCAGTACTTCGAAGGTTTTTTCGCCGTCAACTTCGTCGATTTCGATAATGGAGATATCGAAAGTACCGCCGCCCAGGTCATATACCGCGATGGTGCGGTTGCCCTGGCCTTTGTCCAGACCGTAAGCCAGCGCGGCGGCGGTCGGTTCGTTGATGATACGTTTTACTTCCAGACCCGCGATACGGCCGGCGTCTTTGGTTGCCTGGCGCTGCGCATCGTTGAAGTAGGCCGGAACGGTAATTACCGCTTCAGTTACCGGCTCACCCAGGTAATCTTCTGCCGTTTTCTTCATTTTTTTCAGCACTTCGGCTGAAATCTGTGGCGGCGCCACGCGCTGGCCTTTCACGTCCAGCCAGGCATCGCCGTTGTCGGCACCGACGATTTTGAACGGCATGATTTTGATATCACGCTGTACTTCTTCGTCCTGGAAGCGACGGCCAATCAGGCGCTTGATCGCAAACAGGGTGTTCTGCGGGTTAGTCACCGCCTGACGTTTAGCAGGCTGACCGACCAGCGTTTCACCGTCCTGGGTATACGCGATGATCGATGGCGTGGTGCGATCGCCTTCGGCGTTCTCCAGCACACGCGCTTTACCGCCATCCATAATAGCCACACAAGAGTTGGTGGTGCCCAGGTCAATACCAATAATCTTACCCATCTAAACGTCTCCCACTTAAATTTGTTTCAAATCAGGTTATGAACCTTAAATGCGGGCGTTTCCGGCAGTTTCAACTGCGCGCCCTGCGCTTTTTTTCCAGGTTCCTCGCCTCGGATGCCAGATAAGATGGGGCCGAGTGCCCCGGCATCAAGGGGGATGACGAAAAAAATTTCACTTTCGCTATAAAAAAACCCGCTGCGCGGCGGCGGAGCGGGTTTTCAGGAGATGGCGATGCCTTTTAGCGGGCGTCGGCCTGCTTCAGTGACGTACGCTGGCCCGCGTCCCGCAGCAGCCAGCAACCGAGCAGCAGCCCGATCGCCGCCAGCCCGACCACATAATAAGCCGGTGCCATCGGCGTCCACTTCATCAGCAGGGTGATGGTGACCGGCGTCAGGCCGCCAAAAATCGCGTAGGAGAGATTATACGAGAAGGAGAAGCCGGTAAAACGCACCTCGGCCGGGAACGCCCCAACCATCACGAACGGCACCACCCCCACCACGCCCACGCACAGGCCGGCGATGGCATAGGCCACCATCAGCTGCTCCGGCGCCAGCGCCGCTACCTGGAAAAACGACCAGCAGGAGATCGCCAGCAGCAGGCTACCGACAATCAGCACCACCGCCGCACCGAACCTGTCCACCAGCGCCCCGGCGACGATACAGCCGATAATCAGCATCACGGTCGCCACGCTGTTAGCCTGCAGCGCCGCCGTGGCCGGAATGCCGTGCACCTTCTGCAGCAGGGTCGGTGCCATCAGCAGCACCACCATAATACAGGCCGATAGCATCCAGGTGAGCAGCATCGATAGCACCACGCTGCCCTTATGATCGCGCAGCACGGTTTTCAGCGGCAGCCCGGCGGCCAGCGCCTTGCGCTGCTGCATGGCGGTAAACACCGGGGTTTCATGCAGCCAGCGGCGCAGATACATCGCCCCAAGGCCAAAAATGCCGCCCAGCAGGAACGGAATGCGCCAGCCGCCGTCGAGGATCGCCTGCGGGGTCAGCGTGCTGGTCAGCAGCGTGGCGACCAGCGATCCCAGCAGAATACCGAAGGTCAGCCCGGCGGTCAGCGTGCCGCAGGCAAAACCGACGCGCTTTTGCGGCACGTGCTCGGCGACAAACACCCAGGCACCCGGTACCTCACCGCCGATCGCCGCCCCCTGCAGCACGCGCAGCAGCAACAGCGCCACCGGTGCGGCAATACCAATGGTGGCGTAGGTCGGCATCAGCCCCATCGCCAGCGTCGGCAGCGCCATCATCAGAATACTCAGGCTGAACATTTTCTTGCGGCCGCGGCTGTCGCCGAAGTGCGCCATAATCAGCCCACCCAGTGGCCGCGCCAGATAGCCGGCGGCAAAGATCGCAAAGGTCTGCAGCTGGCGCAGCCACTCGGGAATATCCGCCGGGAAGAACAGCTGGCCGATGGTGGCGGCAAAGAAGACGAAGATGATGAAGTCGTAGAACTCCAGCGCACCACCGAGGGCGGCCAGAGATAACGTTTTATAGTCCTGCCCGGTAAGGCGATGCGCGGTTTCGGATGCCATTGCTGATAAGTCCAGTGTCAGATGAAATTCATATAGTCCGTTGTGTAAAGCTAAACGTACTATATCGTCAATTTACTGACACACCATTGCAAGCTGGATCTTATCCGTGAAATAGCAGATTTTTAGCCGTTTGTTTCACGTCTGGCACTTTTAGGCCGAAAAGCTGCTACCACCTGCGGATCTGTCTCGACGTATGGGCCCTCCAGCAGCTGGATGCAGTACGGCACGCTGGCAAAAATGCCCGCCACCAGCGCTTTGCCGTCGGCATCTTTCAGCCCTTCCAGCGTCTCCTGAATCGACTTCGGCTGGCCGGGCAGGTTGATCACTAAAGACTGTTTGCGGATCACCCCCACCTGGCGGGAGAGGATCGCGGTGGGTACAAAGTTAAGGCTAATCTGGCGCATCTGCTCGCCAAAACCGGGCATCTCGCGATCGGCAATCGCCAGCGTGGCGTCCGGCGTCACGTCGCGCCGCGCCGGGCCGGTGCCGCCGGTGGTGAGCACCAGATGACAGAACAGCTCGTCGACCAGTTCACAGATCGCCTGCTCAATCATCGGCTGCTCATCGGGCACCAGACGCGTCTCTATTTCGAACGGCGTGGTCAGCGCGCGTCTCAGCCAGACTTCCAGCGCCGGCAGCCCCAGGTCGGGATAGATGCCGTTAGCGGCGCGGTCGGAAACGGAGATCAGTCCTATGCGGAGTGTGTTCATATTGGGTTCGCCGTCAGCAAAGAAGAGAGGCAGGCAGTATAACCGCAAAGCACCATGAGTGGCAGGCACAGAGAGCAGGAAGGCGGGGGGAGGTTCGTGTTGCCGGGGACAGCTGCCAGAGAGACGCCAGGTCTGCACAGAGGCCTTAGCGGGCCAGAGCGGGTGAAGGCAGTGGAGGCAGTGGAGGCAGTGGAGGCAGTGGAGGCAGTGGAGGCAGTGCGGCCGGTGACCCGGCCGCGCTTAACGATTACAGCAGGTCGGCAATCATTTTATCCAGTTTGCCCTGGTCGATGGCAAAGTTACGGATGCCTTCAGCCAGTTTCTGTACCGCCATTGGATCCTGGTTGTGCTGCCACAGGAACTCAGCCTCGGTCATTTTAGCCGGACGCGCTTTCACTTCACCGGTGTAAGACAGCTTGCGCTCAACGGTGCCTTCGGTCTCCGCCAGCTCTTTCAGCAGGCCCGGGGAGATGGTCAGACGGTCACAGCCGGCCAGTTCGATGATCTCACCGACGTTACGGAAGCTGGCGCCCATCACCACGGTCTCGTAACCGTGCTGCTTGTAGTATTCGTAGATTTCGGTCACTGACACCACGCCTGGATCTTCATTCGGCGCGTACTCTTTCTTGTCGGTGTTGGCTTTGTACCAGTCGAGGATACGGCCCACGAACGGAGAGATCAGGAACACACCCGCTTCTGCGCAGGAACGCGCCTGAGCGAAGGAGAACAGCAGGGTCAGGTTACAGTTGATGCCTTCTTTTTCCAGCTGCTCGGCGGCACGGATGCCCTGCCAGGTGGACGCCAGCTTGATCAGGATGCGGTCGTTGCTGATGCCGGCATCGTTGTACAGTTTGATCAGGCTGCGTGCCTTGGCTACGCTGCCTTCGGTGTCGTAAGACAGACGCGCATCAACTTCGGTAGAGATGCGGCCCGGAACCAGCTTCAGGATCTCCAGACCGATGTTCACCGCCAGCTTGTCAGCGGCGTAAGCGACCTGCTCTGCTTTATCGCTGCTCTGCTCGCGCGCCCAGACAACAGCTTCGTCAATCAGCTTACGGTATTCTGGGATCTGCGCTGCGCTCAGGATCAGCGACGGGTTAGTGGTCGCATCCTGAGGTTTGTAGAGTTTCATTGCCGCGATATCGCCGGTGTCGGCAACTACGGTAGTGACTTGACGCAGGGAGGTTAATTTGTCCGTCATGTTTGTCATTCTCATCGAGGTTGATTTGATAGGGTGTTGAAAATGTCTGCCCCGGATGATAGCACGCGCAACTCACCATGCAAGCAGCAGCGTTCCCCGTAACACCAGTGACGAACATCGCAGCACAAATGGCTATTTATCCACTATTTTATGCGGGTAATACCCCTGGCCTATGGCAGTGATTTACCCGTCCGGCGAGCTTTTTTGGTAAAGTAAGCGCTGAGGTTTATCGCAACGAGTCATCACAAGGAAACGACGATGTTAATGGTAATTTCCCCGGCTAAAACGCTGGACTATGAAAGCCCGTTGGCGACGGCGCGTTTCACGCAACCGGCGCTGCTGGATCAGTCGCAGCAGCTGATTGAGGTGGCACGCCAGCTCTCCCCGGCGCAGGTGGGTACGCTGATGCACATCAGCGACAAGCTGGCGCTGCTTAACGCAGAGCGCTTCAACGACTGGCAGCCGGATTTCACCCCGGACAACGCCCGTCAGGCGATTCTGGCCTTTAAGGGCGACGTTTACACCGGCCTGCAGGCGGAAACCTTCAGCGAGGCGGATTTTGACTTTGCCCAGAGCCACCTGCGGATGCTCTCCGGGCTGTACGGCCTGCTGCGCCCGCTGGATCTGATGATGCCCTACCGCCTTGAGATGGGCATCAGGCTGGAGAACCCGCGCGCGAAGGACCTTTACGGCTTCTGGGGCGATCGCATTACTACGGCACTGAACGCCGCGCTGGCGGAACAGGGCGACAGCGTGCTGATTAATCTCGCCTCCGACGAATACTTTAAATCGGTTAAGCCTAAGCAACTTAACGCCGACATCATCAAGCCGGTGTTCCTCGATGAGAAGAACGGCAAGTTCAAGGTGATCAGCTTCTACGCCAAGAAGGCGCGCGGCCTGATGAGCCGCTACATCATTCAGAACCGCCTGACGCAGCCGGAACAGCTGAAGAAATTCAACATCGACGGCTACGTCTATGACGCCGACGGCAGCAGCGGTAACGAGCTGGTGTTTAAGCGCCGCGAAGCGTAATGCCACGCCGGGCAGCGCCCCTGCCCGGCCCCCTTTCACCTGCTGTTCGTTAACCCGCTCACAAATTTTGCATCACCACTCGCGCGCCCGGCAACGGTTGTCCAGGCTTGTCATCATTCAGTCACCGACAGGAAGCCTGTCTGATGCACACGCTCTGTATGGAAAAATACTTCAGCGCCGACAGCCAGCCGTTCGCGCTCTACGTCAGCGCTCCGGAACGCAATAACTGCGAGCACAGCCATGAATTCGACGAACTGGTGTTTGTTGAAAGCGGGCACGGCCTGCACGTGCTCAACGGCCAGCCCGGCTTTGTCCAGCAGGGTGATGTGTTCTTCGTACACGGCCAGGAAAGCCATTTTTACGACCGGCTGGGCACGCTCAGATTAACCAACCTGCTGATCAACACCCGTCGGCCGTTACGCTATCTGAGCAATCTTCAGCCGCTGCTGAACGGTATTAACCGCCCCCCCGACCAGCAGCCGGGCTGGCTGACGCCACAGGAGCGTCTGGCCTGCCGTCAGACCATTGCCCGCCTGACCGCGCCCTCCAGCGACGCGCTGCTGGATGACGCCGCCCGGGAGGTGGTCTGGTTAGAGCTGCTACTCTCCCTTCATCGCTCCCTGAGCAGCGCCAGTCGCGGCCATACCCATTTTAAAGCCCATCGTCTGATCCAGAAGAGATCGACTGGGACACGCTGTGCAGCCATTTTCTGCTCAGTAAACGCACGCTGTATCGCCAGGTGAAAGAGATTACCGGGCTTTCTCCGCACCAGTTTATTCGTAAACAGCGCCTGCTCGCCGCGCGCGTCTGGTTGCGCAGCGGGGAAGCGAGCATTACGGACATCGCCTTCCGCTGCGGTTTTAGCAGCAGCAACCACTTCTCCTCCAGCTACAAAAATCTGTTCGGCTACGCTCCCTCACAGGAACCCCTTCAGCCATAAAGCCCGCACGCCATTTGTGAGCGGCAGCATGGCAATCTTTCCCTCAGTGCCACCCGCGGTACGCATTTGGCGACGCGGCGGTGGCCGCTGCAGTGGGCATTTTTATAATCAGAACGTTACCTGCTAACGGTGGCATCCGGGCGGTCAGCCCGCATAAACAGGCATCAGTGCCTCTGATAACAACAATACTTCCTGTACCCGAGGTCTTTATGCAGACGAAACCTGACATCAGTCTGGCGATGTGGTGGCGTGCCGGTGTCGCTGGCGATGATCGCCGAAGAAGCCCCGGACGGTGCGCGGGCGAAGCTGCTGCAGTTCAGCCATATGCTGCAGTGCCGCGAATGCCCGTCATGGCTGTACCAGGTGGATATGGGCGCGACCACCATCTGGGAGCGCTGGGACAGTATGCAGCCGGACGGCACGGTTAACAGCGGTGAGATGACCTCCTTTAATCACTACGCGCTCGGAGCGGTGGCCGACTGGCTGCACCGGGTGGTCGGGGGCATTGAGAATGCGGGCAGCGGCTACGATCGCATTCTGTTCCGTCCGCGCCCCGGCGGCGGCGTCAGCCACGCGAAATGCGAGCTGGCGTCGCCTTATGGCCGTATTGCCTCAGGCTGGCAAATTACCGATGGCACCTTCTCAGTGACGGTGGAGGTGCCGCCAGGGGCCGGCGCGGAGCTGGTGATGCCGGACGGCACGCGCCACACGCTGACCAACGGAGAGCATCGTTATGCGTGTCGCTGGGCGGCTGACCGTTGAACTTCCCCGCTGCAGAGCATGACCGGACGTCATGGCGCTCTATTTATTGCTGCGCAAAACGGTGGCATGCCCGTTAATCAGCCGTAAACCGGCAGCAGAGGCGTAAAAAAAGGAGCCCCACCCCGGGACTCCTTTACGCATTAACATGCCCGCCGGCGGAGGGTTCCGTATCATCCCCCCCCGTTTCCCCGGCTGCAGGCAATCCTACTTCTTCAGCAGAAACGCCCGCAGTTCAGCAAAGTCCGCTTTCATGTTGTGCGACAGCAGATCCAGATCGGCACGTTCTGCCAGCGCTTCCGGTACCGGCAGCTTGCGCTCGAGGATCGCTTCCACGCTCTCGATAAACTTGGCCGGGTGTGCGGTGCCGAGGAACAGGCCGAATTCGCCCTCCTGCAGCTGATCGCGCAGCATACGGTAAGCGATCGCCGCGTGCGGCTCGGAGATATAGCCGAGATCCGCCAGCTCGCGCATGGTGGCTTTGGTGGTCTCATCACTCACCGCGCCGAAGCCAAGATCCTGCAGACGCCAGGTTTTGCGGCGGAAGATCTCTTCCACGCGCGGCCAGTTGTTCGGCTGCGATACGTCCATAGCGTTAGAGAGAGTGGCTACGGTCTGGTTTGGCGTCCACTGGCCGTCGGCAAGGAAGCGCGGTACGGTGTCGTTGGCGTTAGTCGCGGCGATAAAGCGCTTCACCGGCAGACCCAGTGATTTCGCCAGCAGGCCGGCGGTCAGGTCGCCGAAGTTGCCGCTCGGCACCGAGATCACCAGCTGGTTGCGTTTTTCCTGCGGCAGCTGCGCCACGGCTTCAAAGTAGTAGCAGATCTGCGCCAGCAGGCGGCTGATGTTGATTGAGTTAGCCGAGTTCAGGCCAATCGCCTTCTTCAGCTCTTCATCGTCAAACGACTGTTTGACCAGCGCCTGGCAGGCGTCGAAGTCGCCGTCGATGGCGATGGTTTCAATGTTGCCACCGAGGGTGCAGAACAGTTTTTCCTGCAGCGGGCTGATCTTGCCCTGCGGATAGAGGATCACCACGCGCACGTTTTCCATGCCGTAGAAGGCGTGGGCCACGGCGGCACCGGTATCACCGGAGGTCGCGGTCAGAATGGTGATCTGCTCGTCGGCACCGCTGACGTAAGCCAGCATCTGCGCCATAAAACGGCCGCCGAAGTCTTTAAATGCCAGCGTCGGTCCGTGGAACAGTTCCAGCGCGGCAACGTCGTCGGTCACGCTGACCACCGGTGCCGGGAAGGTAAAGGCGGTTTTCACGCGCTCATTCAGCTGATGTGCGGCAATTTCATCGCCGATAAAGGCCGAGAGAATTTTGCTGCTGCGGGTAACAAAATCCATCTCCAGCAGTGCATCGATGTCGGTCAGCTCAAATTCCGGCAGTTCCAGTGGAAAGAACAGGCCCTGCTGCTTGCCCAGCCCCTGCTTTACCGCCTGTGCAAAGCTGACCTGCTCGTTGTGATCCTTAAGGTTATACAGTTTCATGCGTTATCCCAGTTTACGTGCGCCAGCCGTGTCGAGGCGGCAAATATGAACGAAGCCTTCATCATTTTGCAGATAGTTCTGGCGAAGCCAGTCCGCCATCCGCTGGGCCGTCTCCGGCTGGTTGCACACGGCAAACAGCGTCGGCCCGGAGCCGGAGATACCACAGGCCAGCGCGCCGATATCGGCGGCAGCCTGGCGGGCTGCGGCAAAGCCCGGTAACAGTTGCGTGCGGTACGGTTCGGCAATCACGTCCTGCATCAGTTTCGCCGCCAGTTCCGGCTGCTGGCTGTGGCAGGCGTGAATAAAGCCGCCGAGGTAGCGCCCGTGACGAATAATGTCCTGTTTGCTGTAGCTGGCAGGCAGGATCGCGCGCGCTTCCGCGGTCGACACCTTAATGCCCGGATAGGCCATTACCCACAGCCAGTCAGCAAACCCTGGCACGGCCTGGCTGATAATGCCATTCTCTTCCAGCATCAGCTGAATGCCGCCGAGGAAGCAGGGTGCCACGTTGTCGTAGTGTACGCTGCCGGAAATCCGTCCTTCCAACTCGCCCATCAGTGCCAGCATTTCAGTGTCATTCAGCGGCCTGCCGCAGTGCTCGTTCATCGCCATCAGCCCGGCGACGACTGAACAGGCGCTGGAACCGAGGCCGGAGCCAATCGGCATGTTTTTTTCCAGCGTCATCGCCACCGGCACTTCGCGGCCAATGGCTTCGCAAAAGCGCTGCCAGCACTGGTAAACGATATTCTCTTTCGGGCCTGCCGGCAGCTTGCTGACGAAGCGGCCTTCATTGCGCAGGCTGAAGCTTTCCGCCGCCTCAACGCTGACGCAGTCACCCAGCAGCGTGCCGTCCACCGGCGACACCGCCGCCCCTAAGACGTCGAAGCCGACGCTGACGTTGCCAATTGAGGCAGGGGCATAAATTTTAACCATCTTCAAACTCCCAACTTCCAGGACAGGGTACGTAACAGGTCAGCAAACACGCCCGCGGCGGTCACATCGTTACCGGCGCCGTAGCCGCGCAGCACCAGCGGAATCGGCTGGTAGTAACGGCTGTAGAAGGCCAGCGCGTTTTCACCATTTTTCACTTTATACAGCGGGTCGTTGCCGTCTACCGCGTCAATCTTCACGCGGCAGCGGCCGCCCTCTTCAATCGCGCCGACAAAACGTAACACTTTTCCGGCGTCACGGGCAGTGGCCACCCGCGCGGCAAAGGCGTCATCCAGCTCCGGCAGACGATGCATAAACGCTTCCACGTCGCTGATGGCGGTAAACTCTTCCGGCAGCACCGCTTCAATCTCAATGTCGCTCAGCTCCAGCTGATGGCCTGCCTCACGGGCGAGGATCAGCAGCTTGCGCGCCACGTCCATGCCGGAGAGATCGTCACGCGGATCCGGCTCGGTAAAGCCCATCTCGCGCGCCATGCTGGTGGCGGCCGAGAGGGAAACGCCTTCGTCGAGCTTGCCGAAGATAAAGGAGAGCGAACCGGAGAGGATGCCGGAGAAGCGCAGCAGCTCGTCGCCGGCGTTCAGCAGGTTCTGCAGGTTTTCGATCACCGGCAGCCCGGCACCGACGTTGGTGTCGTAGAGGAACTTACGGCGTGATTTCGCCGCCGCCGCACGCATCTGCTGGTAGTAGCTCCATGAGGATGTATTGGCTTTCTTGTTCGGCGTTACCACGTGGAAGCCGTCCGCCAGGAAGTCGGCGTACTGATCGGCAACCTGCTGGCTGGAGGTACAGTCGACGATCACCGGGTTCAGCAGGTGATACTCCTTAACCAGCCGGTTCAGGCGCCTGAGATCGAACGGCTCCTGCGCCGCCTGCAGCTGCTCCTGCCAGTTTTCCAGCGCGATGCCGTGCACGCCGGTCAGCAGCGCGCGCGAGTTGGCGATGCCGCAGACGCGCAGGTCGATATGCTTGTTCTTCAGCCACGCCTGCTGGCGATGCAGCTGGTCGATCAGCGCGCCGCCGACGCCGCCGGTGCCGATCACAAACACTTCGATCACCTGGTCGGTGGCGAACAGCATCTGGTGCACCACGCGCACGCCGGTGATCGCCTCATCGTTATTCACCACCACCGAGATCGAACGCTCGGAAGATCCCTGCGCGATCGCCACGATATTGATATTGGCGCGGGCCAGCGCCGAGAAGAACTTGGCGGAGATACCGCGCAGGGTGCGCATACCGTCACCCACCACCGAGATCACCGCCAGGTGCTCCATCACGTCCAGCGGCTCCAGCAGGCCGTCCTTCAGCTCCAGGTGGAACTCATCTTCCAGCACCCGACGCGCACGCGGCAGGTCACTTTGTGGCACGCAGAAGCTGATGCTGTATTCAGAGGAGGACTGGGTGATCAGCACCACCGAGATGCCGCTGCGTGACAGCGCGCTGAACACTCGCGCGGCCATGCCGATCATCCCTTTCATTCCCGGACCGGAGACGTTAAACATCGCCATATTGTTCAGGTTGGTGATGCCCTTCACCGGGTTCTCTTCATCGCTGCCCTCGCCGCCGATCAGCGTGCCGGGGGCCTGCGGATTAGCGGTGTTTTTAATCAGACAAGGGATCTGGAACTGGGCGATGGGCGCGATAGTGCGGGGATGGAGGACTTTGGCACCGAAGTAAGAGAGCTCCATCGCCTCCTGGTAAGACATCGACTTCAGCAGCCGCGCGTCGGGCACCTGGCGCGGATCGCAGGTATAGACGCCGTCCACGTCGGTCCAGATCTCACAGCAGTCGGCGCGCAGGCAGGCGGCCAGCACGGCGGCAGAGTAATCGGAGCCGTTACGGCCCAGCACCACCAGCTCACCGCGGTCGTTGCCGGCGGTGAAACCGGCCATCAGGATCATATTGCCGGCCGGGATTTTGCCGGCGGCGATGCGGCGGGTGGATTCAGGGATATCGACGGTGGATTCAAGATAGTGGCCGACCGCCAGCAGGTTCTCAACCGGGTTGATCACGCTGACGCCCCAGCCGCGCGCCTGTAGCAGCGCCTCCATGATCGCAATCGACAGCTTCTCGCCACGGCAGATGATTGCCGCATTCACGCTGTCCGGGCACTGGCCCAGCAGGCTGATGCCGTGCAGCACCTGCTTCAGCTGCGCGAACTCCTGATCGACCAGCGTTTTTACCCGCTCCAGCGCAAAGCCCGGCTGGGCTTCAGCCAGGCCCTGCAGCAGGCTGGCAAAAATGTGCTCGGCGTCGCTGATATTCGGCGTGGCGTCCTGGCCACTGATGGTTTTCTCAATCATCGCCACCAGATGGTTGGTAATTTTGGCCGGAGCGGACAATACGGTAGCGACCTGTCCCTGCTGTGCATTGCTCTCCAGAATGTCCGCCACCCGCAGAAAACGTTCCGCGTTGGCTACTGAGGTCCCACCGAATTTCAGCACTCGCATGTTAAAGCTCTCCTGAATTTTTGCCGAAAAAAAAGCCCGCACTGGTTAGGTGCGGGCTTATTTTTTTGTTTTTCCTGTATGCGTCAGCCCGCACCGTTACCTGTAGTAATGGTGGTGGTAATAATGATTGTGGTAATCAGGCTGTTTTTACGCATTTTAGATTTATCGTCTGTCTGTAAAATCTGTCGGCCTCCAGAAGTAAAGCAAACGGCCGGGTAAGTCAATTTTTTTATGTTTTACGGCCCGGACGGGGTGCGACAGCCCGAGGCGGGTTCTGCCGCAACGGCCTGGTGGTTCTGTGCCTGGTATAAATAATCGTAGTTATTCCCGCCGTGGATTGTCACTTAACCAGCGTTTTTATCTGCCAGCTTTTTTTCCACATCGTGCAGTAAACGGTGCAACATCGCCGTATCCCGCTGCTGCAACAGACCCAGCCGCTGCTGCAGCCAGTCGGCCAGTTTTTCATCCCCCGCCACCTCTAACTGCTGCAGCAGTGCCTGGCTGCGCTGTCGTAACGCGGCCAGCTGCGGGGCATCGGCCACCGGCGCAGACCCTGCGCTCACCTGCTGCAACGCCGACAGCTGATAGCAGTACACCATCACCGCCTGGCCGAGATTAAGCGAAGGGTAGTCATTCGCCATCGGGATGCCGGTCAGCAGGTCGACCTGCGCCAGTTCGTCGTTGGTCAGCCCGCTGTCTTCGCGGCCAAACACCAGCGCGGCGCTGTTGATCCACTGCACCTTCTCTTCCAGCACCGTCTGCACCTGCTGCGGGGTAGCGTAGTAGCGGAACTTCGCCCGGCTGCGCGCGGTGGTGGCAATGCTGAAATCAATATCCGCCAGCGCCTCTGCCAGCGAGTCCCAGTGGCTGGCCGCGTCGAGGATCTCGCCGGCCCCGTGCGCCACCCGCTGCGCCGCCGGCTCCAGATGCACCTGACTGTTAACGATACGTAACTCGCTAAACCCCATGGTTTTCATCGCGCGGGCGGCCGCACCGACGTTTTCAGCACGGGCGGGAGAGACAAGAATCAGTGGAAAACGCATAGCGGCCTTCAGAATCGTAAAATGGGCGCTTACTTTGCCATGTCAGCCGGGGAAATAACAGGTGCAGCACGGTACGACGATCCGCCCCACGGCGAATACAAATTACTGCTATCAGATGGTATACTCATCCTTTATTGAATAAGCCGCATAAGCCGCTGTCTCAATAATTAAAGTGTTTTTTATCAAATAATTAACAATTGTTAAAAACACTATCTACGGCTTATTAACTTTTCAGCCTGATGTGTCAATCGGCCCGGCTATTTGTGAGCTAACCCGGCATTATGGGAAGGGTTTTTCACAAAAGTGTTAACGTGCTACACTTGGTTTGATATAAGTCAACTAAGCGTTGTTTTGTTGCGTACGGGTTGTTGCCTGTGCTGTTATGTTGCTGTTAATGCAGTTAGGATACACGCCGTTGCGGCAGTAAAAGCCCCTGTCGCCCCCCCGTACGGGTAACCATGTTGTTGACGGCCCTGAAGTGTGTATCAAGAACATCATTCTGTACTGCTGTTACGTTGTCAGCGTTACCGGTTTTTCGCCGGCGCCCCCGGTAACAGCCGTATGTCCTGTTTCGATTTTGTTGGCAATTAGGTAGCGAACACATGCAGACCCCGCACATACTTATCGTTGAAGACGAATTAGTCACTCGTAATACGCTCAAAAGTATTTTTGAAGCCGAAGGCTACATGGTTTTCGAAGCGACGGATGGTGCCGAAATGCATCAGATTCTGACGGATAACGACGTCAATCTGGTCATTATGGACATCAACCTGCCGGGCAAAAACGGACTGCTGCTGGCGCGTGAACTGCGCGAGCAGGCAAATGTTGCACTGATGTTCCTGACCGGTCGTGATAACGAAGTCGACAAGATCCTTGGCCTGGAAATTGGTGCGGATGACTATATTACCAAGCCCTTTAACCCACGCGAGCTGACCATCCGCGCACGCAACCTGCTGTCACGTACCATGAACCTGGCGGTCGTCAGTGAAGAGCGCAAACTGGTTGAAAGCTACCGTTTCAACGGCTGGGAACTGGATATCAACAGCCGCTCGCTGGTCAGTCCGCAGGGCGAGCAGTACAAGCTGCCGCGCAGTGAATTCCGTGCCATGCTGCACTTCTGCGAAAACCCAGGTAAAATTCAGACCCGTGCCGACCTGCTGAAGAAAATGACCGGGCGCGAGCTGAAACCGCACGACCGCACCGTTGACGTCACCATTCGTCGCATCCGTAAGCATTTCGAATCGACGCCGGACACCCCGGAAATTATCGCCACTATCCACGGTGAAGGTTATCGTTTCTGCGGCGATCTGCAGGACTAATTATTTCTGCGTTCAGGTTCAGGGCGAGGTTAACCTCGCCCTTTTGCATTACTTACCCCAGGGCATGATCGGCACCGCGCTCAGTGCATTCTTTGGCGACCCTTCCACCACTTTGTCCGAATAGCTCAGATAGATTAACGCGTGGCGTTTCTGGTCATAAAAACGCACCACCTGCAGCTTCTTAAACACCAGTGACGTGCGCTTGCGGAACACCACTTCGCCTTCGGCTTTGCCCTGCGCGATCTTATCGCTGAGCGCGATCGGGCCGACCTGCTGGCAGGAGATCGCCGCATCGGCCGTATCCTCTGCCAGCCCCAGCCCACCTTTGATGCCGCCGGTTTTCGAACGGCTCAGATAGCAGGTGACGTTCTGCACGTCCGGGTCATCAAACGCCTCAACCACAATTTTGTGATCGGGGCCGAACATTTTAAATACCGTGTCGACAGAACCCACTTCTTCAGCATGAGAAGCAAATGTTGCGCTCAGGATTGAAGCGACTATTAACACTTTTTTAATTGTCATGACGTTACCATTTCAATGAGAATAGATGACATTGTAAGCTATCTTGCAATACAGAGCGTTACGGCTGGTCACACAAAACGTCTGGTAAACGCGTAGTGATTAAGCACGTTTTTACAATAAACCCCCAATATTTTGCATTTGCATATAATGCTAACATTTGTCGACTTTGCAATTCATGCACTAACACCGAGTAGAATGAGGACGATTTATGGACAAAGCCGGTATCATTCGAGATTTGCTTGTCTGGCTGGAGAGCCATCTGGACCAGCCACTATCACTGGACAACGTGGCGGCCAAAGCAGGATATTCAAAATGGCATCTGCAAAGAATGTTCAAGGAAGTAACCGACCACGCTATCGGCGCCTATATTCGCGCCCGACGCCTGTCGAAGGCCGCTGTGGCTCTGCGCCTCACCAGCCGCCCGATCCTGGACATTGCTTTACAGTACCGGTTTGATTCCCAGCAGACCTTCACCCGGGCTTTCAAAAAGCAGTTTACCCAGACGCCAGCCTGGTATCGCCGGTCATCCGACTGGAATGCCTTTGGTTTACGGCCACCGATCCGCCTTGGCGACACAGCCCTGCCACAACCCGCATGGGTCACGCTGCCGGAGATGTTGCTGGCCGGTCAGACGCAGAGCTATACCTGTACCCTGGAACAGATCTCCCGTTTCCGCGATCAGATGCGCCTGCACTTCTGGCGTCAGTTCCTGACGGAAACCGACACGGTTCCCCCGGTGCTGTATGGCCTGCATCAGGCTCGACCGAGCCACGACAAAGACGACGAACAGGAGATCTTCTACACCACTGCAGTACCGATAGATCACCTGTCGGATCAGCTGCAGTCAACCCAGACCGTCCTGCTGGAGGGTGGAGAGTATGTCCAGTTCAACTATCAGGGCCTGCGGAGCGGACTGCAGGATTTTGTCCTGCTGCTGTACGGCACCTGTATGCCGTTACTGAATCTGACCCGTCGTCACGGCCAGGATATCGAACGTTTCCACACCCACGGCGGCAAGAAACGGCCCGAACCGCCGATCGATATTCGCTGTGAATACCTGATCCCGATCCGGGCCAGACCGCTGTAATCCAGGCAACTCATCAGGGCCGGTCCTGCCGGCCCTTCAGGTTAACGCTGCAGTTCGTCCAGCGCCACGTCATGCAGATGCGACACGTCCCCTGCCGTCTCAACCACCCAGCCGGAAGCCAGCCACGGGCTCTGCTGATAATCGACGCGAGAGATGGAACAGTTACGCAGGCGCAGGCGACGCTCTGAACTGGCGGGCAGACCGAGAATGGTGCTGACCAGCACCCCGAGCGCCATACCGTGGCTGACGATCAGCGGCCGGCTCCCTTCAGGCAGCTGCAGGCAGGTGTTCAGCGCCTGATGCATACGTTCCGCCATTTCAGACATCGATTCACCCTGCGGAATGCGGCCCCCTTCGGTTCCGTCCACCAGCGTCTTACGCCAGCCTTCCTCTTCTGCGCTCAGTGAATCCAGCGGCCGCTGTTCCAGCACGCCCATATTCAGCTCACGCAGGCGCGGATCGAGTCTGACCTCGCAGCCGCAGGCGTCAGCGATAATTTCAGCGGTACGACGGGTACGCCCCAAATCGCTGGCGATCACGTGGGTAATGCCGAGATGTTTTACCCGGTCTCCCACCTGATGCGCCTGCTGTTCTCCTTTAGCCGTAAGGGCGCTGTCTGACTGCCCCTGAATGCGGCGTGCGGCATTCCAGAGGGTTTCTCCGTGGCGAACAAGATAGACTTGTAACATGCTATTTTCCGTTATACTGCAGCTAATTTGCGTAGAGGGTCCAAACAATTATGCACAATGTTGTCGCGGCTACCATGAATCCAGCCAAAATTAAGGCAATTTCCCAGGCGTTCAGCGATATCTTCGGCGAAGGATCCTGCCATATTCAGGGTGTGGAGGTCGACAGCGGCGTAGCGCCACAGCCGCTCAGCGATACAGAAACGCGAACTGGCGCACGTCAGCGCGTGATTAACGCCCGCGAAATCCGCCCGGATGCCGACTTCTGGGTGGCGATTGAAGCCGGCATTGAGGGTGACAGTGCGTTTGCGTGGATGGTGATTGAAGACGGCCAGCAGCGCGGCGAGTCCCGTTCGGCCAGCTTCACCCTGCCGGCGATCGTCATGCAGGGTATAAATCAGGGTCGGGAGCTGGGCGAAGAGATGTCACGTCTGACCGGGATTGAGAATATTAAACATAAAGGGGGCGCGATCGGTGCCTTTACCGCCGGCCAGCTGACGCGCAGCAGCGTCTATCATCAGGCGCTGATCCTGGCGCTGTGCCCGTTCCACAACCCGGTGTATCAGTTGCCCGCAGACTAGCGGCTCACACTTTATCTGGCCCATTCAGCAACTGCGCGTCCAGCCAGGCTTTTAAGGCAGGTGGCGCGCTTTTGAGGCTGTTTGAGCCGCGGGTAATGGTGGCAATACCGGCGCCGAGCTCGTTTTTCAGCTCGCGCTGGCTCATCTCGCCGCGCATCAACTCTTCAATAATCCGCAGCCGGGTGCCCAGCGCATCACGCTCGTCCGGGGTCAGCATCAGCTGCAGCAGCGGCAGGTGCAGTTCGCCTTCAAAAGCCCGCTGTAGCAGCGTGACAAAGCGCTGCCACTCCGCATTTGCAGGTTCAGCCGTTACGGGAACAGGGTGGTTATCGGTCATCGTAAGCCGCCATACTATTGAACTAGTACAGCAGCTTACCATTTTCGTTTAAGGACGTGAAGCTGCCCGCGCATCTGCGGCGCAGGCGGTCAGTAGCGCTGTTGCCATTCGCTGTCGGAGAACAGCCGGTCAGGTTTGTCGAGGAAGTAGCGGTAATAGGCGTCGTAGGCCAGTACGTTCTTCACGTAGCCACGCGTTTCCGAGAACGGAATGGTTTCAATGAACGCCACCACGTCCAGCTGCCCGGCGCTGTTGCCCTGCCAGGTGCGCACCCGGCCCGGCCCGGCATTGTAGGCCGCCGAGGCAAAGATGCGGTTCTGGCCGAACTGCTGATAGACCGACTCCAGATACTGAGTACCGATCTGAATATTGGTCTCGGCGTCCAGCAGCTGGCTGCTGTTGCTGTAGCCCGGGATGCCGAATTTGGTCACCGTATGCTGCGCGGTGGCCGGCATCACCTGCATCAGCCCGGAGGCCCCGACCGGTGAACGGGCTTTCGGGTTCCACGCGCTCTCCTGACGGGCGATGGCCATTGCGTAGCTCGGCGGGATGCTCTTATCGCTCACCGCACGAGTGAACTGCGGCTGCCAGGCCAGCGGGAAGCGCTCCTGCAGGCTGTTCCACAGCTTGCCGGTGATGGTGGTTTGTACGCTGAGATCCCACCAGTTCTGCTGACGGGCGTAGCTGGCCAGCATCTGCTGCTGCGCGGTCGGCCGGCTGGTCACCAGATAGCTCCACTCGCTGCGCGCCAGGTTATCCATCCCCCAGTACATCAGCTCGCGCACGCGGGCCATCTCCGGGCCGCCGGTCAGGCTGTTGTCAACAGCCGGCGCGCGGTCAATCTGTAACGGATAGTCGACACCGAGGCGCTGGGCGGCCACCATCGGATAGAAGCCGCGCTCTTTCATCAGTTTGCGCAGAATATCCCCGGCTTCCTCCTTGCGTCCGCGCTCCAGCAGCAGGTCGGCCTGCCAGTACTGCCACTCGTCTTTCGCTTTCGCTTCCAGCGGCAGGCGGGCGATCCAGGTGTTCAGGCCGCGGCGGTCGTTATTGCCCAGCGACATGCGCACCCGGCGCTCCAGCAGCGTGGTCGACTCGGTGCGCATCACCACGTCATCACGCCAGCGCGCCTGATCGCTGGTGACATCCTTGCCCATCAGCTGCCAGGCTACCGCCTCTTTAAACTCCTGTGCCTGCTGCTCATCGAGCTTTTGCAGCTGAATCAGCGACGGGACCATCTGGCGGGCGCTCTCCGCGTCCTTACGTGCCAGCGCGGTAAAGCCAATCAGCGTCGCCTGGCGGGTAAAGTCGGTCGGGCCGACGCTGCGGGCGAATCCTTCAACGTTGGCCGGATTATTTTGCAGATCCATCACCGCATTGGCGATAGTCTGGTAATCCTCCGGCAGCTGTTTAGCGAGGAAACTGACCAGGCTGCCGTTGCCGGCCTTCATCGCCAGCCGGATGCGTTCCAGAGTAGTGATCGGATTCTGCTGCCCCGCCTGCTGCCAGACGGTAAACAGCTTGTCGCAGCTGGCGGGCAGCGAACTGCCGGTCAGCCAGATCGATTTGGCTCCGTCCCAGGCGACCTGCTGCTGGCCGGTGGCCCATTTGGCGTAATACCAGTTACAGCGGGCGGCCACCGGTTTTGGCTCCTGCGGGCTGAACACCAGCAGCCCCTGCCAGTCTTCGCGGCGGGCCAGTTCATTCACAAATCGTGCCGGCAGCGAACGCACCGGCGGCAGCGTCGGATAACGCTGAATAAAGGCGTTGATCGCCAGCCCGGTCTCCTGCCCGAGATCCTGAGTGAGCTGGCGATATTCAAGATAGGGATACAGCGGATAATCGCGCAGCGTCGGCATCAGCCGCTCAACGGTGTCCATCTGTTTACTGTCCCACGCCTGCTTAATCTGCAGATAACGCGCCCGCTGTTCATCCAGCGAATCCGCGCGGGCGCTGCCCACCGTTGCCGCTACACAGGCTGCCGCCAGCCACCACTGCCACTTGTCTGCCATGACGCTCCCCACTTTACCTGATTGATCCTGAATAACCCCTCTCATGCTAACGTGCCCTGGCAGCTTCTGCCATGCACTGCACAAATATTTACGGAATTGTCCCTGATAATCTGGCGAATGCGCCTGCCGCACCGGCGGCGTTCGGCTACCGAAAACGAAATAATCCCAGGTTAACCGCGTCCTGATAATTCTCATTTTTTAATTTTAATTAAACTGAAATCTCATTATGAGACTTAAATCTCATAACGAAAAATATTATCCCGCATGGAAACTGAAAAATGCTCATAACGAAATAAACTAATTTCATTTCATATTTCAGAAATATTCCTATACTACTTTCCCGTACTGTAGCGATAAAAAATTACCGATCCTTTAATGGAGGCCCCCGCGTGTCTAATTATCCGTTAACCAGCGTACAACAGGCCGTCTGGCTCGACCAGTTGCTGACCCCGGAAACACCCTGCTATAACGTCGGCACACTGTGGCGAATTGAGAGAGATATTGATATCCAACTGTTTAATAAGGCAATAAATCAAACCCTTGCCGAGCATGATGCGCTGAGGACCCGGCTGGAAGAGAGTGAGTCCGGCATTGTGCAGACGACAGTACCAACAAAAGGCATTCATCTTGAATACCACAACTTTAGTCAGGAAAAAGAGGCTGCCGCGAAAGCCCGTTATTTCCTGAAAGAACGATTCAATTCTCCCTTCAAACTGTACGATGAATTACTTTGGCGCTGCCTGATGATTAAAACAGATGAGAACCACCACTTGTGGTTAATCAGCGCTCATCATCTGATTGCCGACGGCACGTCTATATCATTGCTGAGCGCAACCATCGTGGAGCGTTATAAAAAATTAAAAAACGGAGTGCAGGCGGACGATGGCCCGATCGTGGGTTACGGTGAATTTATCGCCAACGATTGCGCCTACCAGACATCCACCCGCTATGAACGGGACCGCGCCTTCTGGCTGAGCCGCTTCAGCGACGTACAGCTTCACCCGCTGGAACGCCGTCCGGGGTATGAAACGGCGGGTCCCTGCCCCAGCCAGCAGATCAACCGTCACCTGTCGCTGGCCGCTTTCGCCCGGCTCAGCGCGCTGTCTGCCGCCCACGGCTGTTCGCCGATGCATCTGATGGTCGCGCTGCTGGCCTGCTGGTCGGCGCGCCTGAAGCAGGTGGATGAGGCGATCATCGGCATCCCGGTGCACAACCGCAGCGGAGCGCAGCACAAGCAGACGCTGGGCATGTTCTCGTCGATGATCCCGCTGCGCCTGCAGATCGACCACCGCCAGCCGTTCAGCGCCCTGATGCAACAGATCGCTGCCGAGCTGCGCCGCTGCTACCGCCACCAGCGTTTCCCTGTCGCCGAACTTAACCGTCACCTGAAACTCGGCCAGCAGGGCCGCCGCCAGCTGTTCGACCTGAGTTTTTCGCTGGAGGTGTTTCCTACCGATATTGAGCTGGAGGGCAGCCGTCTGAAGGTGGAAATTATGCACCACGGCTTTGAGCAACTGCCGCTGGGCGTCTATCTGCGCCACTACCATCCGCAGGATGAGCCGCTGGTCGAGTTCAACTTCAACCAGGCCTGGTTCAGCGCCGAACAGGCAGAGCGCAGCGCCAACCGCCTGATGCAGATGCTGGCCCACGTTCTGGACAGCAACGCAGAGGTGCCGCTGGCGACCATTCCGCTGCTGCTGCCGGACGAACAGCAACGGGTCTTCGGCCAGTGGAACCAGACGGATCGCCGCTGGCTGCTGCCCGGCGGCATCCACCGCTGGTTTGAACAGCAGGTGCTGCGCACGCCAGACGCCCCCGCACTGTGCGGCGAAGGGCTGGCGCTCAGCTACCTGTCGCTTAACCAGCAGGCTAATCAGCTGGCCGCGCAGCTGCGCGTCAGCGGCGTCGTACCCGACCAGCGCGTAGCGCTGTGTGCCGCCCGCAGCGCTGAGATGGTGGTGGCACTGCTGGCTATCCTGAAAGCCGGTGGCGCTTACGTACCGCTGGATCCTGACTACCCGGCCGACCGTCTGCGCCATATGATCGGCGACTGCGGTGCCCGGCTGGCGCTGCTGGATGATGCCGGCGAACAGGCGCTGTTGCCGCTGCTACCCGCCGATATCCACCACTATCATCTGCAGCGCGACGCGCACCGCTGGCAGACTCTGCCGCAGGACAACCTGCCTGACGTTGCGGAGCAGCCACAGCGCTCGCTGGCCTATGTCATCTATACCTCCGGCTCTACCGGCAAACCCAAGGGGGTGATGAACGAGCACCTCGGGGTGATGAACCGGCTGCAGTGGATGCAACAGCAGTATCAGCTGACCGCCGCCGATACCGTACTGCAGAAAACCCCGTTCAGCTTTGACGTCTCGGTGTGGGAGTTCTTCTGGCCGTTGATGGTCGGCGCCCGGCTGGCGATCGCCCGCCCCGGCGGCCATCAGGATCCGGACTATCTGAGCGCCTTTATCGCCGAACAGCGGGTCACCACGCTGCATTTTGTGCCGTCAATGCTGCAGCTGTTTTTACGCCATGCGGAGATGGCTCAGTGTGCCAGCCTGAAAAAAGTGATGTGCAGCGGCGAAGCCCTGCCGCTGACGGTGGTACAGCGTTTCTATCAGCTGCTGCCGGCGGCAGAGTTGCATAACCTCTATGGCCCCACCGAAGCCGCCGTCGACGTTTCATACTGGCACTGCCGCGCGGACGATGCGCAGGTGCCGATCGGCAGGCCGGTCGCCAACACCCGCCTCTATATTCTCGATCGCCAGCTGCAACCGCTGCCCCCCGGCACCCACGGAGAGCTGCACATTGGCGGCGTGCAGGTAGCGCGCGGCTACCTGAACCGCGCGGAGCTGAACGCCGAGCGTTTTATTGCCGATCCGTTCAGCAACGACCCCGCTGCCCGGCTGTACAAAACCGGCGACCTGGCGCGCCGCCTGCCCGACGGCAGCATTGAGTACCTGGGCCGCAACGACTTTCAGGTCAAGATCCACGGCGTGCGTATTGAGCTGGGGGAAATTGAACAGCAGCTGATCGCGCTGGAGGGCGTAGAGGATGCGGTGGTCAGCGCCTGCGACGACGGCCACGGCGATAAGCGTCTGGTGGCGTGGCTGGTGGCCGCGGAGCAGCACGTACAGGCGGAGTCGCTGCGGCAGCAGCTGAAAAAGGTGATGCCGGAGTCAATGATCCCGGCGCTGTTTATCCCCCTGCAGGCGCTACCGTTGTCGCCCAACGGCAAGCTGGATCGTAACGCGCTGCCGCAGCCGACCCTGCAGCCGCTGCAGCGCGCATGGCAGGCGCCGGAGGGGGAAGACGAATGTCAGCTGGCCGCGTTGTGGCAGGAAATTTTACAGGTTGATCGGGTCGGCCGCGACGATGACTTCTTCGCGCTGGGCGGCCACTCGCTGCACGCTATTCAGCTGATGGTACGGCTGAAACGCGACGGGGTGGCGCTGCAGATGAAAAACCTGTTTGCCCACGCTACGCTGAGCGCGCAGGCGGAGATGATTACGCAACGGCGTATACAGCCCACGACGGATGCCAGCGCCGCCACGCCGCTGCCGCTGCAAAAACTCCTGCTGCAGCTCAATCAGCCGCCGCAGGCCTTTCGCCTGACCCAGCGGCTCAATCCGCCGACCGCCGGCGGTGAAGTCTGGATGGTGCATCCGGCGGTGGTTGGCTGTGAAATCTACCGCGAGCTGGCCGACGCCCTGACGGGGCAGCTCAACGCCATCGGCGTTAACAATTACAACCTGTTCCACCAGCCACCGATCGCCAGCCTGTCGGCACTGGCGGGCTACTATCTGCAGCATTTGCTTACGGAGGGGACGCCGCCGGACCAGCCGATCCGCCTGCTCGGCTGGTCTCTGGGTGGGGTAATCGCGCTGGAGATGGCGTCACAGCTGGAGCAGCGCGGCTACCGGAATATCCACCTGTGCCTGCTGGACAGTCTTTACCAGACCCCGCTGCAGCAGCGTATCGTTCCCGGCATGCTGGCGCCGATCCTGGCGATGCTCGGTATTGAAGGCGAAGCCGCGGAACGGGCGCTGCGGGCCGAGGCCACCGAACTGGCGATGAACAACCAGCCGCTCAGCGCTCCGCTGTGCCACAGCCGCGTCACGCTGTTTAAAGCCACCGAGTTTGCCGACCTCAGCCTGGAGGGCATGGACGGCGCTGAACTACTGGCCATCACCGACAACGGTCTGGGTCAGATCTGCTCGCAGCTGCAGGTGATCCCGCTGGCCGCCAGCCATCACTCGATCATCCTCTGCCATGAGGCGATCCGCGCCGCGCTGCTGCCCCCCCGCCCGCTCACACGCACTACGGCGGCCTAAGCCAACAGGGCGGCCCGCCGCCCTGTTCCTCACCACCTTTCTTCCCCGACGGTTTACGCCACTCTCTCTCTGCGGGTAAACTGCAGGCTGGCTGTTGCTCACAACAATCGTTCACCTTCACTTCTCAGCGGCGACAATGGAAATTAAAAGCACAATGGAAACCCGGCGCGACGAGCGCATCTCAAAGCTGGCTCAGCTGCTGAAACGCACCGATAAACTGCATCTGCGGGAGGCCGCCCGCCAGCTGGGCGTCTCGGAGATGACCATTCGCCGCGATCTCAGCGATGGCCAGGCACCGGTGGTGCTGCTGGGCGGCTATGTGGTCGGCGATCCGCTGCGTAACCAGGTGCACTATTTTGTCTCCGATCAGCAGGGGCAGCATATCGCAGAGAAAAAAGCGCTCGGCGAACTGGCCGCCAGCCTGATTGTCGCCAGTGAAACGGTGTGGTTTGACTGTGGCACCACCGTACCCTGGATTATTGAAGCGATTGACGACGCGCTGCCCTTCACCGCCGTCTGCTGTGCGATGAACACCTTTCTGGCGCTGAAGGAGAAAGCGGCCTGCCGGGTGATCCTTTGCGGCGGCGAGTTCCACCCGGATAACGCCATCTTTACTCCGCTGGGGCAGCCGCAGGTGATGGACAGCCTGTGCCCGGATAAGGCCTTTATTTCAGCGGCGGGCATCGACCCGCAGCAGGGTGCCAGCTGCTACAACCTTAACGAACTGCCGATTAAACACCTGGCGCTTCAACGCGCCCGCATCAAATACCTGGTGGCCGACAGCAGCAAGTTTGGCAAGGTTCTGCCCGCCCGCATCGCCGAACTCGGTGCCTTTGACACGCTGATAAGCGACAGCGTACCGGCGTGGGATGCGGGCATTCCGGTGCTGACACCTTAACCGCCTCGCCGGAGAGTGACCCACACAGGGATCTCAACGCCGGCCTGGCTCTCCGCCGCGTTCACCCCCCCATCGATATCACCATGATCTGTAAGTCAATAAAAGCGGCATAGTGGCAGGTGTTTATCCCTCAAACCCTCGCCGCTGAATTCAGGATATTCCACCGTCATCCGGCTGTGATTAAGCGGGGAAAACAGCTAAACTCCGTGGTTTGAACGGGCAACCAGAAAAGAGGCTCTCCCTACCGTGGCTCAATTCGTCTACAGCATGCATCGCGTCGGCAAAGTCGTTCCGCCGAAGCGTCATATTTTAAAAAACATCTCCCTCAGCTTCTTCCCGGGTGCCAAGATCGGCGTACTGGGTCTGAACGGTGCGGGTAAATCCACCCTGCTGCGCATCATGGCCGGCATCGATAAAGATATCGAAGGCGAAGCACGTCCGCAGCCGGGCCTGAAAATCGGCTATCTGCCGCAGGAACCCCAGCTGAATCTTGAACACACCGTGCGCGAGTCGGTGGAAGAGGCGGTAGCCGAAGTGGTCGGTGCGCTGAAGCGTCTGGATGAAGTGTACGCACTGTACGCGGAAGAAGACGCCGACTTCGACAAACTGGCCAAAGAGCAGGGCGTACTGGAAGAGATTATCCAGGCCCACGACGGCCACAACCTGAATACTCAGCTGGAGCGTGCTGCCGATGCGCTGCGCCTGCCGGACTGGGATGCGAAAGTGGCTAACCTGTCAGGTGGTGAACGCCGCCGCGTGGCGCTGTGCCGCCTGCTGCTGGAAAAACCGGACATGCTGCTGCTGGACGAACCTACCAACCACCTGGATGCAGAATCCGTGGCCTGGCTGGAACGCTTCCTGCACGACTTCGAGGGCACCGTGGTGGCGATCACCCACGACCGTTACTTCCTCGACAACGTAGCCGGCTGGATCCTCGAGCTGGACCGCGGCGAAGGCATCCCGTGGGAAGGTAACTACTCCTCCTGGCTGGAGCAGAAAGACGCACGTCTGGCGCAGGAAGCCTCTTCCGAAGCCGCCCGCCGCAAATCGATTGAGAAAGAGCTGGAGTGGGTGCGTAAAGGTGCCAAAGGCCAGCAGTCGAAAGGTAAGGCGCGTCTGGCCCGCTTTGAAGAGCTGAACAACACCGAATACCAGAAGCGTAACGAAACCAACGAACTGTTTATTCCGCCGGGTGCCCGTCTGGGTGACAAAGTGCTGGAAGTCAGCAACCTGCGTAAATCCTACGGCGACCGCCTGCTGATTGACGATCTCTCCTTCTCTGTACCGAAGGGCGCGATTGTCGGCATCATCGGCCCGAACGGCGCGGGTAAATCCACCCTGTTCCGCATGATGTCCGGTCAGGAGCAGCCTGACTCCGGCGATATCGTGCTGGGTGAAACCGTTAAGCTGGCTTCCGTCGATCAGTTCCGCGACAGTATGGATAACAGCAAAACCGTGTGGGAAGAAGTCTCCGGTGGACAGGATATTATGCGTATCGGCAACACCGAGATGCCAAGCCGCGCCTACGTCGGCCGCTTTAACTTTAAAGGCGTCGACCAGGGCAAACGCGTCGGTGAACTCTCCGGTGGTGAGCGCGGTCGTCTGCACCTGGCGAAGCTGCTGCAGGTTGGCGGCAACATGCTGCTGCTGGATGAACCAACCAACGACCTGGACATCGAAACCCTGCGCGCGCTGGAAAACGCCCTGCTGGAGTTCCCGGGCTGCGCGATGGTGATCTCGCATGACCGCTGGTTCCTTGACCGTATCGCCACCCACATTCTGGACTACCAGGATGAAGGTAAGATCGAGTTCTTCGAAGGTAACTTTACCGAGTACGAAGAGTACAAGAAACGCACGCTGGGCGCCGAAGCGCTGGAGCCGAAGCGTATCAAGTATAAGCGTATGACCAAGTAATGAAAAAAGCGGGGAAACCCGCTTTTTTTTTACTGAAAACGCGCAGGGTGAGAATTACTCTACTCTGATTTTTAAGATGCCACTGCCATTAAATTTTCCCGCTACCGGACTGCTGCCAGGGTGGTAACTGGACTTAACGTTGATGGTTTCATGACCATTAACATCAATTTTTTCGTTCCACACGTCATTTTTTATTGATGTATCAAATGTCAGTTCACAATTCCCACCCTCGCCACAGGGCGTGAAGTTCTCCGTTTTACCAGGTACCAGGCTGTTGCCAACAATGGACACGTTAACAGTGGTCGTTCCGTTCTTACATTTAATTTGCAACGGATAGTTGTTGGAAGGATAGGAAGTAGTATGGCCATCAAGAGTTATCGATCCATGGGACAGATTAATATCGTTCATATTATAACTGCATTGAGACTGCAGCGTAAATGTTGTCTGCGCCATAACCATGGTGCCTTCATTGAGTGCTCCCCCAATCCTTTGCCAAACCTTGCCGCTGTCACCACCCGAAATTTTATTTTCTTCATAACCCCAGGACAGCGGTATAACCAGGTTATAAACACCAGGCCGAGCCTGAGCCTCATCAAAACTCAGCGTACCGGTTAGTATCCCACCAGAAGATATCGTCCAGCTGACTATACCCCCTGTTTTTATGCAAGACTGATTTTTATAAGGTTCTGTTTTTTGTGCAAAAGGCATGAATTTGTAGTCATTTGTTCCACCGACCTCGTTCCCAGGATAAGGTCCACCGGCTCCAGCTGGATTTAACGTTAACGACCACTTTAGACCACCCGGTAACTCACCGCTATTAGGATATTTTATCCATTGGGTCGACATTTTAGTGCCGTTCTTTGAAAAACTGACGCACTCAGCATCCACGGCCTTCATTTGCGCATAGCCAGAGAACGGCTTAATCGAAATCATTTTTGTTAAATTACTACTCTGGTTATCAGATAAGGTTACCTGAGGAATGATATCCTTACTGACCGGCACCCACAGGATATTGTTATAGCCAGCAACGGCTGCTGAACTGATAACAGACATCAAAGGAACCAGGACATTTAAAAAACCTGGTGTTTTTAAAATTCTCATTATAAACCCACTAATTTAATGTACAGACACGGATAAATCACAGATACTTTACTGTCATCACAGCCGTTGCCCTGAAATTTCCGCTAAAGGGTTTGGTGCTATTTTTAAAGGGAACAGCGGTGAGCGTAAATCCTTTAATAGCGCCATTCTGCAGGGGAAAGCCTGAGGTCAGGCCAGTAATATTAATAGCACGATCTTTAGCTACCCCCTCCCCCTCGTAAAGTGCAATACCCATACTAACTGCACTGTCGACATCTTTATCTGCTTTAAGAACATTGTTCGGGGCACCAGGCAGCACCGCCCCCATGAAGGTGACATAAGGAGCAGGTTCATAATAAG
This sequence comes from Erwinia sp. B116, assembly GCF_002865965.1. NCBI lineage: Bacteria > Pseudomonadati > Pseudomonadota > Gammaproteobacteria > Enterobacterales > Erwiniaceae > Erwinia > Erwinia sp. B116. Next base: position 145,163 of record NZ_JRZZ01000004.1, read on the forward strand.
TGCAGCTAACCGGGATATCTACTGATTTGGCATTATTAATTCCATTGATGTCATCATAGTTGATGCTACCTAAATCGACATCAATTGCCTTGCCGTTATTAATAACACACGGAGGAAAAAAAACCTCACCACTGACATTAACCTTTAAATCAACCGCAAACACAGGCAAAGTAAAAATTGAAATTGAGAGCGCGGTTAAAATCTTCATCATAATAAAAAAACCCAAATAACCAGATAGTAAAGCATAATTACAATCAGATACTATCAGCCTGGTAGAATTCAGACCAGGATGATGAGGGTTAATATATTAATGACATCAGTATTAAATATCGCATTTCAACAATAGAACTGGCGCAACTGGGGTGACTGCAGCGCAAAGTCGATAAAACAGGCCAGCGCCGGCGAATTCAGCTTGCGGCTCGGGTAGACCAGCCACAGTTCGTTGCCCTCCATCTGCCACGCCGGCAGCACCTGCACCAGACGACCCGCCTGCACCGACTCTTCGCTGAGAAAGCGCGGCAGCAGGGTAATACCGGCGTCGTGCAGCGCGCACTCGCGGGCATACACCAGGTTGTCGGTCATATGCGCCGGCGGCAGCAACCAGCGATAGTAGTCGTCTTCACGCTTTAACAGCCACTCATTCCACGCCTGATGGGCAATACAGCGGTGTTCTGCCAGCTGGCGCGGATGCAGCAACGGTCCATGCGCGGCCAGATAATCCGGCGAGGCCACCAGCAGCCGGTCGCAGTAGCCAACCCGTCGTCCGATCAGCGATGAATCCTGCGGCTGCCCGGTGCGCAGGGCGATATCAAAGCCCTCCTGCACCAGATCGCGGATCGTATCTGAGACAAACACCTCCAGCGTCACGTCCGGGTATTCACGCTGAAAAGCGGCATTCACCCGCGCCAGCAGCGTGGCACCGATCCCTGCGGGAGAGGTGATGCGCAGGCGGCCGCTGGGATTATCGCGCAGCCGCTCAATCGCCTGCCCGGCCCGCTCGCTGGCCTGCAGCATCTCCTGGCAGTGTACCAGGTAGCGCTCGCCGGCGAAGGTCAGATTCAGCTGGCGGGTGGTGCGGTTAATCAGACGTAGCCCCAGCGACTGTTCCAGCTGACCGATCCGCTGGCTGACGCTGGACTTCGGCAGGCCTGCGCGCGCGGCGGCGGCGGTGAAACTGCCGCATTCGGCGACCAGCGCGAACAGCGCCATATCCTGCAGCTGCTTAAACATGATTGTTCACCCTGAAAGAACAGTGTTTGCGTTATTGTCCATATTATCATCCAGCCGTGCAGCTTCTACACTCTGTGTATCAATCAAGGAGAATCAGAATGACTGTTAAAGCTATTGCCATTGACCCGAAAAACCCACAGCAGTTTATCGCCATTGAACAACCACAGCTGCAGCCGGGCGAGTACGACCTGCTGGTGGAAGTAAAAGCCGCCTCCGTTAACCCGGTGGATACCAAGGTACATAAGGGTGCGCAGAAAAACGGCCTGCAGCAGCCGCGCGTGCTGGGCTGGGATGCCAGTGGCGTGGTACTGGCCGTCGGTAGCAAAGTGAGCGGCTTTAAGGCCGGCGATGAGGTGTATTATGCCGGGGATATCACCCGCCCCGGCAGCAACGCCACGCAACAGCTGGTCGATGCGCGCATCACCGGCCACAAACCTGAAACGCTTAACTGGGCAGAGTCGGCGGCCATTCCGCTGACCGCGCTGACCGCCTGGGAAGGGCTGTTTGACCGCCTGCATATAGATCGCGATGGCGAAGGCAAAACCCTGCTGATTATCGGCGGTGCGGGCGGCGTCGGCTCACTGGCCATTCCTTTCGCGAAGCTGCACAGTCAGGTGAAAGTGATTGCCACCGCCTCGCGCCCCGATTCGGCGCAGTGGTGCCGCGATCGCGGTGCCGACCTGGTGATCGACTATAAAGATATGGCAGGCGAGCTGGAGAAACACGGCATTAAGCAGGTCGACTATATCTTCTGCCTGAACGACACCGACGGTCACTGGCCGGCGATCGGCCAGCTGATTGCGCCACAGGGGCAGATCTGCACCATCGTTGAGAACGAAAAGCCGCTGGCGATGGATCAGCTGAAGCTGAAAAGCGCCGCGCTGCACTTCGAATTTATGTACACCCGCAGCATGTTCACCACGCCGGATATCGCCCGTCAGGGAGAGATCCTCGACGCTACCGCAAAACTGCTGGATGGAGGCAAAATCAGCACCTCGCTGAGCACCACCCTGCACGGCCTGAGCGTTGAGACGCTGACCGAGGCCCACCGGCTGGTGCTGGAAGGCCATATGCGTGGGAAAGTGGTGATGGTCTACTAGCCGGCTGACATTGCGCCAGACCGCCACCAGGCCCCGCACGACGTGAACGCAGCGGGCAGCGCTCCGGCCTGCCCGCTGCAGGGGCTTACGCCCCCAGCATCTCGCGCACCAGTTCCACGCAGCGCAGGAAGCGCTCGTCGTAGTTATCCTGCTCGACGCGTACAAAACTGATGTCGTTCTCGTTGAGCATGGCGATCAGCAGCTCCTGGAACTCTTTGCGATCCACCGAGCTGCCGAGGCTGCGCAGGCCGTCGGCCACCCAGGGCACGTTGTTCTCTACCAGAATCACCAGGTCAAAGCGGTATTCGTCGATCAGCGCCTGCACGAACGGGTGCTCACGTCCCTCGTACTTTTTGCAGAATGCCTGAGTGGTGACAAAGTCGGTGTCGATAAACGCCACCTTGTTAGCGTACTTGACCGCGAAGTCGATGTACTGCGCCTGGCCCAGCGCGATTTTATCGTAGTCGGAGTACTGCAGCGCCATCTCGTCGCCACCCAGGTGCGAGAAGACGTAATCGCGGCCAAACTCCCACGCGCTGGTGGTGTTGAAGATGTTTGCCAGCTTGTTGACCAGCGTCGACTTGCCGCTCGACTCGCCGCCGAGGATCGCCACGGTGCGCACAAAGAACGGCTTCACTTCGGTAGGAATATACTCCCAGTAGCGGAACGGGTCCTGACGGATCTGCCCGCCGCTGATGCTCATAAAGGTGCGCTTTGGGTCGATGACTACCGTCTCTACGCCCAGATGGGCGCTGAACTGTTCGGCGTCCCCCTCTTCGCTGGTGTAGATACGGTCGGGCACGATGCCGCGATCGTCGAGAAACGCCTTCACGCCGCGGCTCCAGACGTCCCAGCCGTGGGGATAGGGCTCCATCCCCTCTTCGTTAAACGAGTGGATGCGAATATTTTTCTGGTACTTAAAGGTCTGCAGCAGCCAGCGCAGGCGATCGCTGACCGTCGGCTGCTGCGACATCGCGCTGTCTTCAAACAGCTGGCGGTCACGCGGCTCGTCATAGCCCATGATGATATGCAGCTCGTCCACCTGGCTGCAGGCGCGCTGGATCAGGTAAATATGGCCGGTATGCAGCGGGTAAAACTTGCCGAACACTACGCCGATGGTCTTCTCACGACGCGGAAACTCCAGCCCGAGAAACCGGTGCAGGGCTTCCAGCTTCTGCGCGCTGGGGCTTTTAATCTTGGCGTTCAACAGCTGGCTGAGGTAGCCCTTGGTCATACCGCTGGCATCCGCCACCTGCTGCAGCGTGCAGCCCTGCTGACGAATAGCCGTTTTCAGATAGTCAAATGACGACACAACAAGCCTCCTGCGGGGGATGGCGGGCGATCACAGCCCGCCGTTGAGTATAGTCTGCCGGGCACCGGCGGCACATCAGTCTGTCATTACCGAACGCCGGGGCCCGACAGCGCATCCGCGTGTAATCACAGGTCGTCGGGGCTCAACAGCGCGTCCGCGTATGATTACAGGTCGTCAAGGATCGACAGCGCATCCGCCAGTTTTTTTACGCCGTACACCTTCATGTTTTCCGGCATCTTCTTCGGCACGTTGGCCGCGGGCACGATCGCCCGGCGGAAGCCGTGCTTGGCCGCCTCAGAGATGCGCTCCTGGCCGCTCGGCACCGGGCGGATTTCTCCGGCCAGCCCCACTTCACCGAACACCACCAGATCCTGCGGCAGCGGACGATCGCGCAGGCTGGAGACCATCGACAGCATCAGCGCCAGGTCGGCGCTGGTCTCGGTGACCTTGACGCCGCCAACCACGTTAACGAACACGTCCTGGTCGGCCATCTGCAGGCCGCCGTGACGGTGCAGCACCGCCAGCAGGATCGCCAGCCGGTTCTGCTCCAGCCCCACCGCCACGCGCCGGGGGTTACCCATCATCGAGTGATCGACCAGCGCCTGGATCTCAACCAGCAGCGGCCGCGTGCCCTCCCACAGCACCATCACCGAGCTGCCGGAGGTTACTTCGTCGCCGCGGCTTAAGAAGATCGCCGACGGGTTGCTGACCTCGCGCAGCCCCTGCTCGGTCATGGCAAACACCCCCAGCTCATTCACCGCGCCGAAGCGGTTTTTATGGCTGCGCAGGGTGCGGTAACGCGAGTCCGCGTCGCCGTCCAGCAGCACCGAACAGTCGATGCAGTGCTCCAGCACCTTGGGCCCGGCCAGCGAGCCGTCTTTGGTGACGTGACCGACCATCACGATCGCCACGCCGGTGGTTTTGGCAAAACGGGTGAGATAGGCGGCGGTTTCGCGCACCTGCGCCACGCTGCCCGGCGACGACTGGATGTCGGCCATATGCATCACCTGGATCGAGTCGATCACCATCAGCTTCGGCTGCTCCTGTTCGGCGATCAGGCAGATCTGCTCGATGCTGGTTTCCGACAGCATATAGAGGTTTTCGGCCGGCAGCCCCAGCCGGTGGGCGCGCATCGCCACCTGCTGCAGCGACTCTTCACCGGTGACGTAGAGAGTTTTCATCGACTCAGAGAGCCTGCACAGCGTCTGCAGCAGCAGGGTACTTTTCCCCGCGCCGGGGTTACCGCCGATCAGAATGGCGCTGCCGGGCACCACGCCGCCGCCGAGCACGCGGTCAAACTCTTTAAAACCGGTGCTGAAGCGCGGTAGCGCTTCGAGGCTGATTTCGGAGAGTTTCTGCACCCGGCTCGGGCCGGCGACGCTGCCCGCATAGCCGGAGAGGCGCTCGTTACGCGCCGCGGCAGGTGAGGCGGCAAGCCGCATCTCGGTGATGGTGTTCCAGGCCTGGCAGGCGCTGCACTGCCCCTGCCAGCGTGGGTAGTCTGCACCGCATTCGTTGCAGACAAAGGCACGTTTTACCGCTTTGGCCAAAGCTTCCCCTTAACGTTCTTCGTGGATCAGGCTGCCGCTGAGGATGCAGAACACCCCCATCAGATCGGCATGGCGAATGGTCACTTCTGTTTGTTCGTTCACTTTTGGCTTGGCGTGGTAGGCAATGCCCAGCCCGGAGGCTTTGATCATCGGCAGATCGTTAGCGCCATCACCCACGGCCACGGTCTGCTCCGGCGCGATGCCGAAACGTTCAGCCAGCTGGCGCAGGGTGTTCGCTTTGTACTGTGCATCAACGATATCGCCCAGCACTTCACCGGTCAGTTTGCCATCGCGGATCTCCAGCACGTTGGCGGCAATCGCCGACAGGTGCAGGCTGTCACGCAGGTATTCGGCAAAGTAGGTGAAGCCGCCGGAGGCGATCGCCACCTGCCAGCCCAGCGCCTGCAGCTTGTGCACCAGCGAGGTCAGGCCCGGCATCAGCGGCAGCTCGTCACGCACCTGCTTCAGAATATTGGCGTCCGCCCCCTTCAGGGTGGCGACGCGCTGGCGCAGGCTGGCAGCAAAGTCCAGCTCGCCGCGCATGGCCCGTTCGGTCACTTCTGCCACTAGCTCGCCGCTGCCGGCCAGCTTAGCGATCTCGTCGATGCACTCGATCTCAATCGCGGTGGAGTCCATATCCATCACCAGCAGGCCCGGCGTTTTCAGGTGCGGAATTTTACCCAGCGGCGCCACGTCCAGCCCGGCGTCGTGGGCCAGCTGCGCGGCAAACGGCGTCAGTGAGCCGGCCAGGCGTACCACGTGATAATCCTCAATGCTCCACGCGCTGACGATCACCATCGCGGCACCCAGGCGATGCTGGTAGGCGGTCAGCGCCGCTTTATCCAGCTGGCGTCCGTACAGTAACCAACCGGTGCGCCCGGCACGGTAGTCCAGCGGCATCACTTCATCGCCGCTCAGGGAAAGGGGTAAACCCGGCCATTCGGAAACATCGGCGGGCAGATCGCACCAGGTCAGACTATTCGGCATTACGGCTCCTGCAGGGACTGATTAAGCATTGTTATGCGGTGGATGAGCGTGCAGAGCGCCTCGCGCCTCGCCGCCCGCTCACCGGACCAGTATAAAACCTGGCGAAAGGCTACCTTGTCAGGCCGCCTTCTGGCAACATAAAGCGAGGATCGTTCCACCATTTTTGAAGGGTTGTGATGGCTAAAGCCAAACTGAAATTTCGCCTGCACCGCACGGTGATCGTACTGATCAGCCTGGCGCTGCTGGTGGTGCTGATGCAGGGTGCCTCCTGGTTCAGCCTCGGCCACCAGATGGCGCGCTCGGAGCAGGTGGAAGAGCTGGCGCACACTCTGACGCGCCAGGTGGCGTGGAGCCTGACGCCGCTGATGGATAACAGCGACGATAACCACCAGAAAATCGTCGATACCCTCGACCAGCTGACCCACGACAGCCGCATTCTTGACGCCTCGGTCTACGACGATGAAGGCTCGCTGCTGGCGCACAGCGGCGAGAGCATCAACGTGCGCGACAGGCTGGCGCTGGACGGTCAGCGGGCCGGCAGCTACTTCAACCATCAGATTGTGCAGCCGCTGGCCAGCAAAGAGGGGCCGCGCGGCTTTCTGCGCGTGACGCTGGATACCCACGTGCTGGTCACCGAATCCCGCCAGGTGGATAACACCACCAATATTCTGCGCCTGATGCTGCTGCTGGCGCTGGCCATCGGCATTATTCTCACCCGTACCCTGCTGCGCGACCGCCGCACCCGCTGGCAGCAGTCACCGTTCCTGTTAACCGCCAATAATCCGGTCAGAGAGGATGATGAAGAGGAGCCGGACAATGCCAGCCAGGGCAGCGGCCTGACCATTCGCATCCATGATGGCGACCCGCAGGACGACCAGGCTGAAGAGACCAGCATCAGCGCCGGGAGCAGCGGCGGCGGCAATAAAGAGAGCATCGGTGCCATCCTCAACAAAGAGGGCAACAATGCCGTCAGCTTCGACGGCGTCAGCGCAGAGAACGATAAAGGAAACGCCGGCAGCGCTAAAGGCCGCGATGACGACATGAATAAGCGCGGCAGCGGGCACAGCCGTTAAGACATCCACAAAGGCTGAGGGTACGGCCCTGTGCCGAAACCCCATCAGCAACGACTAAAGCTTTGGCAACGCCATCCGTCGCCAGCGGAGTGCCCGCATGGCCCCGCCCGGCCATCCGGGCGGTAGCACCCTCAGGCCATCCGCGCGATCTGCCCCGTAAGCTCTGACAGTTTTTCCCGCATCTCCGCCGCCAGCCGCTGAAAATCAGCGCTGCAGGCGGCCTCTTCACTCAACTGCTGCCAGTAGCTATCCGCCATCTGCCAGGCCGTCTGCCAGCAGGCGCGGTTGAGGCTGAGATCCAGCTTCAGCTCCGGCGCGCTGTCGCGCATCTGCCCGGTAGCGCCCGGCGCGAAGCTCATCGGCAGCATGTCATAGGCCGGCGTCAGCGTCAGACGCCCGTCCCGCAGGAAAAATGACAGGTTGCCGGCGTGCATATCACCGTTGGCAATCAGCCGTCCGAAGGCCCATTGCAGCGTGCCGCGTTCGGCATCAGCAGCGCCGAGCCGCTTCTGCCGGACCAGCTCCGCCAGCGCCTCCGGCCAGTGGCGCTGGCTGCCGGTAAACTCCGCCTGCACCGCTTCCAGCGAAACCATATCGTCACGGCCGCGGCTGCCCTGCCGGTCAAAGCGCACCACCTCCAGAAAGCGCTGGCCGTTATCCGCGTCCAGCAGCGTCGCCTCCGCCGCCGCCAGCCCGTACTCATTCATCAGCCGCAGCGCCAGCGCTTCCGCATACAGCAGATCGCGCCAGCGCTGGCTGTTCTCATTGCTGCGCGCCGGGGTAAATTTGACCAGCAGATGGGCCGCGCCGCCGTGCTCCCCCCCGGCGTAGCAGGTGAATTTTGGCTGTTCCCCCCCGGCGGATGAGCCGGGCTCCTCACCCGCCAGCGCCCGGCTGGCCAGCTGCGGATACGCAGCGGCTTTTTCCGCCTGCCGAAGCGCTAGCGGTGATGAAGCCTGCAGCCACCGCCGGTAGCTGTCATCGCCCACCAGCCAGTTGCCCGGAATATCGCTGCCGGCGTGGCTGAGCGCCAGCAGGCACTCATCCTCCCCCCACTGACGGATATCTTCCGTCAGCCCCAGCCGCTGCGCGCAGTCGCGCCCCCAGGCCCGCCCGAGAAACCCCTGCGGCCGCATATCGCTGAGATACCAGGGCAGACCGGCAAAGTGCTGCCAGCCGCCTGCCGCCGACTCAACCACGCAGTGGCCCACCGGCCACACCGTATACAGCGTGCCGCTGCTCTGCGCCTGGCCGGCGGCGTTCACTTGCCACAGCGGAAAGGCGCTCTCGCCGCGCAGCGGGCGCAGCAGCAGATAGCGCGTGGCGCGGGCGCGGCCGGTTTTCAGCACCTGCGGCTCCGCCTGGATTAGCCGTGACAGCGTCGCCTGGCTGACGTCCAGCCTGGCCTGCAGGGTGGCCGCATCCAGCGGCCCGCCTAACAGCAGTGCAGTGAGATCGGACACAATGAATAGATTCCTGAATAGATTTATGAATAGATAAAATTAAACTAAAAAATTGTTTTTTAACAAAAAATTTAAATAAAAAATGGTTATCTGTGAATAGATAATAGCGGACATTACCCCGCCAGAAAAGCACAAAAAACAACCAGGAAAAAGCGTATCGCCGCTCAGTTGCTGAACGCTGAGCTGCGCAGCAGCGTGGTACGGAAAAGGCGAGCTGCCCGCGATCGTAGCTGAACAGCCTGAGGCCGCGACTGAAAGGCAGAGTGGATCAAAAAACGCGTGCTGACCGGCGATCCGGCTGAAAAACCGAGGGGATTGCTGAAAGAAAGGGGGGTACGGCGAATTACCCGGCGGCAGCCCGCCGAACGAGTGAGCCGGGTGAACGGTGAGGCCGGGGGCCGGCCTCACCGGTTTATCAGGCGTTGTCGCCCAGCAGTACCGACTCCAGCGCGATCTTAATCATATCGTTGAAGGTGGTCTGGCGTTCGGCAGCGGTGGTCTGCTCGTGGGTGCGGATATGGTCCGACACGGTGCAGATGGTCAGCGCTTTCGCACCGAACTCTGCCGCCACGCCGTAGATACCGGCCGCTTCCATCTCCACGCCGAGGATGCCGTACTTCTCCATCACGTCGAACATCTGCGGATCCGGGCTGTAAAACAGGTCGGCGGAGAAGATGTTGCCGACGCGCGCGTCCACGCCCAGCGCTTTGGCCGCGTCAACCGCGTTACGCACCATGTCGAAGTCGGCAATCGCCGCAAAATCGTGGTCTTTGAAGCGCATGCGATTCACTTTGGAATCGGTGCAGGCACCCATCCCGATCACCACGTCACGCAGCTTCACGTCTTCACGCACCGCGCCGCAGGAACCCACGCGGATGATCTTCTTCACGCCGAAGTCGGTGATCAGCTCTTTGGCGTAGATCGAGCAGGACGGGATGCCCATACCGTGACCCATCACCGAGATCTTACGGCCTTTATAGGTGCCGGTGTAACCGAGCATGCCGCGCACGTTGTTCACTTCAACCGCGCCATCCAGGAAGGTTTCCGCGATGTGCTTAGCGCGCAGCGGATCGCCCGGCATCAGTACCACGTCGGCGAAATCACCCAGTTCAGCGTTAATATGAGGCGTAGCCATGTTGTTATCCTTTTAAAGTCATGCCGGGGCTTTCGCCCCGGTTACAGAATGAGGTGCGCTGTTTTACAGCATTGATTTGCCGTAATCCATATCGGATAGGCCAAAATAGCGTGCCACGGTCTGGCCGATATCGGCGAAGGTATCGCGGTAGCCCAGATAACCCGGCTTGACGCCCGGGCCGTAGATCAGCACCGGAATATGTTCGCGGGTGTGTTCAGTGCCCGGCCAGCTTGGATCGCAGCCGTGGTCAGCGGTGAGGATCAGGATATCACCCTCTTTCACCTGCGCCATCAGCTCCGGCAGGCGGCGGTCAAACAGCTCCAGCCCGCCGGCATAGCCCGGAATATCGCGACGGTGGCCCCAGGTGGAGTCAAAGTCAACGAAGTTGGTGAACACGATGCTGTTATCCGGCGCAATCGCCATCTCTTTCACCGTTGCGTCAAACAGCGCGTCCAGCCCGGTGGCCTTCACCTTTTTGGTGATGCCGACGTGGGCATAGATATCGGCGATTTTACCGACGGACACCACCTCACCGCCCTGCTCGTCCACCAGCTTTTTCAGCACGGTGGCGGACGGCGGCTCTACCGCCAGGTCGTGACGGTTGCCGGTGCGTTCAAAGCTGCCGGCCTTGTCGCCGACGAACGGACGGGCGATCACCCGGCCAATGTTGTAGCCGCCTTCGGTGAGGACTTCACGGGCGATTTCACAGAGTTCGTACAGACGATCCAGCCCGAAAGTCTCTTCATGGCAGGCAATCTGGAACACCGAATCCGCGGAGGTATAGAAAATCGGCTTGCCGCTTTTCATATGCTCTTCGCCCAGCCTGTCGAGGATCACCGTCCCCGAGGCGTGGCAGTTACCGAGATAGCCCGGCAGCTGCGCCTTTTCCACCAGCTCGTCGAGCAGCGCCTGCGGGAAGCTGTTCTCGACGTCGCTGAAGTAGCCCCAGTCGAACAGCACCGGCACGCCGGCAATTTCCCAGTGGCCGGACGGCGTATCTTTGCCGGACGACAGCTCGCTGGCGTAAGCATAAGCGCCGGTAATTTCAGCGTCTTTATCCAGCCCCGGCGGGAAGCGACCGGTGGAGGCCTCCGCCGCTTTACCCAGCCCCAGCGCCGTCAGATTCGGCAAATGCAGCGGCCCCTGACGTCCTTTATCCGCTTCCCCGTTGAAGCACGCCTCGGCGATGTGGCCAAGGGTATCCGAGCCTGCATCGCCAAAGCGATCGGCGTCTTTACTGGAGCCGATTCCAAACGAATCCAGCACCATGATAAATACACGTTTCATCCTGGTCTCCTGCGCGATTGTCGCGGTGAGCATTAAAAAAATGCGATCAGAACAGAATACCGCTTATTGCGTAATTCTGCGATAGATAACTGGCGTCGCAGCCGGTGCGGTATCGCCGACCTGCACGGCATGCTGCACCGCCAGCGCCGCTTCCTGCCAGCTGGCTTCGCTCGACGCGTGGATAATCGCCAGCGGACGTTCAGCATCTACCGAATCCCCCAGCTGCACCATCTCGCTGAAGCCGACGCTGTAATCGATGCTGTCGCTGGCCTGGCGGCGGCCGCCGCCCATCGCGACCACCGCCATTCCCAGCGCGCGGGTGTCCATTGCGCCGACCACGCCGGCACGCTGCGCGTAAACCGCTTTGCTCAGCGTTGGCGCAGGCAGATAGCTGTCCATGCGTTCAATAAAGTCAGCCGGGCCGTTCTGCGCCGCCACCATGCGGGCAAACACTTCGGCCGCGCGGCCGTTATCCAGCACCGTCATCAGCTGCTGCTGTGCGTCTGCCGCTGAGGTCGCCAGCCCGCCGGAGATCAGCATTTCGCTGCACAGGGCGAGGGTCACTTCCAGCAGGCGCGGGTTACGGTAGCTGCCGGTGAGGAACTGCACCGCTTCCCGCACCTCCAGCGCGTTACCGGCGCTGGAGGCCAGCACCTGGTTCATATCGGTCAGCAGCGCGGTGGTTTTACAGCCGCCGCCGTTAGCCACGCCGACGATCGATTCCGCCAGCGCCAGCGACAGCTCAAAGGTCGGCATAAAGGCGCCGGACCCGACTTTAACGTCCATCACCAGCGCATCCAGCCCTTCGGCCAGCTTCTTGGCGAGGATCGAGGCGGTGATCAGCGGGATCGAATCCACGGTGGCGGTGATATCACGGGTGGCGTAGAAACGCTTATCCGCCGGGGCCAGCGACTGGGTCTGGCCGATAATCGCCACGCCCACCTGCTTAATAATCTGACGGAAGCGATCGTCCTGCGGGAAGATATCGAACCCGGGGATCGCTTCCAGCTTGTCGAGGGTGCCGCCGGTGTGCCCCAGCCCGCGGCCGGAGATCATCGGCACATAACCGCCGCAGGCGGCAATCATCGGGCCAAGCATCAGCGAGGTCACGTCGCCGACGCCGCCGGTGGAGTGCTTATCCACCACCGGTCCGTTCAGCCCCAGCCCCTGCCAGTTCAGCACCGAGCCGGAGTCGCGCATCGCCATGGTCAGCGCCACCCGCTCGGGCAGCGACATATCATGGAAGAAGATGGTCATCGCCAGCGCGGCGATCTGCCCCTCTGACACCGTATTGTCACGTACGCCGTTGATGAAGAAACGGATCTCCTCTTCACTCAGCGCCTGACCATCACGTTTTTTACGAATAATTTCCTGCGGCAGAAACACGGTCACCCCCGGTTAATATCAGTACTTGCTGTCGCTTTTGGCACCGCTGAAACCGGCCGCGTTCAGCAGGCTGGCCAGCAGGCTTGAAGCACCAAAGCGGAAGTGGCGCGCGTCGGCCCACTCGCTGCCGAGAATGTCGTCGGCCAGCTTCAGGTAAACTGCCGCGTCGTCGGCGGTGCGCACGCCGCCGGCAGGTTTAAAACCAACCTGCTGCTGCACGCCTTTTTCGGCGATAACGCGCATCATGATCTCCGCCACCTCCGGCGTGGCGTTCACCGGTACTTTACCGGTAGAGGTCTTGATAAAGTCGGCACCGGCGTTGATGGCGATCTCTGACGCCTGGCGGATCAGCGCCTCGGTTTTCAGCTCACCGGTTTCGATAATCACTTTTAACAGCACGCCGGCGTCTGCGCAGGCGGCTTTACAGGCTTTTACCAGCTCAAAGCCAACCGTCTCGTTACCGGCGATCAGCGCGCGGTACGGGAACACCACGTCCACCTCATCGGCACCGTAGGCGATCGCCGCGCGGGTTTCGGCCAGCGCAATGTCGATATCATCGTTACCGTGCGGGAAGTTAGTGACGGTGGCAATGCGCACGTCCGGGGTGCCCTGCTCGCGCAGCGTTTTGCGGGCGATCGGGATAAAGCGCGGATAGATGCAGATCGCCGCGGTATTGCCCGCCGGGGATTTGGCCTGGTGGCACAGCGCGATCACCTTCTCGTCGGTATCGTCATCGTTGAGGGTGGTCAGATCCATCAGCTTCAGCGCGCGTACCGCGGCCTGGGTTACATCAGTCATCATTTTCTCCAAAAGCGGATTACGTTGGCGTGGCGTTGTCGCCGCCCTCCCGGAGCGGGAATGTTATAATTATAACAATTCACCCAGAGTGGTTTTGCGACGAAAGTCACGATTGAAAGAAAGCGTTTTCATAAGCGTTACAGTTAAAGTGATCTTCATCACAATAACCACCCAGCTGCAGCCGCAGACAGCGCGATCACCGGCGGCAGCCCGCAATGTTAATATAATAACATTTTGTAAGGGTGTCTGCGCCACCCAGGCGCATTTTTTAACAGGCGAGTTTTACAGGCGGAAGATCAGGCGGGTATTTTCACGGATCGCTTCCGCGATCTGCTGCGGGGATTCCGGGCGCAGCTCACACAACACCTGCCACACCTCGCGCAGCCGCTCCGGGCGGTTGGGCTGCCCCTGCCAGCCCTGCAGCGGCATATCCGGCGAGTCGGTTTCCAGCAGCAGCGCGCTCAGCGGCAGGCGGGCGATAGCGTTACGCGTTTTGCTGGCTCGCGGGTAGGTAATGGTGCCGCCGACGCCGATGGCATAACCGGCGCGGATAAACGCCAGCGCCTGCTGTTCGCTGCCGGCAAAGCCGTGCACCACGCCGCGCCGCGGCACGTCGATGCGCCGCAGATGCTGCGCCAGCGTGTCGTGGGTACGCCGCGAATGCAGGATCACCGGCAGATCGTAATCGCGCGCCAGGCGCAGCTGATCGTCCAGCAGCGCCTGCTGGCGATCGAACTGCGGATCGTCGATGTAGCGATCGAGGCCGATCTCACCGATCGCCACCAGCTTCGGGTCACGCAGCTCCAGCTGCTGGCGCAGTGCCGCCAGCCCCTGTTCGCTATGATCGGCGATGGCCATCGGATGCATGCCCAGCGCGGCGTACACCGGCGGGTGCGCGTGCGCCAGCGCCATCACGCCCGCAAAGCGATCGGCGGCCACGCCGACGGCGATCAGCTTCTCCA
>NZ_JRZZ01000004.1:159456-173694 GCF_002865965.1 Erwinia sp. B116
GAGCCACTCTCCCGTCTGCGCTGACCGGAGTAAACGTATCCTCCGCGATCGTCCGTCCCGACAGCGCATCTGCATCAGCAACAGGCGCGGCAGCAGACTCCATAACGTCAGTTATGGCCGGATTGAGCAATGGATCCGTCACGGCAGCCAGGGCCGGGTTAAGCAACGGATCCGCCACAGCAGTCGTGGCCGGGTTGAACAACGGATCCGCCACGGCAGCCGTGGCTGGTTGCTGCATTGTACGCCTTGTTGTCCGTTCCGGCATAACCACGACATCTGCCGGATTCAGCACGCTGTCTGCGCCCGTGCCCGGCGCAACTGGCGCCGTGCCAGCCACCGCACTAACGAGAGCGGGCCTGGCAGAGACGGGCATGACACCCTTGCCACCGCCCAGCCACTGGCCCAGCGTCGCAAGGAAGTAACGCCCGCAGCGGCGGCCCAGATGATAATCCTGATTCAGCGCCGTCACCCGGCTGCCCAGCGCATTGCTGGCCAGCGGGCGCGGCGGGTAGATCTCAACGATCCGCAGGCCGCCCGGCGGTGCATCGATAAACTGCTGGGTTTCGCTGTAGCTCTGCTCGTGCAGCTGTAAAATATTGATTAACGGGCGCAACGCCCCGTCACTCAGCCAGCGCTCCAGCCGTTTGATCCACTGCGGTGTATAGGTCATCTGTGAGGGGACGGTGCGGATCACCACGATAGTATCAGCACCGCGCCGCGCCGCCTCGCGCACCGGAATAGCATCGCTGATTCCGCCGTCCAGCCAGAACTCGCCGCTGAGGTCGACACCATTGCGGTACAAACCCGGAATGGCGCTGGACGCCTTAATGATGTCATGCCAGTTATCTGCCGTGGGGGTAAAATAAGAGGGGCTGTAATCGTCGCTGCGACAGGCGCACATATAGAATTCGCGGCCGGCCTTAAACAGCTTATCCCCGGCCGCCAGCGCCAGCGGCAGTTCAGCACGGGTAATGTCCACCAGCCAGTCCAGGTCGATCAGGTGCCCACCGCGCACAAAGCGCAGCGGATCGAAAAACTGTTTGCTGGTGGTATAACGGGTGATCACCCGGCGGGCATAACCTGGCTGGCCGCAGACGTAAGCGGATAAGTTCTGTGCCCCGGCGGAAGTGCCGATCAGCAGATCGAAGGGATTAAAGCGCGCCCGCTGAAATTCATCCAGCACGCCGGCGGTAAAAATGCCGCGTTGCCCGCCGCCCTCGCATACTAAGGCGAGATTTCCGGGGGAAAAGGGGGACAAATTCAGGGGATCGATATTACCGAGGGTAATCGGGATGCGGCTGCCCAAGTCAGGTATCCTCCACACAAAGTGAGTGCAGAGGATACCCGTTCTCAGCAGCGCCGGTGAGGCGCTTGTTGCTGTTTTGCTACGCTGTGTGACAGCAGTCGCTAAAGTTTCTTACGGCCGGTGAACAGGCTGACCAGGAAGATAATAATACCGACCACGAAGACGATTTTTGCTGCCCACGCTGCCGTACCCGCCAGACCACCGAAGCCTAATGCCGCAGCGATCAGTGCAATAATCAGAAAGATAATACCCCAACGAAACATACGCCTCTCCTTACCATAGTGAAAATCGAACGTCTTTATCATTCACGTAAGCGCAGTCATCGCGCCGGAATGTTGCTCTTAGCGGACTTGTCCGGTGACGGCAGCCGCCGTCACCGGTTTTCTACCGTTACTTAACGGTGAGATCGTTTTTGACGCTTTTCACGCCATCAATGGCTTTGGCAATGCCTTCAGCGCGTTCAGACTGCGCCTCAGTTTTTACCGAACCGGAAAGCTGCACCACGCCGTTGGTGGTCTCCACCTTCACGTTACGCGACGGTACGATGTCATCCGCTAACAGTTTAGCTTTGATTTCGGTGGTGGTTGCCGCATCACCGGCATAACCGCTGGCCGTCGCTTTGGTGCTGTCTTTCACGTGCAGTTTGTCGCTAACCGACTTCACGCCTTCGACCTTTTTGGCCGCTGCAACCGCCAGTTCAGCCTGATCCTGTGAGGTCACAAAACCGCTCAGGGTCACCACGCCATCGTGGGTTTTCACGGAAATATCGGTACTTTTAATCGCTTCATTGTCGACCAGCGCGGCTTTCACCTTGGCGGTTACGCCGCTGTCGTCCATGTAGTTACCTACTGACTTCATTGAGCTATCGATTTTTGAACCCGCACTGTCGGCAGCTGATTCCGCTTTACCGGTCATCGTCTGTTCTGCCATCGCGGTTCCGCTTAACAGAGCTGAACCGACTACCAGTGCCATCAGGGTTTTCGTCATTGTGGTCTTCATCGATTTGTTCCTTTTGTTTGCGTCCTGACAATAAATATAGTCGCAGATAGCGTTTTTACCGGACAGGAAGGTGAAAAAGAGGAAAAAATCAGCAGAAATACGAGGTTTTAAGAGTAGTCTGTAATATCAGTGAAAAAAAAAGGGTGGGACGCGTTAACGTCCCACCCTCAAGTGTAGTCGCGGAATTAATGTTCGCGAGTTTTGCGGAATACCACGTCAGGATAACGTTCCTGAGTGATATTCAGGTTGACCATAGTAGGAGCGATGTAGGTCAGGTTATCACCGCCATCAAGCGCCAGGTTCACTTCGTTCTTGCGCTGGAACTCGTCAAATTTCTTCACGTCATTACACTCCACCCAGCGGGCGGTCGAGACGTTGATCGCCTCATAAATCGCTTCGACGTTGTATTCGCTTTTCAGGCGCGAGACCACCACGTCAAACTGCAGCACGCCCACCGCACCGACGATCAGGTCGTTGTTGTGTACCGGGCGGAACACCTGCACTGCGCCCTCTTCCGACAGCTGCACCAGCCCTTTCAGCAGCTGCTTCTGCTTCAGCGGGTCACGCAGGCGGATACGACGGAACAGTTCCGGCGCGAAGTTCGGAATACCGGTGAACTTCATATTTTCACCCTGGGTAAAGGTGTCGCCGATCTGGATAGTACCGTGGTTATGCAGGCCGATAATATCGCCCGGATACGCCTCTTCCACGTGGGAACGGTCACCGGCCATAAAGGTCAGCGCGTCCGAGATCACCACGTCTTTGCCGGTGCGCACCTGGCGCAGCTTCATACCCTTCTCATACCTGCCGGAGACCACGCGCATAAAGGCCACACGGTCGCGGTGTTTCGGATCCATATTGGCCTGGATCTTAAACACGAAGCCGGTGAACTTCTCGTCGGCGGCGGTGACGGTGCGCAGATCGGTGTTACGCGGCATCGGTGCCGGTGCCCACTCAACCAGGCCATCCAGCATATGGTCAACGCCGAAGTTACCCAGCGCGGTGCCGAAGAACACCGGGGTCAGCTGGCCTGCCAGGAACAGCTCGTGGTCAAATTCGTGGGAGGCACCCTGCACCAGCTCCAGCTCATCGCGCAGCTGCGCCGCGAGATCTTCACCAATTGCCGCGTCCAGTTCCGGGTTATCCAGCCCCTTAACGATGCGCACTTCCTGAATGGTATGGCCCTTACCGGTCTGATAGAGGTAGGTTTCATTCTTATACAGGTGGTACACGCCCTTAAACAGCTTGCCGCAGCCGATCGGCCAGGTGATCGGCGCACAGGCGATCTTCAGCTCGCTCTCCACTTCATCCATGACCTCCATCGGGTCACGGATATCGCGGTCCAGCTTGTTCATAAAGGTCAGGATCGGCGTGTCGCGCAGACGGGTCACTTCCATCAGCTTGCGGGTACGATCCTCAACGCCTTTCGCGGCGTCGATCACCATCAGACAGCAGTCGACCGCCGTCAGGGTGCGGTAGGTATCTTCGGAGAAGTCTTCGTGCCCCGGCGTGTCCAGCAGGTTGACCAGGCTGTCGCGGTACGGGAACTGCATCACCGAGGTGGTGATCGAGATGCCACGCTGCTTCTCCATCTCCATCCAGTCCGATTTGGCGTGCTGGTTAGAGCCACGGCCTTTTACCGTACCGGCGGTCTGGATAGCCTGTCCGAACAGCAGAACCTTCTCGGTAATAGTGGTTTTACCGGCATCCGGGTGAGAAATAATGGCAAAAGTGCGGCGGCGTGCCACCTCTTGCATAAAGGGCGCATTTGACATGAAAATTCTTCTGGTTTGGCGCCGTACCGCCGGGTTACGCCTTTCGCGCAACGGCTGGCACAGCCGGTTCTTCGTTAGATGGCGGGCATTTTCGCTGATTGTGCCCTCAGAAACAATGCAGAACGGCGCTTAATCACGCAAAAGGGGGGCGCAGCCCCGGCAGGCGGAGTTCGCTGCCGAACCGTTTAACCTGCAAATACGGGACTCAGGCTGAGGGATCGTCCCGTCATCCGTAAAGCGATCCGCGCAGGCTCAGCCCGGACGCATTAACTGCGACCGTTCGGCTTCACACTCAACACGGCGACAGCAGCCGTCGAGATGATCGTTAACCAGCCCCAGCGCCTGCATCAGCGAATACGCGGTCACCGGCCCAACCCAGCTCCAGCCGCGCTTTTTCAGCGCCTTCGACATCGCTTCGGCCTGCGGTGAGGTTTTCACCTGCTGCCAGTAGTGCAGATCGACGCTGGCCGGCCGCTGCTGCGCCGTCGGCTCAAACTGCCAGAACCAGGCGGCCAGCGATCCGGCTTCCTCCTGCAGTTCGATCGCCCGTTGCGCATTGTTGATCGCCGAGAGGATCTTGGCCCGGTTACGCACGATGCCGCTGTCCGCCAGCAGCCGCGCCACCTCCGGCTCGCCGTAAGCCGCTACGCGGTGGAAATTAAAGCCCTCAAACGCGCGGCGGAAGTTGTCGCGCTTGTTATAGATAAGCTGCCAGGACATGCCGGAGTGAAACCCCTCCAGACACACCTTCTCAAACAGCAGCCAATCGTCCACCACCGGGCGTCCCCACTCGTGGTCGTGATAGTCCGGCATCTGCGCCTGCCAGGCACAGCACGGGCGGCCATCGGCAGTTGTAATCAGCCCCTGCTCCGCTCTATCAACGGCGCTCTCGCCGCCCCTCTCTGAGCCATTTTGTAGCGACATAGTCACCTGCTTCCTGTCGGTTATCTCATGCCGGGTATAGCAGACTCATCTGCTTCGGCAAATCCGGCACTTAAAAACAACGGTACCCTGCGTTAGAGAATCCGTGCTTTAGCCCTGTCGCACAGCGTGTTTTTCTCGTACTTCGTCTCAAATGATGCATAAACCCACCGCAGAACGATCGATTGAAGATGAAGGGCGTCGCTTTTGTGAATACTGTGACGAGACAGGCCCGGCGAGAGGGAATGGGATGGTAGTGGCCAGCCTGCTAAACAGAAACACCGGGACCATAACGCAAAAACCCCGGCTTAAGCCGGGGCGAAGATCTACGGTATTTGCGAGAGGTCTTACACCCGAAGGCCATTGGTTCCTCTCACCAACCTGAACCTGATGCTACAGAGGACCAAAAGCAGTGTCAAGGCAACCTCTGGCAGACCCTACGATAAGGATTGAGCTATGCCACATACGGTCAAATACCGGCCCGATCTAATGGAAAGGATACCTGAGCATGGCCCGTAAACTGACCAAAACGGTCAGAGAGTATCGAAATCGTCTGGCTCACAATGAACCTTTATGGAAAGCATACCCGGTCAGCACCCCCGCAGATGCCGTGGCTTACATCAGCGGAAAAATTGATGCGGTAGAGCAACTGATTGGTTTGCTATCGCCTGAGAAACTGGATTTGCTCACTAAGCACGGACTTTTTTCCGATGCCCGCCGGCTTAATTCTTTAGCCGGAATAGCGAGTTTCAGCACGTCGCAGCTCACTGGCCCTTTAGCCACTGCTCGTTGCGGACAAGTGATCCCGCGTTAGCAGTGCTATACCTAAGCATCCGACAATCGGGCATTTGGATTTCCGTGCGGCCATCCGCTATTTTTACCGCATTGCTGGCGACATCCGCCGGTACTCTTCGACGAAAAGGGCCTGTACAGCTATGAGCAATAACGATTATCAGCCAGCAAAAGTCTGGAGCGAAAACAAAGGCACCGGCGGCACCTGGGGCAGTATCAACCGCCCGACCGCCGGCGCGCGTCACGACGCCACGTTGCCGCAGGGCAGGCACCCGCTGCAGCTCTACTCGCTGGGCACGCCAAACGGCCAGAAGGTGACCATCCTGCTGGAGGAGCTGCTGGCGCTGAACGTTAACGGTGCGGAGTATGACGCGCACCTGGTGCGTATTGGTGAAAGCGAGCAGTTCTCGTCGGGCTTTGTGGCGGTCAACCCTAACTCGAAGATCCCGGCGCTGCTGGACACCAGCGCACAGCCGGCAATCCGCGTGTTTGAATCTGGCGCGATCCTGCTCTATCTGGCGGAGAAATTCGGCCATTTCCTGCCAAAAGACGCGGCGAAGCGCACCGAAACGCTGAACTGGCTGTTCTGGCTGCAGGGCGCGGCCCCTTACGTCGGCGGCGGCTTCGGCCACTTCTATCACTATGCGCCGGTGAAGATCGAGTACGCCATTGACCGCTTTACCCTGGAGGCCAAGCGCCAGCTGGACCTGCTGGACAAACAACTGGCTGAACACCGCTATATTGCCGGCGATGAGTACACCATAGCCGATATCGCCATCTGGCCGTGGTACGGCGCGCTGGTGCAGGGTCTGCTGTACGAGGCCGGTGAGTTTATTGATGCCGCCTCGTATAAAAACCTGCTGCGCTGGGCGGATGAGATTGCGCAGCGCCCGGCGGTCAAACGCGGGCGCATCGTCAACCGTACCTGGGGAGACGTGCAGCTGGCCGAACGCCACGCTGCGTCCGATTTCGACGCGCTGGGGCTGTAAAATCTACGCGAGCAGCTTCTCCTGCAGCTCGCTCAGTGAAGCAACCTGCCAGGTCGGCGCGATGGTGTCCCGCGCCGGCTTGCCGTCAGCGTTCAGCCAGCAGGTGGCAAGGCCGGCGTTGATGCCGCCGAGAATGTCCGAATCCGGATTATCACCGACCATCAGCACGCGATCGCGCGGCGGGTTGCCCATTTCACTGAGCGCGTAGTCGAAAATCGCCGGATGCGGCTTGGCCACGCCCACTTCTTCAGACACCACCAGCAGATCGAAGAAATCCGCAAAACCGGTCTGCTCCAGGCGCACCTGCTGCATAGCGGTAAAGCCGTTGGTGATAATACCCATCTTCACCCGCCCTTTAAGCGCGGTTAACAGCTCAACCGCCCCCGGCAGCGGCACGCAGATCTGCCCCATGGTCAGCAGGAAGCGGTGGTTGAGATCGGCGGCGGTGACGTTCAGCCGGGCCGCCCAGCCCTCAAAGCGCTGATGCTGCAGCTGCAGGGCGTTGATCACACCGTTCTGGTAGTCCACCCACAGCGGCTTGTTGATCGCCTGATAGGCGTCGTAGTCCGCCTGGCTGAAGGCGACGTCGTAGTGCTGAAACAGATGCTGTAAACCGGCAAATGCGTCGAAGTGAAACAGCGTGTCGTCCGCGTCAAATAAAATCCAGTCCCAGTCTTTAAGCATCGTTGTTCAGGTTCCCTGTTAAATAGTGAGTGCCATCATCACGGCATCTTCTTTACCGTCCGCCGTGGGATAGTAATTACGGCGGATCGACACTTCATTAAAATTAAGCCGCTCATACAGCGCGATCGCCCCACGATTCGAGGCGCGAACCTCCAGCCACAGCGTCATCACGCCGCGGGCTTCCAGCTCGGCGATCAGGTGCTGCAACAGCTGCAGCCCCAGGCCACGGCGCTGGAAGGCCGGGTCCACCGCCAGATTAAACAGCGTCGCCTCATCCAGCACCAGCTGGGTGATGGCAAATGCCGCCAGCACGCCGTCCACCCGCAGCTGATAGTTGAGATAGCGCTCCCCCTGATTGCTGGCGAAGGTTTTTTCTGACCAGGGAAAAGCGTGGCTGCGCTGCTCAATGGCAAACGCGGCGTCAAGATCGTGCGGAGTGAGTAAAGAAATCAGATTCATAGTGGCAAATTTGCTGCCAGAACGCCCGTTTGGCGTCGGCGTTGTTGTAAAGGTCCGCCAGCGGCGGCGTGATCAGCTGCGGGCCGTTCAGCGCGCCGGGATCCGCCAGCCCCAGCTGCCAGCTGGCGCAGCGGGCATCATCCGGCAGCATCGCCAGCTGGTCTGGCGTCAGCACCAGCACCTGTGGCTCATGCAGCGCCAGCGTACGCAGCACGTCCGCCACCAGCGGCTCATGCAGGTCAGGCGGCACCGCCGCCACAATCACCAGGCGAGTCTCTGCGGGTAAGGTCACCGCAATCTCCCCCTTCAGCGCGCGCGGCCGCCGCAGCTGATACTGCGTCACGCCCATCTGCTGTAATAACCAGTCACGTCTGGAAGACATCATTAATTCCCGTCTGGTCGCCTGATTGCGCGCCTATGCTAGCAAACCCGGTGATTCTGCGCCAACAAACGACTATAATCGCCGCTCAATTTTTGAGGAGTTACCGATGTCCGCATTTACCCCGGCCAGTGAAGTGATACTGCGCCACAGTGATGAATTTACTCAACGCCGCGTGCTGTTTGCTGGCGACCTGCAGGATGACCTGCCCGCCCAACTGGACACCGCGCTGAGCCGGGTGCACACCCAGCAGTATCATCACTGGCAGAACCTGAGCCGTTCGCTGGGTGACAATGCGCACTTCGGGCTGGTAGCCAGCGCCGGTATGGTCGCCGACTGTGACACGCTGGTCTACTACTGGCCGAAGAACAAGCCGGAAGCGCAGTTCCAGCTGCAGAACCTGCTGTCGCTGCTGCCGGTCGGCAGCGATATCTTCGTGATCGGTGAAAACCGCAGCGGCGTGCGCAGCGCCGATACCATGCTGGAGAGCTGGGCGAAGCTTGAAAAGATCGACAGCGCCCGCCGCTGCGGTCTCTATCACGGCCGTCTGGATACGCAGCCGACGTTCGACGCTGACAGCTTCCGCGATGCCTATCAGCTGGGTGAATTCACCATCAAGACCCTGCCGGGCGTGTTCAGCCGTGACGCCCTGGATATCGGTAGCCAGCTGCTGCTCTCCACCTTTACTCCGCATACCAAAGGCAAGATCCTCGACGTCGGCTGTGGTGCCGGGGTGCTCTCCACCGTGCTGGCCAGCCACTCGCCGAAGGTGCGTCTGACCCTGACCGACGTCAGCGCGGCGGCGATTGAAGCCAGTAAAGCCACGCTGGCGGCGAACGGCCTGGAAGGGGAAGTCTTTGCGAGTAACGTCTACTCCGACGTCACCAGCCGCTATGACATGATTATCTCTAACCCGCCGTTCCACGACGGTATGCAGACCAGCCTGGATGCGGCTCAGACGCTGATCCGCGGCGCGGTTAAGCACCTGAACACCGGCGGCGAGCTGCGCATTGTAGCCAACGCCTTCCTGCCGTACCCGCAGGTGCTGGATGAAACCTTCGGCAGCCATGAAGTGCTGCTGCAGAACGGCCGCTTTAAAGTCTATCGCGCCGTGAAGGGCCGCCCGCCGAAAGGCAAGTAAATCCCGCGTTCAGGCGGACTTCATACCGCCTGAACGGGCATAATCGCAGCAGGATGGCGGTTTTTGCAGCGATCGTTTCAGGTTGATGAAATAACTGTTGACCTGTTGCTGAAAATCTCTAGAATGCGCCTCCGTGGTAGCGATACAACGCAAGTTGTGTTGCTGGTATGCGAAGGTGGCGGAATTGGTAGACGCGCTAGCTTCAGGTGTTAGTGTTCTTACGGACGTGAGGGTTCAAGTCCCTCTCTTCGCACCATAAATACCACGAGATTCATATTACGCAGCATCTGCGCGAAGGTGGCGGAATTGGTAGACGCGCTAGCTTCAGGTGTTAGTGTTCTTACGGACGTGAGGGTTCAAGTCCCTCTCTTCGCACCATGTTGAATACTCTTTCTGGTCAGTGATGACCAGCCAGTACTCCCCGTAACACCCGCTTTACGCTTCCCTGCACTGACCGACTCTGATTTCCCCTGATGTGATTTCTTAACGACCTGCTCTGTACTGTTATATCTTCAGCGATATTTTTCTCCGATCGTACTTCCGCTTTATCGCACTTCCGTCTGGATGTTGCTGACGTTGATTCACGCATGCTGGTTTTATGCCTGTCGCCTTTTTGCTCCCATCTGCCGCGGCTTTATTCCGCCGGATGAAAAGCGCGGCCTGATGCAGACGCCACACGGCGGGCTGACGTTCGGGGTGGCCGCAGAAGCGACTACAGGGTACTGAAATTAAGCGAGGCCGCCGCCACGCCGCCGGCGAGCGCAAGGCACGACGGCAGCAGCAGATAGTGACGCAGGCGCTTGTGACAGAGCATCACTACCGTCGCCAGCAGCGCCACCACCATCAGCCACCGCCACTCGCTAAAAGAGAGTTCCATCATCGTCATTAACGGCATCAGTGCGCAGGGCAACAGCACGCCCCAGCCGCTATCCAGTCGTTTACCCAACATCGCGATCCCCTCTGTCTTGCCAGACGCGGCCACCGTTGCCGCCAGCAGCCGGGTGTCCACACAAATTCAAATGATAATGATTACCAATAGCATATGATAGTTCTTATCATTTTGCAGCAACATTGTTGAAACTTTATGCCGTGGGATGACAGTCCAGTGTTGAAGTGGTAGATTGAAGGCGATCTCTATTCAGTAAAATCCAAAAATAACAGCTCTACACTATTCCAGATGATAAGTTTCCATCCGTTAATTCGGGAGGGGCTTTGCTATTTCAGGGCAGTCACGAGTAAATATAATGACCATCCAAAGTTACGATGAATTGCTGCATAGCAAGCATCGGCTGTCGCTGATGCTATTTTTATTTTTAAACACGGTTACCGCCTCTTTTTTCACGCTACGTATTAACGGTTCGGTTGTCCCTTTAGCGCTGGCCCTGACGCTGGCGGTAATATTGCTCAGCCTGACGATCATTTTGCGGATGTTTTTAAGGCCTTTAGCCAAATTGCCGCGATTAAATAGCGTGGCGCTGCTGACCGGCCTGCTGTGGGCCGGTTATATTCTGGTTAAATATCAGCTGAGCGCTTCGTTCAGCGACAGCTATCTGCTGGTGGCGCTGGTCAGCGTCTACTTTATCAGCGCGATTGCGCTGGGCGATCATCTGCTGGCGTTCTGCCTGCATACTGCCCCGGCATCGCTGACGGTGATTGTGCTGGACGGCGGCCGTAACATCGCGCTGATCCTGTTTACCATGGCCCTGCCGCTGCTGGGGTTTACCCTGCACCACCTGATGCTGCAGCGGCGTGACCGCTTTACCCGTCACCTGGTCAGCCGACTCGCCGCCGAAAAAGAGACCTACAGCGACCTGAGCATGCTCGATCCGCTCACCGGCCTGTACAACCGCCGCGGGCTGAAAAACCGGCTGGAGAACACGCTGGAAAATCACGTCGGCAGCCACTTTCTGCTGCTGATGGATATTGATAACTTCAAGGCCTACAACGACAACTACGGCCACACCATGGGCGATCAGGCGCTGGCACGGGTCTCTTACGCCATTCGGGACGCCGTGCGCTCGCGCGATATCGTCACCCGCTACGGCGGCGAAGAGTTCCTGGTGCTGCTGACCAACGTCAATGAAAATATTGCCATGAAGCTGGCCGAGCGTATTCGCCAGTGCGTCCTCGATCTTGAAATCCCCCACCACTTTAACGCCAGCGTGGCCACCCACGTCACCATCAGCGCCGGTATTGCCCCGTTGATGAACGATGATTTTGACAGCGCGCTGAGTAACGCTGATCGCGCCCTTTATCTGGCCAAAAGCCACGGTCGTAATACCTTCTATTCGTACCAGGATATTATTGCCAGCGAAGCGCCGGTGGCGGAGACGGCTTAAAATAATCTGGCCCGCTAAGCGGGCCATTATTGTCGACCGGCACGGCATTATTTATTTTTACGCGGGCGTTGCGGCTACCCCTGGCCGGAAATTTTTACACCACGCGTCTCACGACCAAAGGCGACCAGAATGCAGATCAGCACCGCGACGGTGCCGGCGACAATCGCCATCGCCAGGCCATAATTATTGCCGTGCGCTTCGGCAATTTTTGACTGCAGCGTGGCGTTGACCGAGGCGATCAGGTTACCCAGCTGGTAAACAAAACCCGGTAATACCGCCCGCGCGTTGGCCGGCACCAGCTCGTTGAGGTAAGTGGGCACCACGCCCCACGCGCCCTGCACCATAAACTGCATCAGAAACGCGCCGATCCCCACCGCCCACGAACCGCTGGAGAACGCCCACAGCGGCAGCACCGGCAGCGCGAGGAACGCCGCCACCATCATGGTTTTTTTACGCCCCACCCTCTCAGAAATCGCACCGAACAGCACGCCGCCGAGCATGGCGGCGATGTTATAGCCGATGGCGATAATGCTGATCAGGTGGGGGCTGAAGCCGTGCTGCACCTTCAGGAAGGTCGGGTAGAGATCCTGGGTGCCGTGGCTGAAGAAGTTAAAGCAGGCCATCAGCAGCACCAGGTAAACGCACAGCCGCCAGTGGCTTTTCAGCACCGGCAGCAGCGCGGTGCTCTCCTGACGGGCGCGGGCGGCCAGCCACACCGGCGACTCAGGCACCTTAAACCAGATAAACGGCAGCAGCAGGATCGGCAGCGCGCCGATCAGGAACATCCCGCGCCAGCCGACCAGGCTGTAGAACAGGCCGAAGATCACCGATGCCAGCAGGTAACCACAGGGGTAACCGGCCTGAAACACGCCGGACATCAGCCCGCGCGAGCGGTCAGGGATGGTCTCCATCGCCAGCGACGACGCCACGCCCCACACGCCGCCCATCGCCACGCCGTAAATAACCCGGAAGGCGAGGAACCAGGCCAGCGACGGCGACCACGCCGACAGCACTTCAAACAGCGCGAAGGTGACGATATTGACCATCAGAATCGGTCGGCGGCCATATTTTTCCGCCAGCCGGCCAAACAGCAGCGCACCGATCGGCCTGACCGCCAGCGTCAGCATAATGGCGATCGACACGTCGGAGACGGAGGTGTGGAAGTTATCGGCGATATCGCTGAGCACAAAGACCAGAATGAAAAAATCGAAGGCGTCCAGCATCCAGCTGGCCACGCTGGCGAAGGCCACGTTGCGCTGGGTCGGGGTCCAGTTGAGCATAGTCGGGTATCCTGTCTGGATGTGGGTACAAAGGGGCGGCGCTGCTTAAATGTTAAGGATTTGTTTATAGCATGTAAGACAGGCGTATTTGCGGCAGCTTTTGTCAGGCGAAGGGTCAGTGTGTAAGGGTGAGTTTCATTCTGTTACCGTGCTAATAATTAGCCCGATATGCTTTTAGCGATAACGATGTGCTTCCGGGCACGGCAGCCGCTGCCAGGGCGACAGCGGCCAGATCGGCAACGGCCAGAACGACAGCTGCCAGATCGGCAACGGCGATTTGTGCCGCGGTCAGATGAACGGAGGATGGTACCGTTTTTTCACCGGTCAGATCCCGGGCTTCTCACGATAAGACATCCTGCGCCAGTCACCGTTTTCAGTGGCATCGTATTTCCCGCCCCAGGTGACGCCCTGCAGATCCTCCAGCCGCCAGTTGCCCTGCGCATCCTTTTTCAGCTCGTAGGCGAGGCCACGGCACTGATAGAGCCGCAGATCGACCTGCAGGCTGAACTGGTAGTAGTGGCCTTTTTTCGGCGTAAAGGTGATGCCGCTGACGCAGGAATTTTTCCCGTCATCATAGACCTGGCCGATATGGGTCGAACGGCCGGCAATCACCGGCGTTTCATAGTAATCCCCCCAGGCGGACTTGTTCTGCCGGCTGTCAACCGGCATGCCGCCGTCACGGGTATGGGTGAGGATCCATTCGCTGCTGCGCACCATGCCGCCCTGCGTTTTGCCGTTTACCTGCTGCTGGATCGAGGCGGACTCGGTGCCGCCGACGATGCGCACCCAGGCGGTATTATCCCCGGCCTCGGGCGGCACGAAAAACGCATGATGAGGAAACTGGCTGCAGCCGGTAGTCACCAGCAGCAGCGTGCTGACCATAAGGGGATAACGCATGTTAATTGCTCCTGTATAAATTAGTCGCGCAGCAGCGCCAGCAGTTCAGCCGCCAGCTCAGCCGCATCCTGCTGATAGTTCGCCTGCCAGCAGGCCGACCAGTCGCCCGGCCGCCCCTGCTCTTCCCACTCGGCCAGCGCCAGGCCGTTGACTATCTCCAGCTCAAACCACAGGCTCTGCCAGGCATCGGCGTCGCTGACCAGCGCGTCGTCCTGCCACAGCGTTTCGGTCTGCGCCACAAACTGCGCCCAGCTAAACAGATCGGCGGGCGCTGCCG
>NZ_JRZZ01000004.1:173738-242296 GCF_002865965.1 Erwinia sp. B116
ACCACCGACACGTTATTGGTCGCATCGTAATACACCGTGGTGTTCCCCCGACTGGAGGTCGCGGCGCCGGTTTTAATGGTGTTTTCCACCACCGAAGGCATGATGCCGCGATCCTGCATTCTATCTAAAGCGTGGCCGGAATACTCCCGGTTACCCACGGTGCTGGTCTGGTTACGCACCGGCTGATAGGACGGATTTTTCGGCTGGTTCATCTGGTTGTTCTTGCCACCGAGCGGCAGCGCGGCTTCGCTGGTCGCCGGCGTTGCTGGCGTGCCCCCGGTGCTGCTGCCGTTACTGCCGCCGTTGCCCGCCGTGCCGCTGCCGGAACTGCCGGTAGCACCGCTGCCGGTTGTAGTCCCTTTGCCGCTGCCGGTGGCAGTGCTGGCTCCCTTACCGCCGCTGCTGACGGCCGCCGGACTGCGCCCGCCGAGCTTAATACCACCGCTCATTGCGCTCAGCGCCGCACCGGCCAGCAGCTGCGCCCGTTGCTCATCGATGCCGTAACGGCTCTGCAGCTGTCTGGCGAACTCGGTGCTGGAGACCACGCCTTCGGCCTCAATCTGCTGGGCATAGAGCGCCGACATATCGCTCTTCATCTGCCACGGCACGTCGTCGTTGCCCAGCACCCGGTCGATCGCTTCGCGCACCAGCATGCCGTTGGCGGCCACGTCGCCGAAGTTGGCCTTACAGGCCGTCGGATCGGTGGCGCAGACCGCCACCAGCTGGTCCTGCTGCTTCAGGCTCAGCGTCTGCATCTCTTTCCTGACCGCGTCGCAGTCACCGCGCTGCTTACAGCCCTGCGCTTTGGCGGCAAACTTATCCAGCTGATCGGCGCGCAGATAGTTGTTCTCCACCGCGTTTTTGCCGGTGTTATAGGCATCCACCGCCCCGGCCGTGTCATCACTGACCAGCGCGCCACTCAGGCTGGCGGCGATCAGCGCCAGGTTCTTAATGGTCTTCTCCTGCTGGCCGCTCAGGTCGGCCACCTTCACGTCCGGATACAGCGCCTGATGGATGGCGCGGATCGCCAGCTCGCTGCCCCCCGCTCCGATCGCCCCGGCCGTCGCGTTCTGGCCGCTCATCTGCGCCACCACGCCGCCCAGAATGGCGTGGGCGAAGGCGTTGGTGGCGATCTCCTGCGCGGTCGGGTTTTTCGGATCGTTATAGGTCAGATCTTTGATCTTACCGGCCAGGTAAGGCGCGGAAGCCTGCGCCAGCGCCTTCGCCGGGTCACCTTCCGCCAGGCCGCCAATCGCCGTCACCGCCGCGTTGGCCGCCATTTTATAGGTGCCGTCGGCCTCGTAGCCGTCCATGTTTTTCTTGTACGCCGAAGTAGCCTGCACCGCGTCCCAGTACGCTTTGTGCGCTTCATGGGTCGCGCCCCAGCCCGGTGCATCCTCGCCCAGCTCCGCAATGCCCTGACGCTGCGCGTAGAGCTCATGTTCGGTCAGCACGGTGTTCACCGCCGAACTGGCGACCGAACCGATCAGCTGCACTTTCTGCAGGCGCTTCTGCTCAGCAGCTTTGTCGAAGATTGGGCTGAGGGTCTGGTTGGCGTGTTCCACATCGCGGCTCAGTGTGCTGACGTCCTGCTGCTGCTGGCCGGCGTTACGCACGATCAGCGTGCCGTCAGAAACGGCCGAGTAGGTGGTGCTGGAGCCGTCGCCGGATCGCTGAGACGCTGACATGGCGTCCGGTGCCACGTTCTGCCCCAGCTGGGTGAGGATCGGCGTGACCGGTTTGGTTTCGGCAATCTGATCCTTCGGCGCGGCGCCGTCGTTCTTGTTATCCTTCGGCAGGCCGAAGCTGCTGCTCAGCCCGACGCCGACGCTGGAGGTGCTGAAGTCGGCCTGGTTAATCAGATCGCTAAAGCCCAGCGTGCCGGTATCCAGCCGGTTATTTTCCGCAGCGGCCGTGCTGCCAATCACCGCGCCGTTCAGCTGGGTGTGGTTGCCAACGGTGACGTCGTAGCCGCCGTCCCCGGCGAAGATGCCGCTCTGCTCCTGCACGCTCTGGTAGTTGCTGTCCAGCTTGCTGTTGTTCACCGACAGATTGCCGCTGACGGTCATCGAGCCGAAGGTGAACTTCAGCCCGCCGCTGACGTTTTTCTGCTTCGAGTCGACGTTGTTGCTGTCCTGCTCGCTGGTGAGGGTCAGATCGCGGCCCACGTCGGCCACCACCCGATCGGCGCTGACCTGTGCCCCGGTCAGGGTGGTATCGCGGCCGCTGAGCAGCGTCACCTGGTTACCGGCGTCCAGCGTGGTTTCGTTATGGGTCACGCCGTCGCCGTGCTCTTTGCCGCTGCCTTTGCTGCCGCTGAGCGACACCGAAATGCCCCAGCCGTCGCTGCCAACGCCGATGCCGACGCCAACTTCGCCGCTGCTGCTGCTGTTTTTGCTGCTGCTCAACTGGCTGTCCTGCGATGAGCGCAGACTGATATCGCGCGCCGCCGACAGCAGCATCGCATTACCGGCCTGCAGCTGGCTGCCCTGCACGCTGATATCGCCGTCGGCGGCGGTGCCGTCGCTGCCGGTGGCGAAGATATTCAGGTCATGCGCCGCCTGGATGGCGCTGGCCGCCGAGGTGATCGCGTCGCTCTGGCTTTCGCTGTGGCTCTGGCTGGCCCCCAGCTTCAGCTCAATGCCGACAAAGCTCTGGTTCATCGGATCCTGCAGCGCGCTGCGCACTCCCTGCACCGCCTGGTAACCGTCCAGCCCGGCTTTCACCTGCTGCAGCTGCGCCACGCGCTTATCCTGCTTGTCGGTCTCCAGCTCGGAGATGGTTTTCGCGGTGTTCAGCGCAGTGCCCACCGCGCCGGAGAGCGCCAGCGTCAGGCCGCTGGAGCGCTGTTCGCTGGTGCCGCGTTTGCTGGCGCTATTCTCTGCCGATTCGATGGTGACGTTTTTTCCCACCAGACTGATATCGTTGCCGGCGATCAGCTGCGAACCCTGCACGCGAAGATCGTTCCCGGCGGTCAGCGTCGCGTCACCGTTAACTGCACCGACGGTGCTGCCGCGCGCGGTGGTGCCGGTGCTCTCTTCGGTGACCTTATTCAGGGTCGAGCCGAGGGTAAAGCCGATGCCGCCGCTGCTCATCAGCCCGGATTTGGTCTTCTGCGTCATCGACCAGGCATCACGCTCCTGTTCCGCGGTAGTGACGTTAAGATCGTTACCGGCACGCAGCGTCAGCGCGTCATCTGCCGCCACGTCGCTGCCGCGCACGGTCAGGTCATGGCCGGCACCGGCGGTAAGGGTCGCGCCGCCGAGGCTGCTGCCTGCGGCGGTCTGCTCATCGTACCCGGCGCGGGTGGTGGTGGTATTTTTCGACAGGAAGCCGGAGCCTTTCACCTTCGAGGCCATATCCAGCGAAGCGCTGTTGCGCGCGCTGTCGATCAGCAGATCGTTGCCCGCCGTCAGGGTCAGCGCGCTGGCGGCATTCACCGTCGCCCCTTCGCTGGTCAGGTTACGCCCGGCCTGCATTGCCACATCACCGTTGCCGGTGACGTCGCTGACCACCCGGGTGCTGCTCGCCTGGCTGACATGGTTGTCTTTGTCCCACACCAGCGTATCGCTGCGGGCGGTGCCGACGCTGGCGAGGGTGATATCGCGCCCGGCGAGCACCGTGGTCTGGCTGCCGCTGTTATTCAGGGTCGCGCCCTGCAGGGTAACGTCGCGCCCGGCCTGCAGCGCCAGCGTGCCGTCCTCCTGCTGCACGTACATGCCAGCCGCCCGCGACACGCTGTCGCGGCTGAAGCTGTTGCTGCCGTTAGTGCTTTCCGCATGGGTGGTCGGCGAGGCCAGGGTGATATCGCGCCCGGCGCTGGCGGTCAGCGCGGTCTGCGCCTGGATCAGGCCGCCGTTGTTGACCAGATCGTTACCGGCCAGCAGCTGCACCTTGCCGCCGCTGATAATGCCGCCGACGTTGGTGATGGTGTCACCGCTGATGTCCAGCAGCTGGCTGGCGTTAATTTTGCCCTGGTTAAGCATGCCACCGCTGACGCCGATCGCCACGTTGCGCCCGGCCAGCAGCGCGCCGCTGCCGTCAATATCGCCCTGCTGTACCTGAGCGTAGACCTGCGGTGCCAGCACCTGCTGGCGGCTGCCGTCGGCCAGCGTGACTTCGCGGGAGACCAGCCACACCATATCGCTGGTCACCTGCGCCATCTGATCGGCGGTCAGCGCCACGCCCGGCGTCAGGCCGAACTGTTTCGCAAAGGCGACGCCGGACTCCATCAGCGCCTTGTACTGCTCTTCATCACTGTCGTAACCCGCGAGGTAGCGATCGCCGGTCAGTTCGACGATCTGCTCGCGCACCAGCCGCTGCTCGTAGAAACCGTCGCCAAGGCGCTTCTGCGTGGCGCCCGGATCGCTGGCCAGCTGCGCCAGCATATAGTCGGAGCTGAGCCAGGTTTTCTGGTTGGTAAAGCGCGGATCGGTTTCGATCAGGTAGCCGCTGTCGGTTGCGGGCCGGGTAATGAACAGGCTGCCCTCCGGCACCGAGGCATCAGGGATCTGCGAGCGCACCACCAGGTTATCTTTACCCGCGATTTCAATCCGCTGGCCGCCCGGCAGCGAGGAGAGATCGCCGCTGTTAACCGGCACCGCGCCGGCCTGGCTGGCGGTAAAGCCGTCTGCCACCGGGCCGGAGAGGTTCACCTGGGTGTTGCCCTGCACCACGTTCGGCTTCAGGGTGATCTGCTGGATAACATCCGGCGGCGTGTAGGGCGAGGCCGACGCCTTCTGGCTGTCTTTGCCCTTCTTATGGATGCGATCCCACTCGATCACCTGGCCGACCTGCGAAATAATCTGCTGGCCGGGCACGTCGGCGTTCTGCAGCCCGGCGCTGGCCAGCAGCAGATCGCCACCGGCGATAATCCGGCTCTTGTCGTTCAGCGTCTGGTCGGCGTTGATCGCCAGGCTACCGCCGGCGAGGATCTGGCCCGGATCGCTTTCCACGATCTGATCCTGCCAGATGCTCTGGGTGTAGCTGTACTGGTAATAGTGATCCTGATTACACACCACCCCGGCGATGCAGATATGCTGCACCTCATCCTTGTAGAAGGTAATGTCGTAGTCCGCGTCGTCGTAGTGCACGCCGTTGTTCAGCGCCACCACCATATACTCGTTTTTCTGCTGGTCGGAGACGTGCATCAGCCGGGTACTGAAGCGATCGTTGATGTTGTTAAGCCGGGTGGTATTGATCAGCATATTGCCCGCTGACTCAATGGTGGCGCTGTGGTTGTTAATCACCCCGGCGCGGCCGCCGGCGGCGAAGTTCTCGTCCAGCCAGCCGCCGATCGACATATCGCCGTCGCTGTAGATCAGGCTGTGTTCGCTGTTGTTCAGCGTGCCGACGCCCAGATCCAGGCGCTGGCGCGCGGCAATCGTTGCGCTGCTGCCGCCTTCGGCGAGGTTATTCAGTTCAGCCGCCTGGATCGACAGCTGGTCACCGTAAAGCCGGCCGCTGCCGATATTGCTGACGCTGGCGGCACGCAGCACCGTCTCCACGCCGTCGATCAGGCCACGGTTGGTCAGCGCCCCGGCCACGTTAACCAGCGTGCGCAGGCCGCTGATTTCACCGCTCTGCCGGTTGTTCAGCGCAGCACTGCTGAGGTTCAGCTGCTGACCGGCGGCGACTTTGCCGCCGTTATCCAGCGTGCCCTGTACGTTCAGATCGAGATTGCCGTTGGCGATGGTGCTGCCGCCGCTGGCGAAGTCGCCGCGCACGCCGAGCCGCAGATCGCCCAGCGAGAGAATATCGCCGCTGCCGCTAAGGCTCTGCGCGTCGGCGGTCAGGGATTTGCCGGCAATCAGCGTGCCGCCGTCGTTGGCGATGGCCATGCCGCTGTCGCCGTTCTGCAGGTGCAGCGCGTTATCGGCTGAGATCTGGCCCTGCTGGTTGTTAAGCACCGCGCTGTTCACCGTCAGATTACTGCCGGCAACGCGTCCCTGCTGGTTATTCAGCTGCGCGGTATTAAGGGTAAAGTCCTGCTGGCTGAGCAGCGTGCCGCTGCGGTTATCGACGCCGGCGGCGTTGAGGTTCAGAGAGCCGGTCGCCATCAGCGTACCGCCCTGGTTGGCCAGCGACGCCGCGTTCAGCGTCAGCCCTTTGGCGGCCACCGCGATGCCCGCCTGATTATTCAGCGTATTGTCGCCGCCGTTCAGGGTGAGCTGCTGGCCGACGATAATGCCGCCGGCGTTATTCAGACTGCCGCTGTTAACGGTGACGTCCCCGGCGGACTCCAGGCGTCCGCTGCGGTTGGTCAGGGTTGCACTGCTGACGGAGAGATCGCCGCCGGTGGCAGAGATCAGCCCGCCGTCGTTGTTCAGCCCGGCGGTGC
This sequence comes from Erwinia sp. B116, assembly GCF_002865965.1. Lineage (NCBI taxonomy): Bacteria > Pseudomonadati > Pseudomonadota > Gammaproteobacteria > Enterobacterales > Erwiniaceae > Erwinia > Erwinia sp. B116. The sequence goes on from NZ_JRZZ01000004.1 coordinate 180,079, forward strand.
CGTTAGCGTCGGTACTGGCTGCTGCAGATGTGTTGTTACGGTTTACCGCGTTAGCGCCTGAAGTCTGCTGGTCGCTGGTCAGCGCCAGCGCACCGCCGCTGACCAGCTTGCCGTTGCGGTTATCCACGCCGCCCTGCGCGCTGAGTTCCATCCTGCCGCTGCTCTGCAACACCGCGTTGCGGCTGGCCAGCGTGCCGTGGGTGGCCTGCACGCTGACGTCGCTGCCCGCGCTCTGGCTGCCGCTGAGATCCACCGCCGCCGCCTGCACGCTGAGCCTGCCCGGCGCGAGGTTCTGCCCGTTGCTGGTCAGCTGGCCGCTGGCGGTCAGCGAGAGATCGCCGCTTTTGCCGAGGCTGCCGTCGCTGTTCACGCCAGCGGAAAATACCGAACCGCTGCTGCCGCTAATCTGCCGCGCGCTGGCGCGGGCGTTACGCTGCGCCGCTACCGTGCCGCTGTTGCTCAGGCTGCCGCTGACTTTCGCCTCCACGTCGCGCTGGCCGTACAGCGTGCCGCTGTTGGCCAGGCTTTTGCCGTTAAGCTGCACGTCCTGGCTGGCGCCGATCGCGCCGCTGTTCTCAATATGTCCGTCGGCGCTGATGGTGACGCTGCCCGCCTGGGCACCGATCGACCCGGCGTTACGCACGCCGACGCCGTTTTCGGTACCGACCAGGCGAATTTTTCCGGCGTACATGCCGCCCAGCTGTGCCACGTCCAGCGATACGCCCGGCCGCGCGGCGTCATCCGCCGCGCTGTCGGCGGTGGCGCTGGTTTTCGTGGCGCTGCCGCTTTCGGCATCCACCCGGTTCCTGCCGGTGGTCACCTTCAGATCGTTGGCCCACACGCCGCTGTTGACCTTCACCGTGCGGGCAATCAGATCGGTGTAGTCCTGGCGGCTGCTGTCCATGCCCGCGCCCTGCACCACGATCTCGCCGCCGTCGACCTGATAGCCGCGCAGCTGCTGGCCGTCAAACACCGGTTTACCGGTGGTCAGCGTTGAGCGGCTGGCGTTGATAAAGCCGCAGCCGTCGCAGCCGATCCCCGCCGGGTTGGCGATCACCACCTGCGCCTTCTGCCCGGCCACTTCGATATAGCCGTTAAGCTTGCTCGGATCGCGCGAGTTGACCTCATTGAGGATGATCTTCGCCTCGCCCTTTGCCAGCCACGGGTTGGCCGCCACCCAGCCGCCCTGCTGGGTCTGCACGTTGCGGTGGGAGTTATTGAGGATCGCCCCTTTCTTATCAACGTCAAACTGGCTGTAGGTATTGCGCGACACGCCCGCCGCGCTCGGGGTCTGGATATTGACCTGCGGCGTGCCGTTAGCCGACTGCACCACCGTCGGCTGCTGATTCCCCGGTGCCCGGCCGTCGGCGACGATGCCGGCGGCGCTGGCGGCAGGCAGCAGCGCCACCATCCCCAGCGCGCTGAGCGTCACCCACGCCACCGGTGACAATTTGCCGATCAGCTGGCTGAGCGTATGGCCTTCGCCGCTGGCCGGGCCCTTACCGTGCCCGCGGCCGTTTTCTGCCACCACCATCAGCAGGCCGCGCGCCTTATTGAAAATAACGCGATAAAGTTTGTTGTTCACCGGGGGATCCCCTTCAGTTAACGGCTGGCCAGCGGCGTCTCTCGCTGCCAGCGGTCAAAGTCCTGATGCGTTACCGCATCGCCACGAAAATGGTTAACGCGCAGGCCGCGCTGGTCACCTTTGTGATCCAGCGCGCGGGCGCAGAGGTGGGGAAACAGCGTGCCGCCCACCAGACGGCGCAGGGCAAACATCTCGCCAAACGGCGCGATCCAGTCGCGGAACCACAGCCGGTCGCCGCTGTGCCAGTCGCGCTCCTGCACGTGAATGCCGGACTGCGTCAGGTAGCGATGCTCCGCTTCCTCGTCCTTCCACGCCCAGCTGAGGAAGAACAGCGGCTGCTCGTCGCGCAGCGCCAGCGCAAACTGGCGGTGCTTGATGGCCGGCAGCAGTAGAGTCGGCAGCGCGCTGAGCGGGATATGCCGGTGCCGCTCTGAGTGCATCCACAGCCAGCTGCTGGCCCCCAGCACCTCCGCCTCGCTGAAATTACCGCCGAGCAGCGGGCAGATCACCCGCATGCCGTTAACCGGAATGCTCATGCTCAGTACTCCCAGCTCAGGTTAAAGCCGAGGCTGACCGGGCTGGTATCGAAGTCGTCCGATTTGGAGAACGGTACCCCGGCAAACAGGTCATAGCCGGTGTTGAAGGCGTTGCCGCGCAGGCCAATCACCCCGCCCGCCAGGTGCTGGCCCGGCAGCAGCTCGCGGCTGTTTTTCACTTCGCCGTAGTCGGCGCCGAGATACAGTTCCTGGTTCGGCAGCGGCGTGCGCCATGCGATATCGTTACGCACGAACCAGCCCTCATCGCCGTTCAGCGTGCGGTAGCCGTCGAAGCCACGCACCGTCCAGCGGTTGCCCAGCGCCAGCTGATCCTGCGGGGTCAGCGCGTCGTGGGTCATCTGGCGCTGGTACTGCACGTTGTAGCGGAAGGTCTGGTCGCCGAGGTGGAACGGCAGATTGTACTGCGCGGAGAGCTGGACGATTTTCGCCAGCGCGGTGGCCTCACCAAAGCTCTCTTCCGGGGCCGGCATCGCGCCGAACCAGCGTGTGCCGCGCTGATAGCTGGCCGCCAGGTCGAGCGTCGACTCGCCAATGTAGTGGCGGTGCTGCAGCCCAAGCCGCCAGGCGGCGGTGCGGCGGCGCTGCACTTCGATTTCGGTGTCTTCCAGGTAGTTGCGGGTTTCGCGGGTCAGCACCTCGTAGCTGAACGAGGTTTTCTGGCTGCCGCTGCGGTGCAGCACGCGGCTGAGCTGGAAATTGAGCGACTTGCTCTTGCCGCGATAGCTGATGTCACCGTTAAGGCCGGCGAGGGTCTGCCGGTAGTCGTAGTCGCTGGCGGTGACGCCCGCCATCCAGTAGCCAAACGGCACCGAGTAGTGAGCGAGGTAATTCTTGCTGCTCTTGCCGCCGCCGGACTGCAGGTCGTGGCCGCCGGAGACGTAAAACAGGTCGCTCAGGGAGAACGGGTTATCCACCGACAGCGTTAACGACCCCTGGTAGCGGCCGGTGGTTTTGTCACCGGCGTCATCCAGCGAGGCGCCAAGCCGCCAGTGGCGATCCTGCTGCCACTTAACGTTGATATCGCTCTCGCCGGGCTGCTCACCGGGGACGATCTGCATATCCGCCTTTACCGTCGGCAGCCGCTGCAGGTTCTCCAGCCCCTGTTCGATATCACGCAGGTCCAGCAGCTCGCCTTCACGCGCCGGCAGCGCGCTGTAAAGCTGCACGTAGCGGTCGCTGTCCGGCGTCAGGGCGATTTTTCGCACCTTACCCGGCACCAGCAGCAGCTTCAGCGTGCCCTTATTCAGATCCTGCGGCGGTGCCAGCACCCGGGCGGTAACGTAGCCGTGATCCACCAGCCGGTTCTGCAGCGCGCTCATCAGCAGGTTAATGCCCTTGCCGCCGAGGCACTGGCCGCGCGCCTGGTCAGCCAGCTTCTGCAGCGGCAGCCAGTGCGGGAATGCGTCGGTGCCGCTCAGCTCAACGCGCTGCAGCGCGAAGCACGGTTGCTCGCTGGGGAAGGTCAGCGTACTGAAGAAGCTGCCAGGCGCCTGCAGGCGCACGTCGGGCGCTGTCGGGGCCAGCTGGCGTTCGGCCGCGCGCTGGCGCTCCTGCTGGTTAATCTGCTGCTGATTACCCAGGTTGCGATCCACGTCGGCCGCGGCAGAGGCGGCGGTGTGAAATAATAACAGTGCAGCCAGCTGGCTAAGGCGGACAGGGGGTATCCGCAACTTGACAGACGCATTCCGTAGCATAGTGATGCCCTGAGTCTAATTATTAACGGGTATGGGTGTTTGCCGGATACCTTATCGCCTCGCTTACCAGGAATGTTCTTAAACTTACGTTTTATTGACAATTTACTGACAATTCAGCGGCGGGCGGATGGGAGGGAGAGCGCAACAGTCATAAGATCGATAAATAAAAAAAACAAATAAAAACAAGTTACTGGTAAAAAATTCGCAGCAAAAAAAATGATACCCCTGAACGCTCGTTCATAACCTGAGCTAAACTGTAATATACAGAAATATCTTAAAACATGCCCTTAACCTGCTGAACGGGCCGCGCCGAATCACCGGCACAACCGCCCCTGACCGGCAATGTTGCAGCGCAGACGTTAATATTGCCGCTTATTATCCGTGGTTATTTCACGCGAATAATAATGCCCGGCGGTGATTATTTCCTCCGCCGCAGTCCCGGCGTTTTTACCTCTTTAAGCCCCTTTAAACGGCAGACGTTATGCGGATTTGCTGTAACCCTTGCCGGAAGCTTTCGGGTACAATCCCCCGGCATTTGCTACTGAAGGGACTGGCGTGTCACTGATCTCATTTTCGGCCACCCGCAGCCGCGCAGCCGCCTGGCTGGCGCTGATGGCCGTACTGCTGCTGTTTGTTGCCCCGGTGATTTCCAAATCACTGGCACAGCTGCGTGGCGATGAGATGACGATGAACGACGATCGCGCTGCGTCGTCAGCCACGGTCACTGGCACGGTCACTGGCGCTGGCGGCCATGCCAGCGGACCACATCGACCGGATACGGATCACGATAGTAAGCCGGCACATCTGATATCCGCCAGTCAGCACAACGCGGCTTCACACCCGATGACTGCCGCTGAGCACAGCGCAACGTCATACCCGATGACTGCCGCTGAGTACCACGTTTCTTCACACCCAATACCTGCTGAGCACAGCTCTTCCGGGCACAGTAGCGCAACACATCAGGCATCTGACGCTGAGCCCCGTAGCCCCGCGCATCAGATGTCCGCAGCAGAACACCGTGCGATGATGGAGATGGGCATGATGATGCCGTTCCATCACCCGATGTCGATGATGGATGACAGCGCCTGCGGCTACTGCGTGCTGCTGATCCACCTGGCACTGACGCTGACCGTACTCTCCCTGCTGTGGTGCCTGCGGCAGAGCGCCGCCCCCCCGGCCGTGCCGCTGGTTCAGGCCGTGGTCGCCCGTTTTGTTCCCCGCTTCTTCCATCCGCGCGCCCCGCCCGCCGTTCACTAATCCGATCTGAATCGCGCTTTTTTGCGTCGTGGCCCTGCCACGGCCGGGGTTTTATGCCTGTTATCCGGGCGGAAGGAATAATCATGTCTGAACAACACGGGCCAGCCATCGCGCTGGCCACCCGCAGCCAGAGCAGCGTGCTGCCGCTGCTGCGCCGTCTGCACTTTTATATCGGGCTGTTTATCGCCCCCTTTATCTTTATGGCGGCGCTGACCGGCACCCTCTACGTGCTGACGCCGCAGCTGGAAAACATGCTCTACCGCGACCAGCTGTTTACCACCGCCAGCGGCCCCGACCACCCGCTGGCCGATCAGGTGGCGCAGGCGACCCGGCTGATGGGGCCGGATGCGCGCATCGCCGCGGTGCGCCCCGCACCACACGACGGTGACACCACCCGGGTCATGTTCTCGCGCCCCGAACTGAACGCGTCAGAGACGCTGGCGGTGTTTATCGACCCGAAAACCCTGGCGATCAAAGGCACGCTGACGGTGTACGGCACCAGCGGCATCCTGCCGCTGCGCACCACGCTGGATAACCTGCACCGCAGCCTGCTGCTGGGCGATTTTGGCCGCCACTACAGCGAACTGGCGGCAAGCTGGCTATGGATTGCCGCGCTGGGCGGCGCGCTGCTGTGGGCCACCAGCCGCACGCCGCGGCTCAGAGCGACGCAGGGTAAACCGACCCGCGCACAGCAGACCGCCCGCCAGCGCCGCCGCCACGTTACCCTCGGCCTGCTGCTGCTGGCCGGGATGCTGTTTACCTCGGCCACCGGCCTCACCTGGTCACGCTGGGCGGGGGACAATATTTCACAGATGCGCGCCCACTTCGGCTGGCTGACCCCGTCGGTCAACACCGCGCTGCAGCCCACCGCAGCGATGATGAATATGAGCGACGATGAACACGCCGCGCACAACGGCCACGTGATGAACATGCCAGCCGGGGTTAAGGCTGCGCGCGTGGATCCGGCCCAGTTTGACAGCGTGCTGGCCGCCGCCCGCGCCGCCGGCATTGACGCCGCGAAGCTGGAGATCCGCCCATCCTACACCGCCGACAAAGGCTGGAAGGTCGGCGAGATCGACCACCGCTGGCCGGTACAGGTCGACAGCGTGGCGGTCGACCCGAACAGCAACCGGGTGCTGGATAAGGTGGAGTTTAAGGATTTCGGCCTGCTGGCCAGACTGACGCGCTGGGGGGTGGACGCCCATATGGGGGTGCTGTTTGGCCTGGCAAACCAGCTGGCGATGGCGGCCTTTGGCCTTGGGCTCTGCCTGATGATTATCATCGGTTACCGCATGTGGTGGCTTAAGCGTCCGCAGAGCGGGCGCCTGTCGCCGCTGGATACGCTGGCTGGCTGCTGGCAGCCGCTGTCGACCGGCACCCGCTTCCTGCTGCTGGTGGTTACCGCGATCGTCGCGTTCAGCCTGCCGGTGATGGGCATCAGCCTGCTGGTGCTGCTGGTGATTGACGGGTGGCGCTGGCGCAGGGCGACGGCAAAATAATCTGCCGACCGCACCAGCCATAAAAAAGGGCGGCGCATTTATGATGCGCCGCCCTTTTTGTTACCGCGGTGAACGGCGATTTACGTGTGCTGGTCAGCCTGGCGGCTTTGCCAGATAGCGTTCCAGCATCGCCACCAGCAGCTGGTTATCCACCGTCTGCAGCACGTGGATCAGCCCGCCGGTCGGTGGCGTAATGCCCACGTCCAGCCGCAGCGGCGGGCGGAAACGCCATGACTTGCCGCGCGTCATCCCCGGACGCAGCTCCACCTCAACGTAGAAATCGGCGGCGGTGGCGACCTGCTGATTGAGAAGCCAGGCCACCACCAGCGCGTCGTGGATCCAGCTGCCGGGCAGCTGCCGCACCTGGATCGAGTAATCAATCCACGGCCGCAGCGTCTCGGTCACGAAGCGCGCCAGCGGCGTGTCGATGGTCGCGATGCGGTTGAGATCCTGATGGGTCAGCAGCGTCTGGCTGGTCACGTCCATCGGCACCAGGGTGATATTCGCCCCGCTGCTCAGCACCCGTTGCGCCGCCTCCGGATCGATGCCGAAGTTGGTGTCCTTGATATAGTCGTCCAGCGCAAACACCCCGCCCATTATGGCGATCTCCTGCACCGATTCGGCCATCTCCGGATAACGCTCCAGCGCCAGCGCCACGTTGGTCAGCGGTCCGATCGCCACCAGGGTAATTTTTCCCGGATTGCCACAGATCAGCTGGCCGATGGCATCGGCGGCGTCAATATCCGGCGCGCTGAATGGCTGCGGCTGGCGTACGCCGCGCCACAGTTCTGCCTGCGGGGTGTTATCCACCCGCCCGTCCAGCGCCTGACGCCAGGGTTCGACGGGCTCCGCCAGCGCGGCGTCCGCGCCCTTCACCACCGGCACCGGCAGCCCAAGGCGCTCGATCAGATCTTTCGCCACGTTGAACCCCTGCTGGCTGGGCGTATTGCCCGCCACCGTGGTGATCAACTCCAGCTTCACCTCCGGCGCGGCGAGCGCCAGCGCGATGGCCAGCCCGTCGTCGACGTTAGCGCCGGCAATACCATTTCCTGGGTCACAATCAATAATTATGCGTTTCATTTATCGTTATCATCTTTTCGGGCTGACTGGCAGCCACAGGATTCACCAGGCTCCAGCCGGTGAGAGAACTCACGCAGCGTGGGCTTACCTTTCCAGCCGCGCAGCATGCTGATAGCGGCTTTGGCCATCTCTTCCACCGGCTGACGCGCGCAGGTCAGGGACGGTACCTGGAAGGCGGCCAGCCCGGTACCGTTAAAACAGACCAGCGCCACGTCCTCCGGTACCCGCAGGCCCTGCTCGGCCAGCCCGCGAATAAGCCCGATCGCCTGCGCTTCGTTGGAGGTAAACAGCGCCCGTGGCCGGGTCTGCCCCTGCAGCATCTGCTGCGCCGCCTGATAACCGCCTTCGCGGGTAAAGGGGGCGGTATACATCCACGCCGGGTTCTCCTGCAGACCCACATCGGCCAGCGCTTCACGCCAGCCGGTCAGCCGCTCCTGCGTATTCAGCATCTCCTGCGGGCCGGTGACGATGCCCACCTGCCGATAGCCGTGGCTGAGCAGGTGCGCGGTCAGCTGGCGCGATGCCGCCTGCTCATCCACCCGCAGTACGCTGACGCCCAGCGCCGGATCGACGCTGTCCAGCATCAGGAACGGTGTTCCGCTCTCCTGCAGCAGTTCGATCCACGGGTGGCGGTCGACGCTGATGTAGATCAGCCCGTCCACCTGCTGGCTGAGCAGGGTATTCAGCAGCTGCAGCTCGCGCTGGCGGCTGTCGCCGGAGTCGCCGAGCAGCATCACCATATCGTTCGCCAGCGCCTCCTGCTGCAGCGCATGCGCCAGTGACGCGAGGAACACGTTACTGACATTCGGCAGCACCAGACCGTAGGTCTTGCTGGTGCCGGAGGCCAGCGCCCGCGCCACGTTGTTCGGGCGATAACCGGTTTTTTCAATCGCCGCCAGCACCCGCTTCCGCGTGGCCTGTGCTACCGGGCGCGGGCCGTTATTCACCACATAGCTGACCACGGCAACCGAGGTTCCGGCCTCGCGGGCAACATCGGCGCGGGTGGCGCGTCGGGGTAGAGGTTTATCCAATTATCAGTTCCTTGTGAAAAACAACAAAGCTGGCCGGGGAAAAAACCGGCCAGCTTAACTCCCCCCTGCGCGCGTCCTCAGATCGCATCTTCCGGCGCGTTGAGATCGCGGCCACGGGTTTCCGGGGCAACAAAGGTGGTCAGGAAGCCGACCGAGGCCATCAGCGCAAAGTAGGCGGCGATCGGCCACCAGTGGCCGGTCCAGGCCAGCAGCGCGGCGGCAACCAGCGGCGCGGTGCCGCCGGAGAGGATCGATCCCAGCTCTTTCGCCGTCGCCATCTTGGTGTAGCGGTGGTGCACGCCAAACATCTCCACGCCCCACGCCGCCTGCACGCCGAAGATCCCCAGCGAGGCCAGCCCCATCCCGGTAACGATAGTGGCGATGACGATCGCCGGCTCACGCGAGTCGAGCAGCATAAAGGCCGGGAAGGCGTAGAGGATCAGCAGCAGGCAGAAGCAGCGGTAGGTAATGCGGCGGCCAAAGCGGTCTGACAGCCAGCCGGCCAGCGGAATAATCAGGAAGCCAAGCAGCGAGGCGATAAACACCGCGGTGGTGGCGACAGATTTATCCACCGCCAGCACTTTCACCACGTAACCGATAATAAAGCCCTGCGCCAGATAGGAGGGGCCGTTCTCACCGATGCGCAGGCCGACCATCACCAGGAAGGCGCGGCTGCGGCGCCAGAACCCACGGGTGTCGGCCACCGGCGGGCGGGCCAGCGCCTGCTGACGCTGCGCCAGCACTTCGGCCTGTTTACGCTCAAACACCGGGGTTTCGCGCAGGTTGCGGCGGATCCACAGCGCCACCAGCGCAATCAGCGAACTACAGAGGAACGGGATACGCCAGCCCCACTCCTGCAGCGACTGCTGATCCATCTGCAGTACCGCAAGCCACACCAGCGACGCCACCAGCGTACCGCTGTTCGAGCCGAGGGCAATAATCGACGACACCAGGCCACGACGCTGCGCCGGGGCATATTCCCCCAGCATCACCGTACCGCCGGAGAGTTCCGCACCGGCACCAAAGCCCTGGCTGAAGCGCAGGATCACCAGACAGGCCGGTGCCCACAGGCCAATTGACGCGTAGCTGGGGATCAGACCGATTAAGGTAGTGGAGAGGCCCATCAGGATAATGGTGGAGACCATCACCACCTTGCGGCCTTTGCGGTCACCCAGCCAGCCGAAGAACAGCGCGCCGATCGGGCGGGCAACAAAGCCAACCGACCAGGTAGCAAAACTGGAAAGTAACGCCATCGCCGGGGTGGCGTTGGGGAAGAAGACGTCGCCGAAGATAATACCGGCGGCAAGGCCATAGAGTGCGAAGTCGGCGTATTCCATCGCCGTGCCAAGCCAGCAGGAGAAGGTGGCCCGCCAGAAATCCTTGCGGCCTTCCGGGGTGGCTAAACGTTCATCTGCCGCCGAACCGGCCGGCGATGCTGCTTCCTGCGCAACGTGCTGAGGTGTAGACATGAAAAGTATCCCTGATGTGAGAAGTACGGTTCGCCCTGCCGCTGGCACCACCGCTTCCCGTCGGGAAAGGTGCCAGTGAGAGGACTGGTTCAATCATTACGACGAAAGGTGAAAGTAAGGTTCCCTGGTGTTGGAACACATATCCGCTACGCGTCTGCCGGCTTTATAATTAGCCAGTCATATAAGTAACGCGAAACAAATTCTTAACCTTCACGCCGCGATTAACCCTCCGGCACCGTGAATTTTCACTACGCCACTATTGTATCTACGCGTGTAGATAAATCAAGGCAGCAAGAGGGTAATGATCAGTTTTTCTTGACATTCACAACAACGGAAAACGGGAAAAACGAATAAAATCAATGCAATGATCTGCGTGAAAAATATGCATTTTTTTCCTGCTGCGGGGAAATGCCCCTGTTTAAGGCAAATTTCCCCGCCGTCCCCGGCCGCTGCACGCACGTTGTACCCCGCACAGATTTCAGCCAGATGACAGTTCAGGAAAACTGCGGCGTTTTTTTGGGTATGCCGGAAGTGGATGGCGGGGCTGTTTCGTCAGCGATCGGATTTACGGCTACGCAGGACAACGGGTTAGTTTTGGGGTTTGTCATCCCACTCCCCAGCCGTTAAGCTCTTTGCCTTTGTCGCTAACGGACCAATAACCATGACCATTACGCTGATGCGCCACGGCAAGTCCGCCCACCCGACCAGCGGCCGCTTTTCCTGCGGCGAGATGGTGGCCTGGTGCATCGCCTACGATCGCGCGGGCATCTGCGACCAGCCACCGGCCTCCAGCCTGCAGGCCGCTCAGCAGGCCGGCATCCTGGTGTGCAGCCCGCTGCCGCGCGCCCGCGCCTCGCTGAAGGCGCTAGGCAGACAGGCGCAGGAAGTCGCCACTCTGTATCGCGAAGCTGAACTGCCGGTGCCGCCGCTGCGCTTCCCCGCCCTGCCGCCGGTGCTGTGGCTGGTGCTGCTGCGCCTGCTGTGGCTGTGCGGCTACGCCCGCCAGGCTGAGTCGTACAAGGCGGCCTGCGCGCGTGCCGCCCGCGCGGCGGATAAGCTGGCCGACTACGCCACCCAGGGTGACGTGCTGCTGGTGGGGCACGGCGTAATGAACCGGCTGATTGCGCGGGAGCTGAGGAAGCGCGGCTGGCAGGGGGACAAGCCCGGCCGCCGCCACTGGGGGAGCGTGGTGTATCGCGGGCCTGGGGAACGAGTGCGATAACAGGGACGTGTTTAAATCAATCACCTGCCGCTGATACAACACAGACTACAGGTAGCGAGTAGGTTGTAGGGTTCAGCGCGGAGTATGTGATGCGTCCCGACGTGATTTAATCTGCGATCCCCAGCCGCTGGCGCAGCGCCAGCCGTGAGTCGGCCAGCCGTTCGGCTGCGCGAACGTCATCGGGGATGGCGCGCGCCAGCGCCATCGCGCCGATCATCTCCGCCTGCACCGAACGCGCCTGCCGCTGGGGGTCAGCCAGCCCCAGCCCGGCAATCTCCCTCGCCAGCAGCCCTTCCAGCGCCTGAATGCCGCCATCGAAACGCTCTCTTGCCGCCTCCGGCAGACGCCCCGCCTCCCCCGCCAGCGACGGCAGCGGACAGCTGGCCTGCGGCTCGGTGCGCGCCACGTCCGAGAGATACAGGTCAATCAGCATCCGCAGCCTTTCAGCGGCGGAACCGGCGGCAGACAGCCCCTGCAGACTCTGCGCAGCGTCGCTAAACATCTGGTCGATAACGTGCGCCACCAGATCGTCACGCGAGCTGAAATGGGCATAAAACCCGCCGTGGGTCAGCCCGACGCGCTTCATCAGCGCCGCAACGCCAATTCCTTCCGTACCGACGACGCGCATAATCGCCGCCGCCTCTTCGAGGATGCGCTGACGGGTGCGCTGCTTGTGGCTGGTCTCTGACATTGTTCACCTGGTGTATGGCCTGACAGGGCGGAGCTAGCAGAGTAATTATTATGATCGTCATATTCAACCGCCGCCGCGTATTGACATTCAATATGATGACCATCATATTAAGCCACAGGCAAAAATGATAACCATCATATTCAGGAGAGACCCATGACTCAGCAAGGCACAGCAGCGATTACCGGCGCATCCAGCGGCATCGGCGCCACCTACGCACAGCGTCTGGCACAGCGCGGCTACGATCTGCTGCTGATCGCCCGCGATCGCCAGCGGCTGGAACAGCTCGCCGCAAAACTGGCGCACGACTACGGCGTCAGCTGCCAGGTTCTGGTGGCGGACCTGACCCGCCCGGAGGAGCTGGCAAAGGTGGAACAGCGCCTGCGCGACGATGCCAGCATCAGCCTACTGGTCAATAACGCCGGAATGAGCGTGGAGGGGGATTTCCTCGACAGCGACATTGAACGGGTGCAGAGCATGCTGACGCTGAATATGCTGGCCCCCACCCGCCTCGCCCACGCGGCGGGCAACGCCTTCAGAGCGCGCGGCGCGGGAACGCTGATTAACGTCGCCTCGGTGCTGGCGCTGGTGCATGAACAGGCCAATGGCGCCTATAACGCCAGCAAGTCCTTCGTGCTGACCCTGAGCCGTTCGCTGACGCAGACGCTCAGCCCGCACGGCGTGCAGGTGCAGGCGGTGCTGCCGGGCATTACCCGCACCGAAATATTTGACCGCGCCGGCCAGTCGCTGGACAACATCCCAGCGCAGATGATTATGGAAGTGGAAACGCTGGTCGACGCCGCGCTGGCCGGGCTGGACCTGGGCGAAAGCGTCACTATTCCCTCGCTGGAGCGGCTGGAGAACTGGCAGGCGTTCGACGCCGCACGCGGCGTGCTGCTGCCCGACCTGTCGCTCAGCCAGTCCGCTTCGCGGTATCGCAATGGTGGGGGCAACAGCAGCCAGCAGTAACAGGGGCAGCGGTGGTGGTGGCAACTGTAGTCCGCATCAGAACTGCAGAAGCGGTTGAAATTTAACCCGTTTCAATCGCACGTTTTTGCCTTAAAAAGCATCATCTGGCTGCTAAACGCTGGATCGCATCGCTCAGTTACTTTATAATCCTGCGCCTCAGGCCCCATAGCTCAGTTGGTTAGAGCACGCGACTCATAATCGCTTGGTCGCTGGTTCAAGTCCAGCTGGGGCCACCAAATTTTAGCTTTAAAATCAGAATATTAAGCCACCCTTTAGAGGGTGGCTTTTTTTTGGTGCGTTCTGAGTGGCGGCAAAATGGCGGCAGGGATATCACGGCTGACAATGGCTAAATCATTGGGCCACAATCAGCTCCTGACTCCTTATGAACCTTTCAACCTGTCGAATACAACTCGGGCAAAGCCTCTGGCGATCTCAGGATTGTTAAGATATTGCGCCATTATATCCTGATGCGCGTCATTGCTATCCATGACCGCATCGTCAATCGCTTTCGGAAAATCGCCCAGCATGGCTTGCTCACGGGTATTGTTCGCAATCTGCAATGCGTGAGCACAAGCTACAAATGTGTGTATAAGAGCGATACATCTACGAACACAAGACAGAAAAGCTTATAAGTCAAATTCCACTGAAGAATCAAAGCCTACCACATAGTCATAATCTTCTGATTTAAAATAAAAAAATAAAAACCTGCCATAAAGACAAGTTGAAATAGCGGATTATAGATAAAGACAAAGAAATCCATTAGAGTAATCTCAAAAGAAAAAACCCTCCTTTTAAGTGATTGATGGTGTAGAAGATGGAATTTTTAGCGGCTCCTGGCATTCTGGTACGCGACGGCATTTTGTTCCTCGCTTCATGGCTTAAGTATGATCCCGTTCCCGGCTATATGACTATTTTACTGGTCGTTGTCCTCTGCGGTGCGGTTGTACAGTGGCGACGGCTAGTTAAGCGCCGCCGGGCAGCCCTGAATGGCATTCATGCCATCATTGCACGCTCGCCCGAACAGGAGAGGGAATTCAGCCAGCATATCGATGAAGTGGATTTTGGTATTGCTGGCCTGCAAGGTACTGAAGAGCAGAAAAACGTGGCCGACGCCTGGCGTGAATATCGCGAAACCCACGTTGTTGACGATCGGGACGGTGATACGATCGTACGCAATGCGGTTCGCCCCAGTCAGTTTTTTAATCTCGACGATTTGCACTTCACGCAGGGTTTCTGGCGCATTGTGCCCGGTCTGTTCGTGACGGTTGGTCTGTCACTGACCTTCCTCGGTCTGATTTCCGCGCTTAACTCGATGAGCACCTCTCTGGACGATGGCGGCAGTTCAGCGCTGGAAGGGCTGCTGACTATAGCTTCCGCTAAATTCATCATGTCGCTGACAGGTCTGTGCTGTTCAATCGTCTTTACTATAGGGCTGCGTCGGGGAACGACGCAGCTGGAAAACGCCGTACACAGCCTTAACAGTCTGATTGAAAAACGTCTGACCTTTATCAGCCTGGAAGATCTCTCGATTCGCCAGCTTAAGGCGACAATTGAAAGCCGCGAGCATTTTCGCAAGCTTGGCCTGGAAATGGTGGCGGAGATTGGACGCCCACTTCGCGAAGATCTGCCCAGAGCGATATCTGAATCAATCAGCGCAGCGATTACTCCCGTCATCCAGCAGGTGAGCCGGATGGGCAATGATGGCGTTGGAGAAATGGTGCAAAACCTCTCCTCGCGCTTCTCTGAAGATGTCGGCCGGGCCCTGGCTCAAGCCAGCGAACGTATTTCCCTGGCAGGGGATCAGATTAAACTGCTGGCGGAGCGTATGGATCAAAGCTCCGGAAAAATGGGTAACGAGATGGAGAGCGCGATTGGGCGCCTGGGTCAGGCGGTTGAAACTTTGCGTGAAGGTATGCAGCAAACAACAGAAACGGCAACCACAGCGTTTAATCAGGGTGCCGAAAACCTGCTGGCAACCATGAACACCACCCTGCAAGGCATCCGGGATAATACCGGTGATGGCGCACGTGCTATGGGTGAAGCCGCTGCGGATATGAAGGCTGCTGCACTGGGTATTCGCACCGAGCTGGAAACTGCAGCAAAACAGGGTGCAGAAGCGGCGCACGCGCGTATGTCAGAATCGGCGTCTCAGGCCAGCGGGGCAATTGACATGGCAGCAACTCAGGTGTTGGGTGCTTTTAGTCACACGGCTGGGGAAATCAGCAAAGCGACAGACCTGATGACACAGAAAGCGAGCAGCGAATTGCTCTCACCGCTTTCAACCATTGCGGAAAAGCTTGAAGGCGTAACAGAGATGCTGACAGAAACCAGCACGGCCTTACGTCGTGCTTCTGACGGAATAAAAGAAGGGGCTGTCGCCTCAGAAAATGCATCCGGCAGTTTCCGTATCTCGGCCCAGTCATTAACCGATGCAACTAATCCAGTACGAGCGATGGTTGAACGGATTGAGGTCAGCACGCGTCAACTGCGCGAGAGCAGTGAAAATAGCCTTTCCGCTATTGCCAGCGCAGCCAAAACCAACGCTGAGCAATCCGCGATGACGCTATCAGCGGCACAGGAAACGCTGGGTGGGCAGCATCGTGCGATTGAATCTACGCTGAAAAATCTGCAATCTTTGATTTCGGCGCTAGGCGGCCAGGGAGAACGGTTGGATAGTATTGATGAGAAACTGGGTAAAGCGTTCGATAACTATCAACAGCAGGTCGCAACATCGGTAGAAACGCTCTTTGATCATGTGAAGACCATGCAGGCTGAGCTAATGCCAGCTCTGGACACGATGCAGAGTATTGTCGATCAGGCTGAAAACTTCGCGCCTAAACAGGAACGGATGTCATGAGGGCCAGCGCCAGCCGCAAGCGTTCAAATGACGAGGAAGAAGAGTCCGTCTTTGTCTCAATGACGGACATGACGGTAAGTTTTCTTTTTATCGTTATGATCCTGCTCGCTTTCTTTGCCAGCCGCTACAACGATAAAAACACCGTACCGCGTGATGAATATGTTCAGGCCGTGCAGACACGTGATAAAACCATCGAAGACCTGCGCGCCGAGGTTGCATTATTGAAGCAGGTCGACCCTCTGGAGCAGTATATGTCACAGGCGGCCGCTGCCCGTCTCAATTTGCTGTACCAACTGCGCAATAACCTTAAGCGGTCATTTCCTGAATTGCCGGTCGACGTTGTTCCGGAAGAAGGGACACTGCGTTTCCAGGGTGAGGGGTTGTTCACCAGTAACAGCTTTACGCTGAGTGATGACAAACGAAATATTGTTGAAGCGCTGGCGAAAACGCTTAACTCACTCCTGCCCTGCTACACCTTCAGCCAGAACGGAGGATGGAATCCAGGCTGTAACCCTTCATTTGCCATCATCGAAGCCGTTCAGATAGAGGGGCATACGGACTCAAAGGGAGAAGACGTTTACAACCTGAATCTTTCGACTAACCGTGCTATCACCACCTTCACCACCATGCTCTCTGCTGCACCCAATCTGGTCGCGCATTTTAATATGCGCAGGCAGCCGGTGCTCTCTGTGGCAGGCTACGGAAAAATGCGACCGGTTCAGCCCAATGACACACCGCAGAATATGGCGATGAATCGTCGCATCGATCTTCGCATCATTATGCATACACCTGCTAATGCCGCTGAGATTGAAGAGATACGCAAACGCCTGATAGACCCCTTAAAGAAGAGTGCGCCATGAAACTGAGCGATGTCTTTCTAAAGCCAGCATCCCTTTTCCAGCCTGCTTTGCCCGTCTCAAAAGGCCTGTCAGCGAAAGTTCATGCTATTCACGAGCGCTGGCCCGATGTGGTGAGAGAGGTTGCCGAACGCGATCGTGAAAAGGTGCTACGCAAGCTGCTTAGCTATGTAGAGAACTGGCTGTGGGATGATGTAAAGATGTCATTGATCTGCTCAGGCGCACCGATTGTTTTCGATAAAGAGTTCAGAGATCGGGATGACTTTTCTGCACTACAGGCGTTCTATCTGCGGGAAACGATAGTGACGGATTCACCATCCTTCATTTCTGCAATGATATCGGCCTATATCCGCAGTTACGAACCGGGTTCAGCACACACAAAAAAAATAAAAAACGGCCTGGATATTGCCAGTGTGCATATGAGCGATAAATGGAAACAGGTTCTTGGCCAGTTACCAGAATTCTTTGATGCTGAGCAGGCGCATCAGGCGCTGGCAGGAAAGATGGTAAACATGGCTTCCCCCTGGAAGGAGCTTAAGCAGTTTGGCATTACACGGCCGCACGATCCGGGGTTGATGTCATATGCTCACATTGCGTATATCGCGTTGATCGCTCCAGAGTTGCAGGAAAGATCCGCCATTGAGAAACTTTTTGACTGGTTGAAACCCGATGGAAGAAGTAACGCGTTGATGAATGGTGCAGCTGAAGCCATCAACGCATTATTATCACACTGGGTGCATAAACAGCCTGATGAAGAATTGTCGCGCTATCTGACCGAAACGCTTGTGAATTTTTACGGGGATCCGCGCCTGAGTCGCGGTGGTGCATGGGGCAGTGTCGATGAGCTCTGCAGGAATCTAATCATCAATTGGCTGACGCGTGAGAATATTATGTTCTTCCTCGATGTCGTATCGAAAGTCGAAGACAGCCATATGTGGGAACCACGGCGTAAATTTTGGTTGGGGCTTTATAACGAAGGCAAAATCACGGCAGCCTGGGTTGCATTTAGTGACATGGCATCTCGAAAAGCGAAAGAAATGAAAAGTTCCATGAAAGATTCTTCAACGCTGAATTTTGGCAGTCAAACTGCCGGAGGCTATCGGGATAATACCTCATTGCTCATTCTGCAGATTGGTAAATGTATTGTTGTCGAAGGTTCCCATACTTACAAAGTCCATATTTTTAGAAGTGAAGATAAAAAAGCACCTGCCCTGTTTCAGGAAAAATACGATGCAAATTTAATTAAAACCATTCCTGACGTAACACGCATTGCACATCTCGGCCAGAGCTGGACTGACAAAGTACGTAATCAAATTGGGCATCTTTCATGACATTCACCTTCGATCATAATGCAGAAGCAATTACCCTCAGTATTGCCGTGGAAAAACAGAGCTTCATTAGTCGCCTGTTAAAGAAACAGCAATCTGCGACAATCTCTGGACTGACCCATGACGATCGCGCCTTAGCTTTCGCCGTTGCCGATTTAAAAGCGCTGGCAGAAGAATTTTCAGAATCCCTGCACATCAGTGGTGATGCTATTGTCATGAGCCATTCACTGGCAGGGCGGCTAGATTCAGAAACGGCTCAGACACTTGGCCTGCCTCCTCTCGTCGATTTGACGTTGAAAACGGATATTGAGGGTTCAATTGGCAGCGAGACGTTCCGTCTCCAGCATGAGTGGCTACGTAACGGAGTCCGCCAGTTACCACGCCGAACCGGATCAATTTTATCCACATCCCAGGGTTACCGCCGGCTGCCATTGTGGATGATGGAGGCCGTTGACGTTGCTGAAAACTTTACACAAGGCGGCGGAGAGGCGTCCGACTGGGAATCGCTGGCGCGCTTCCGTCAGGCCCTCGATCCCGGCGTCCAGATGGGCAGTGAGATCGATGCCGTTCGCGTTTCAATGACCGACTTTATGCAGGGTTTAGAAGTCCGTATTGCCGATCGTTTTTCCATTTCCACCAGCCAAAATGGCACAGACGATTTCGAGATCGTCCCTTTCTCTGCCAGGAGCGTAGAGGAACTGGAAAATAACGGAGAAGCGGTTAGCGAAACGGCGGGAGAACTGAATCATCAAACCTTACGTCGTTTCCAGCAGCGTGTCAGAACTCAAGGGGCACTTTCCGCTTATCGCGTTGGCGAGGGCAACTATCTGGTCATTGATCGAAGCGTTCGCCCCATTCTTGATGTCATGGTGCAGAAGCAAAAGTCTTCACCTGAAGAGCGACGTGCATTTATCGAAAACCCGCGACCTGCGATCACCGATGCTGTCGAGAAGTATCTGAGGCAATCAGGCAAGCTGGAAGGGCTCGATGATGCTGAAGAAGAGGAAGCGATTGAAGCCGCAGCAGGTCCGGCATTTATCGAAACCATTGAGTATTCTGAGCGCGTTAAAGGCATTTTGCATTACCGCAAAGGAGCTGTTTCCGCATCCATGACCACAGAAACGGTATGGTTGCCGGAGGTCATCCCTGATGCCCTCGCCAAAATTATAGATGCGATGGATAGCCAGGAGCTGGCGGGCGTCTGCGAACAGATTCGCGATGCTATAGACGCCTTGCAGGGTGAAGTGGAGGTTGCTTCTTATCCACTTCATGCTTCAGAAGATACGTTACGCGCACTTGAAAAGCGCCTGGCTGCTCTTAAAGAGATGGAAGACATTACGGAAAAAAGCAGTTACGAAGATGATCCAGCAGTAGATGACCTTCCTCCCGCTACGGTTATTTTGGATACTAAAGACAACTTCGAAGAATTATCCTGGCAGCCCAACCGTAAAGAACGCCCAGTGTTTATTGGTGATCAACTGCCAGCTGGCGTGAAAACTGCGTTACGACCACATCAGCTGGAAAGCTTTAACCTGCAACTTTCGTCGTGGAAATCCGGCATGCCCGGCATTTTGAATGCAGATGAGCAAGGATTGGGTAAGACGCTGCAAACCATTGCTTTTTTGCGCTGGTTAAAAGAGAACAATAACCTCAGCACAGCCAGCAATAAAGATCGTGGCCCAGTATTGATTGTGGCCCCGACTTCTCTGCTGGAAAACTGGAGCGCTGAGGTGAAACAGCACGTTGATGGCGAAGGGCTCGGCTGTTTACTTAAATTATATGGTTCATCATTGAGTCAGTTTAAGGACTTCAATGCGAAGGGTATCGAAACAAAAGATGGCAATACACTTCTTAATTTTCGACAGCTAAATGAATCAATCAGTGAGGGTAAAGGTCATCGTTTTTGGATATTAACGACCTACACCACCCTGACGAATTATCAGCACTCCCTGGCAAGAATTCACTTTTCGGCCGTGGTTTTTGATGAGATTCAGGCGATCAAAAACCCTGACTCACTACGTGCCCGTGCAGCTCGTGCCATAAATGCTGGCTACCGAATTGGTCTGACAGGTACACCCATCGAGAATACGACGATGGATCTGTGGGCGGTTATGGATCAGCTGGCTCCTGGTTCCCTGAAGACACAGCGTGAATTCCATACCATTTATAGCGCACCTGATAAGCAGAATATGCTGCAACTGTATCAGCAGGTCTTTGAATCTCGCAATCAGCTACCGCCTTTAGCGTTCCGTCGCTTAAAAGAAGATGTTGCGAAAGAGCTGCCAGCAAAAACACGATTCCTTCATCCACGCCTGATGCCTGAGGGGCAAGCAATTGCTTACGAAACAGCCAGGCTAAAACTCTCACAGGGTGGTGCAGGTGCCGCACTGAAAATGCTGCAGCACATACGCGGTGTTTCCGTTCATCCTGCGATGGAAATGCGTGGCGACAATCAGAGCTTTATTGATGCGTCAGCACGACTCAACGCCTGTTTTGAAATCCTGCATCGTATCAAGGAGAAAGGTGAACGCGTGCTGGTTTTCATTGAACACCGAAAAATGCAATTCCGTTTTATGGAGCTGGCCCGCCAGGAATTTGGCCTTGAAAGTATTGACCATATTAATGGTGATACGCCAATTAAGAAACGACATGAAATTGTAAAACGATTCCAGGGTCATCTGGAACACGATCGTGGTTTCGATCTGTTAGTGCTTGGTCCAAAAGCCGCGGGAACAGGCTTAACGTTAACGGCTGCTACTCATGTTATTCACTTGTCCCGCTGGTGGAACCCGGCAGTAGAAGAACAGTGTAATGACCGCGTGCACCGCATCGGCCAACGGCATCAGGTTCAGATCCATATGCCGATGGCCATACACGCTGGTTATCAGGAGCACTCTTTCGACTGCTTACTCCAGGGACTTATGTCACGCAAAAGAAACCTGGCACGCGCGGCGCTCTGGCCAATGGGTGACAGTGCAGGTGATATCTCACAGTTGCAGGCTGCTTTAAGAGAAGATCAATCTGAACCTGGCGGAGAAGTTTTGGAGACGAGTATTCAAATGATGTTTGAAAGGGATGCTGAGACGGACGGAACTAAGATGGAAGATGGATCTTATCGAATTAGTTAGCTTTCATGATCTTCTTAGTAAACAGATAATGTGAACAAGGATGTTTACATAACTATTAAGCCTTGTGCACCGTACCTCACCGATCCAGAATCAGCACTAAACCAACGAGGCTTGCAACATGGCAAAAAAAACCACAAAGAGTCAGATCACCCAATCCCAAATCTGCCGTGCCGTTGCCAGTTCAACCGCAATTGAGACGGGTGCTTCCGTGCAAAAAATAGAGCATCAACTCAAACAAAACTTGGCACTGGCGAAAGCCGTTGGACTTGCCCGCTAATCTGGCAGAAAAGCGCTCCTCCAGCGTATCTCTTTGCCTCTGGATGAATAAGTCATACAAAAAAAGTATGCCCAAATTTCGGAATATGAGCGTAGTTTTGCTGCAAAACGAATCTTAATCCCACTGCATGCGGTTCGAAACGAGCGACCAGTCATCCCTCACCAGCGAACTCCGCACAATCCCAACAAATTCCCCCTCAAGGAAGAGAAAATGCAAATCGAGCAACTAAACAC
Source organism: Erwinia sp. B116 (assembly GCF_002865965.1). NCBI lineage: Bacteria > Pseudomonadati > Pseudomonadota > Gammaproteobacteria > Enterobacterales > Erwiniaceae > Erwinia > Erwinia sp. B116. The sequence goes on from NZ_JRZZ01000004.1 coordinate 201,810, forward strand.
TCTCTCGGCCAGCCATAACGAGTTAAACGAACTGGTATCCCTGTTAACCGACTGCGTGGAAAGCGGCGCCTCTGTTGGCTTTCTCGCCCCGCTGGAAACCGGGGAAGCACAACGCTACTGGCATGGGGTTGCCGCCGATCTGGCTGAAGGTGGCCGCACCCTGCTGGTTGCGCGTGATGCAGGCCGTATCGCCGGTGCGGTGCAGATTAGCTACTGCGGAAAGAAAAACGGCAGCCACCGTGCCGAGGTGGAAAAACTGATGGTGCATACGGCATTTCGTCAGCGTGGCGTGGCACAGCAGCTGATGGCCGAACTGGAAAGGCAGGTGCAGGCTAATCAGCGCACCCTGCTGGTACTGGATACCCGCACGGGGGATACGGCGTCAACGCTGTATCGCAAACTGGGCTATCAGGCAGGCCATATCCCCGGCTTTGCACGCAGCTCGGCAGGTGCGCTGGATGGCACCACCTTCTTTTACAAAGCCCTGTAAGTCACCAGCTGCTCATTCGCGCTAACCGCCACCACCAGCCCCTCCCCCACCAGCACCCGCAGATCGCGCCGCGCGGTTTGTGGGGAGATGCCCAGCGCCTCGGCGACTTCCGCGCCGGTAAAGGTTTTGCCGGGCGTGGCTGACAGCACGTTGACCAGTGTCACCTGGCGCGGCGTCAGACGGCTGAGCGCGCCGGATTCGAACAGGCGGCGATCCAGCGCGGCGCGGCGATTAACCAGCGAGTCGATATGTTCCAGCAGTCCGTTAACCGCCCGGGTGATAATACTGGCCTGATAATCAAGGAAGTAGGTCAGGTCCATCCCGTCCGTTTCGGTGTACTGGTAGCTGTGTGCATATCGCACCGGCGCGTTGTGCAGCAGGCTGCTGATCGACAGGTAGCGAAAGGCCTCGTAACCCGACCTGAGCATAAACCAGTAGAACAGCGCGCGGCTGGTGCGGCCGTTGCCGTCGCGGAACGGGTGCTCATGGGCGATCATAAAGTGCAGGATGCTGGCGCGGATCATCGGGTGAACGTAGTCGGTCGATTCGTTAGCCCAGGCGCAGACGGCCTCCAGCCGGCTCAGAATGGTGTCTGCCGCCGGTGGGCGATAAATAATCTCGCCGTCCCGGCCGGCAATCACCACGTCGTCAGTTTCGCGGAACAGCCCCGGCGTGTAGGTTTTGTCATTAATGCCGCTCATCCCCACCGCGTGAAAGTGGCGGATCAGATCCACGGTCAGCGGTTGCTGCAGATGTTCCGCAATCTCACTCATCAGCCGGGCGTTACCGGCGATCATCTGCTCGCCTTTCGTGCGCGCGCGCCGTCCGCTGGAGAGCATCTCCCGCGCCACCAGCGTGGTGGTATTCGCGCCTTCCAGCTGCGAGCTGGTGATGGCCTCACTGAACCGCAGCGGGGCCAGCTCTGCGCCGCTGGCGCTCAGGCGGCGGCGAATATCCTCCAGCGCGGGTCGGGTGGTGTATCTGTCGACCTGCTCCAGCGCGGCAAGGATGCCCTGCGTCAGGTTAAACCCGGCCTGCTGTCCCCGCTCGTTGCGGTAGGCAATGCGCTGGATGGCCGCGTCGCGGGCCATACGCGTAAAGTGCCAGGCCATCGCGGGATCGTCGCCGGGCGCAAGGCGATACTGAAAATCATCAAACGGCAGATAGCGGCCTTTATCATCAACCAGCCGGTTATAGCGGTTGTAATGCGTCAGCGTCGCCATGCTGATGTCTGAGCTCAATGGAGGTGAGGGGGGGCGGGTGATTGCCATAAACTACGCTCAAAAATTGAATATTGGTTCTATTTTAGACATTGAAGAGCGGTTACAGCAAAAATTTTCGCTTCATTGATGATAAAGGTTCGCAAACTCTCTCTTAACGTTTAGCCGCCAGCTCCCTCATCTGGGCCTGCAGAGAGTCGTGCACCTGCTGGTTATTCATGTTCAGCCTCTTCCTGTGTGCAGGCAAATGAAAAAAGGCCCCACAGGGGCCTTGATTAGTCTTTTAGCGTAATGAATCAGAACGAACTCCAGTTCTCATCCCCGCCCCCGGTCTTCGCCGCAATCAGCGCCGGCTGCGGTCTTTTCAGCTCAGGCTTACGCCCTGCGCCGGGCCCGGCCGATCGGCCCGCATCCGCGTCACCGCTTCTCTCGCGCAGCTTAAATTCGCCCACCAGCTCCGCCATTACCGCGGCCTGTGCCGACATGGCGTGGGCGGCGCTGGCGGACTCTTCCACCAGCGCGGCGTTCTGCTGGGTGGTGGTGTCGATCTGGCCGATAGCCTGGTTAATCTGGCGGATGCCGTCGCTCTGTTCGTGGGCGGCGCGGGCGATGTCGTTGATCAGCCGTTCCACGTCGCCGGCGTTGCCGACCATCTCGCGGATCACCGCACCGGTCTGTTCAATCAGCTGCCGCCCGGTTCCGGCCTGGGTTACCGAGGCGTCGATCAGCGCTTTGATATCTTTCGCGGCGGTGGCGCTCTTCTGCGCCAGGCTGCGCACCTCACCGGCGACGACCGCAAAGCCTTTGCCCTGCTCGCCGGCGCGGGCGGCTTCCACCGCCGCGTTAAGGGCGAGGATATTGGTCTGGAAAGCGATTGCCTCAATGACGTTGATAATCTCCGACATTTTCTGTGCAGACTGGTGGATGCCCTGCACCTGTTCGGTGGTTTTCTGCATCATGGCGGTGTTGCGCTGCATAATGCCGCCCCCTTCCGCCACCAGCCGCTGCACCTGGCGGGCGTTGTCGGCGGTGTTTTCCACCGTGGCGGTCAGCTGCCCCAGCGCCGAGGCGGTCTGCTCCAGCGCGCTGGCCTGCTCTTCGGTGCGTGAGGAGAGGTCCTGATTGCCCGCCGCGATCTGTGAGGCGGCACTGGCCACCGAACCGGCGCCGCTGCGGATCTGGCCCAGCATCTGGCTGACGTTAATCGCGGTACTTTTCAGGCCGGTCAGCAGCGCGCCAACGTCATCCCGGTGATAGCGCTCCTTAAACGCGGTGGTCATATCGCCGCGCCCGCTCGCTTCAATTCCCGCCAGCGCCTCGGCCAGCGGCCGCGTAATGCTGCGCGAGATCGCCCGCATCACCAGCATGCCGGCGATCGCCGCCAGCAGCGCCACCAGCGAGAAGATCAGGTTGTTGCGGTCAAGCCCAGCGGCCAGGCGGTCCATCTCGCCGGCCAGCACCACGTTGAGGTCGTCCAGCAGCAGCTTTTGCTGCGCGTCCAGCTGTTCCAGCGCACCGGCACCGGCGGTTTTTTCCAGCGTCTCCGCGTGCGTTTTGAAGTAGTGCTGCTGCTGGCTGACGAATTTCTCCCACACCTGGCGGTCGCCCTGCAGATCTTCCGGCACCACGCTGTCGATCATCGCGGCGATCCTGCCCTGCAGTTCGCGATAGGCGTTCATCGCCTGCGGATCGCGGCTGGTGACGTAGTTTTTATTCACCCCGGCGATGGCCAGGTTGCTGTCGTAGAGATCGTTGACCGTCGCCGTGCGCGCCATCGATCCTTTAATGGTCGAGTAGCTGTACTGGTTAACGGCAAACAGCAGCACGATAAACGCCAGCAGGGTGCCGAACCCCACCAGCAACTTTCTGGAAACAGACAAATTACTCAATAGCGACATGGCAGGGATCATCCGTAAAATGAGGAAAATTGCTGAAGTTATCGGCAGTCAGGCGCTGAACTTAATAGTGAGAGGGAGAAAAAGTAACGATAAATGATAATGTTACGACTTTATTAAACGAAGTCGCTATCGATGGTTAATCAGCCAACCGATCGCGTCAGTTTGCCGATCGGCGATCTCCGGCAGGCGAATTTGCGGTGATTAGCGGCAGGCCGCTTCAGCATAAATGAAGTGTTTTACCGCGCGGCGCGATCGATTTACTCATCCATCGGCACCGCGCTTCAGGTTATGATATCGCCCTTCATGAAAATCCTGGCATAAACGATGTTAAAACTGGATAAAACCGATCGGGCGATTCTGGCCGAACTGCAAAAGGATGGCCGCATCGCCAATAATGCGCTGGCCGAGAAAGTCGGCCTCTCCCCCTCCCCCTGCCTGCGGCGGGTGAAGGCGCTGGAGGAGGCGGGCGCCATCGAGCGCTACGCGGCGATCCTCAACCCGAAGGCGGTGGGGATGGAGATGACGGTGTTTGTGCGCATCTGGCTGACCAGCCAGGATGCCGATACGGTGGATCACTTCTCGCGCGAAGTGCGGGCGATGCCGGAGGTGGTGGAGTGCCATCTGATGGTCGGCGACTGTGATTTTATCCTGCGGGTGATGACCGCCGATCTGGCCGCCTATCGCCGCTTCCAGACCGAGTATCTGACCCGCATTCGCGGCGTGCAGAGCGTAAAGACCGACCTGCCGATGCAGACCATCAAGCAGACCACCGAGATCCCGCTGCGTTAAGCCGCGCCCGGCGGTCCGTCACCGGCCATCGCAGAACGGGTCAACGGCTGCAAATCCGCAGTGGGCTGGCAGCCCGGCAGTACGGTAGCGAAGCGGCTTACATCAGCGCACACCGTACGGCGGTGAAGTGAGCGACTACAGCGCAGGCAGTACGGCGCGAAGCGGCTTACAGCAGCGCGCGCAGCACGGCGCGAAGCGGCTTACAGCAGCGCGCGCAGCACGGCGGTGGCGGCCACGCTGATCGCCACCACCGGCAGCAGCGAGAAGCGCATCGCGGCCAGCAGTGACACGGCCAGCGCCAGCAGGTCGGCCGGGTTAGTGGTGACAAAGTGCGGCGCGATAACGGTAATCAGCACGCAGCCGGGCGCGGCATCCATCACCGCGCGGGTGCGCGGCCCCAGCGTGCGCCGCCGCAGCAGCAGATAGCCGGCGACGCGGGTCAGATAGGTGGTAAGCGCCATCAGCACAATGGTCAGGGTGGTCAGCGAAATCATGACTTCTTCCCGAACAGCAGAATCGCGGCCAGCCCACTGATTGCCCCCACCGGCACATAGGCCGCGCCGGGCACGTAGTGGTAGGTGGTGGCTGCCGCCACCAGGCTGACCAGCCACGGCAGCGCCGCCCGCATCCCCTTCCACATTCCGCGCAGCAGCACAAAGAACACCGCCGGGAAGGCCATATCAAAGCCCCAGCGGCTGATATCCCCCAGCGCCGGGCCGACGATCACACCCGCGGTGGTGGAGGTGATCCACACCAGCCACAGCGCCCCCGCCAGCCCGGCGTAAAAGCCGCCGCTGAAGGCCGGCCCAATACCGGCGGCTCTGCGGCGCGCGCTGTCGGCCATGCTGATCGCCCAGCTCTCATCACACATAAAGAACAGCGCGGGCAGAACTTTACGGGCGGGCAGATGGCTGAGGTACGGCGCCAGCGACGCCCCCATCACCAGATGGCGGCTGTTAACCAGCAGGCTGACCAGCACGATGGTCAGCACCTGCGGCGGCGAAGTCCACAGCGCCAGCGCCGCAAACTCCGAGCCGCCGGCAAAGTTCAGGCCGGTCATCAGCCCGAGGCTGGCCACGGAAAGGCCTTTCTGCGCCGCCTGCGCACCGAGCAGCAGACCAAAAGGCAGCACGCCGAGCATTACCGGCAGGGCGGCGATCGCGCCGCGAGAGATTTCGGCGGATAATCCGGCCGTTCGGCTACTACAGGACTCTGAAATCGACATCGGGGCCTCCGTTAAGGCCCGCTATTATAAGAGGATCCTCTTAGAATCGGGTTGCGATTGTTGACAAAAAGCGCGCGTAAGCAGGAATAAAAATGCGCATAGTGCAGTAAAAGCAAAAGATAATTGCGCTGGTATACGCCCATCGAAATACCTTGTGCTAAAGAGCCTGACTTTTTCTTCACGCTTGGGCCAGTCATCCTTTTGATCACCTCCTTCCAGAACCGCACAGGATACATTCCGCCAGCTTATGACGGCGGGCTGGCGGGCACCTGGTGCCTCGCCCAGCCCGACAGTTATCTTTGGAAGGCGGATTTCCGCTTTAGGGTCACCGCGCCTTCCGCCACCAGCGCCAGTACCGCCAGCCAGATAGCGATATAGGTTGGCCACTGGGCTGCGGGAATGCTCTCCCCAAGCAGCAGCGACACGACCACCAGCAGCACCGGTTCCACGTAGATCAGCAGGCCAAAAAGCGACAGGTTGAGACGCGGTGCCGACAGCGCCTGCAACACCAGCGCCGCGGCGCTGATCGTCCCCAGACCGGCAATCAACCACGGCAGAGCGGCCGTCCACTCGGTGGACGCCGCGCTGTGCAGCACAAACAGCAGGCTGACCGGCAGGCTGAAAGCCATATCGATCCAGGTCGCCCCCAGCGTGTTGGTATCGGTAACGCGCCGCAGCCAGAAATACCCGGGATAGCCAAGACAGACCACCAGCGCTGGCCATGAGAGCGTACGCGCCACCGCCAGCTGGCAGGCAATGCCGATCACCGCCAGCACGCAGGCCAGCAGCTGAAGACGGCTGATGCGGTCTTTAAAGGCCAGACGGCCGATGATCACCATGCTGATCGGCAGCAGAAAATAGCCGAGCGAAACGTCAAGGCCGTAACCGTTGATTGGAGCCCACATAAACAGCCACAGCTGGGCACCGAGCAGCAGCGCCGAGAGCAGGCGTTGCGCCAGATAGCGCAGGGAACGGCACGCAAGGCGGGTAATCAGCCGCACCTCGTGCCAGCGCCCGCTGGCCAGCACAAACAGCGCCATGCACGGCACGGTCAGCAGCATCCGCCAGCCGTAGATGGCGTCGCCGTTTAGCGGGGCGAGCAGGTGCGTCCAGGCATACAGCAGCGCGAACAGCGCCGACCCCATCACGTTCAGCAGCACGCCGCCTGAACTGTTTAACCCACCGGTCTGCGCCATAATGCCGTTACTCCTGTCCGTGTCCTGTTGTTCAGCCTGGCCACGACCAGGCCGCTTACCCGCATGCTACGGGCATGGCAATTTATTGCATTCAGGCCGATAATTGGGCGCAAAATACGTACTCAAAATGAGAAATTTTCCCGCAATGAATAAAAACCCGGCCCCGGATAGCTTCGACCTGGCCCTGCTGGCGCTGCTGCAACAGGACAACAGCCTGCCGCTGCGCGAGCTGGCAGAAAAAGTGCATCTCTCTACGGCATCGGTGCAGCGGCGCATTCAGCGGCTGAAGAAGGCGGGATTTATTCTGGCCAGCACGGCGGTGCTGGATCCGGATAAGGTCGGCCAGGCGATCATGCTGATCGTTGAAGTGCACGTCGATCGCACCCATGCAGACGATCTGGCAGCGCTGAAGCAGCAGTTTGCCATCCCGGAGGTGCAGCAGTGCTATTACGTCACCGGCGATGCGGACTTTATGCTGGTGATCACGGTGGCCACCATGACCGAATTTCAGCAGCTGACGCAGCGGCTGTTCCACGATAACAGCAACGTCAAATGGTTCAGAACCACGGTAGTGCTGGAGCGGATTAAAGCCACGCTGCAGGTGCCTTTAAAGAGACCCGCCTGACTTCCGTTAATAGCGCATAACTGAACGAGCTGGCAGAAGATGACGTAGTAAAACCCGCCAGCTTAGCGATTTTATTAATTAGCCCTGCCCTGACGGACATGGATTTAAACAGAATAAACTGAAAAGGGTGCTCACAGATCGCAGCTTCAGCAACTGACAGGCGGAGCCGAAGCCCCGCCGACAGGTTGTTTTACCGAATGGATTCGTAAGCCATTTCGGCAACAACCCGGATACTGTTCTGACTGAATGACACGCCGCAGCGGGCATTTTTTGCAATCATGGTGATGATAATAATCATCACGCAGATCGCGACCAGACTGATAGTATCCGTTTCATGCGGTTTCATCGTTCTTACTCCTTGCCTTTCGGCCAGCAGAGAACTAACCTGTAGTTGTTGAGGCTAGCAGGTTAGCCCCGGGTTAATGAAAATTAATTCGGGGCTTTCACATTTCTGACCTGCAACATGCTCAGGACAGAAAGATCCAGAGCACCCGCCAGAGAGTCCACGCGTAAACCTTCCAGTGTGAATAAAATAAAACCTCCTGGCTATTTTATCTTTCAATTTTATAATCTGCATCGTAAAAAAATGAAAGAGAAATGATAATTTCAACATAAATACAGGATGTTATTATAAAACAAACCAACTGATCTTCGTTATAACTTCACCTGGTGAAAATGGAGGTTTTTGAAATTTAAAAAACCTGCCGCCTGCATAGTTAAATTACCTACTCAGGACATGAGGATATTTACTCATGAAATAAAGAGTCATTATTTACGTAATCTTTTAAGGTGAACGATTGATGATAAGAAATTTCCTGTTTTCACAAAAGACATTACTGGTTGTTGTTGCTACCGATTTTAGCCCTCCCTCCTGAGGGAGATAAGCTCTGACATCCCGGCAACCCGGCAACCCGGCAACCCGGCAACCCGGCACATGTTTAATATATAAAACAAATACTGCAAACATTTTTAACCATGCAACTACATGTAATTATTGAAATTTACTTAATAACCTTGTTTTTAACCTGCCTTTTCAGCCCAATTCACACTCAACATCTGTCCATTTTTTCGCGTATTATCCCGGCCAACAATAACAACACTGAACACGCCTCACCCGGAGAAGACGATGACCGACGCGCACGCGCAGCCCGCTACTGCAACAGCGGATATGGCAGCTCTCTACCGCAGGATCACCTGGCGACTGATCCCGTTTTTATGCCTGTGCTATCTGGCGGCCTACCTTGACCGCATCAACGTCGGGCTGGCGCGGCTGCAGATGTCCAGCGATCTGCAGCTCAGCGACGCCGCGTTTGGCCTCGGAGCCGGGCTGTTTTTTGTCGGCTATATCCTGTTTGAAGTGCCGAGCAATCTGATCCTGCAGCGGGTCGGTGCCCGTGTGTGGATCGCCCGCATTATGATCAGCTGGGGCCTGCTCTCGGCGGCGACGCTGCTGGTGCAGACGCCGACGCAGTTCTACTGGGTGCGTTTTTTACTTGGCGTGGCGGAAGCCGGTTTCCTGCCGGGTGTGCTGTTCTACCTGACCCGCTGGTATCCGTCGTGGCGGCGCGGGCGGATTATCGCGCTGTTTATGCTTGGCCTGCCGCTGTCGAGCCTGATCGGCGGGCCGCTGTCCGGCTGGATCATGACCCACTTCGATCGGCTGCACGGCCTGCGCGGCTGGCAGTGGATGTTTCTGCTGGAGGGCCTGCCGAGCGTGGTGCTGGGCGTGATGACGCTGTGGCTGCTGCCCGATGGCGTGATGCAGGCAAAGTGGCTGAACGGTGAGGAGAAACGGCAGATTACCCAGGAACTTGCCGCCGACCAGCAGCAGGCGACCGGCAGTAAATCACGCCTGCGCGATGGCCTGCTAAATATCCGCGTGCTGATGCTGGGCGGCATCGACTTTTCCATTCTGCTCAGCGCCTATGCGATTGGTTTCTGGTTACCCACGCTGATTAAAAACGCCGGCGTCAGCGATATCGGCCTGATCGGCTGGCTGACCGCTATTCCCGGCCTGGCAGCGGTGTTGGCCATGCTGCTGATCGGTTACAGCTCTGACCGGCTGCGCGAGCGGCGCTGGCATATTATCGTGCCGTTTATCGTTGCGGCGACGGCGCTGGCGGCCAGTACCTTCTTCAGCGGCAGTGTGGCGGTGACGGTACTGCTGTTCGCCGTTGCTCAGGCGATGGTGATCGGTGCGGTACCGGTGTTTTTCAGCCTGCCCGCCACCTTCCTGCAGGGCACTGCGGCGGCGGCCGGTTTTGCGCTGGCCTGTTCGCTGGCGAATATTGCCGGGCTGGTGAGTAACTCAATTATGGGGCTGGCGCTGGATCTGACCGGCAGCAGCAGCGGCGCGCTGTGGTTCTTCGCCGCCTGCCTGCTGCTCAGCTGCCTGCTGGTGATTGCGCTACCGGCTAAGCTGGTTAACCGCTGACCGTCCGCTGGTGACTGCGCTACCGGTAAAGCGGGTGAACCGCCGATCGCCCGCTGGTGACTGCGCGCTACCCATCGTTCAGGATTCACCTGCGACGAACCGGTCCTGCGTGGCGTTATTCACCCACCACCAGCCAGCCCGTTCGGCGATCAACTGCCGGTGCCAGGCCAGCAGCTGCGGCGGCGTGATCCGACTGAAATGCGCCGCTGACAGGTCATCCTGGCCGTAGCGCTGCTGCAGCCAGTGCTTCAGCGACTGCGCCATGGCACCCGCCGGTTGCTCTGCAAGTTCGCCCAGCAGGCTGGCGCTGCGCGCGGCAAGGCTCTGTGGCGTCAGGGCCGCCAGCTGTGGCGTCATACCCTGCAGGAAAGCCTCAATCCGCCCCGCCAGCTCATCGACCAACACCCGCGGCGACTGCAGAATAAACAGCACGCCGCAACGCCCCGCCGCCTGATAAAAGCGGCAGCTGACCGCATAGCCGATGTTCTGTTCCACCCGCAGTTGCTGGAAGAACGGCTGCGCATAGCAGGCGGCCAGCAGTTGCCAGGCCGCCAGGCACTCGGTGCTCTGCTCCACCAGCGGGCAGAACAGCAGCAGCGCATGCTCCCGGCTGTCGGTGGTGACTGAGCGATGAACTCCGCGATAAAACGGCATTGTTGCCTGTATCCCTGCCGCACCAACTTTATCCGTCGCCGACGTCGACGGCTCTGGCGAGGTCAGATTCTCCTTAGCAGCAGACGCATCAGGAATCTGTGAAGACAGGTTCACCGCAGCAGCAGGCGCATCAGGAACCTGTGAAGACAGGTTCACCGCAGCAGCAGACGCATCAGGAACCTGTGAAGACAGGTTCACCTCAGCAGCAGACGCATCAGGAACCTGTGAAGACAGGTTCACCGCAGCAGCAGACGCGTCAGGAACCTGTAAGGGCGGATTAACCGCTGCAGGGAATGCCGTCAGCAGTCGGGCCAGATCGGCGTGCAGCGCCTCGCTGCCGCCGTAAAGCGCTGCCTGCCACACTCCGCCGGGAAAAACGTCGTCGCTCAGGGAGCCTGCGCTCTCCTGCAGCAGTGCAGGAAACTCCGCCAGCAGTGCCCTGACCGCAATGTCCCCACGATCCCTCCCCCTGCGACGCTGCGCCTCACGTTGCCCGGCGCCCAGCGCCGCCGCAGGCAGATTATTCAGCCGGGCGTTGATTGCCGCCAGCGCCGTCTGCATTAACGCCGCCGGGGCGGACAGCTGCAGCAGCCACAGCCCCTGCTGGTTGCTGAACAGCAGTTCTCCACCCTGATGCGCCAGGCTTCCCGCCAGCGGACGCAGCGCGGTCAGCAGGATATCACCCCATGGCGCGGGTAGCGGGAGGATGGGGGATAACAGCAATACGGCAGCTTCTGTGTCGTTGGGAGGGTGCAGCCCATGATGCGGCAACGCCACCGCGTTATCCGGTAAGACGATTGGCGTTGACCGTTGCGCCTGTGGGAAGAAACGCAGCCGACCGGGGGCGGCGTTATCTGCGGATTCTGCGGATTCTGCCAACTCTGCAGGCTTTTCCGATTCTATCGCCAGTGCCAGCAGGAAACCCTGCTGCGTCTGCCGCGCATCCACCGCACGATCGGTGACGATAAGGCTAATCATCCCCTGCGGTGAAAACTGCCCCAGCAGCGCCAGCCAGCGATCGGTTTCACACTCGCGCAGTGCGAAGGCCAGCGTACTTCCGGTGGAATGCCCGGGTGACGGGAAGGCCAGCGTACTCCCGATGGAGTGCCCGGGCGGCGGGAAGGCCAGCGCCCGGGCACGCAGCTGCTCCAGCGGTGCCTGCCGGCTGAACTGGCGTAAGGCAAGCCCGGCGTAATGCGCCCGCTGCGTTTCACTCAGCAGCGCCAGCTGCCCCAGCCAGTGGTGCAGACGCGCTGCCAGCTTTACGCCATCCTGGCGCTCGCCGCCGATGAATTCAAAGCACACCAGCTGCTGCTGCGGGCTCTGATAAGGCAGCAGCAGCCGCACGCCGTCAGCCAGCCCCTCTTCTCGCAGCGCGGCCATCAGGCCGCCTTCCGCCTCATCCAGCAGCAGCTGGCGCAGCAGGGTCATTTCCTCTGCAAACCGCCCATCAACAAGAAATGCGAAGCGCAGGCATTCGCCGGCAGGCAGCCGTAGCGTAAGACGCCGCTGCCTGCTGAGCCGCAGTCCGGGCAGTGGCGATATCCCGGCAACGCCAGCGGCTGAAAAACGCGGTTCGCTGCACTGCGATTCGTCAGGTGCTGAAAGCAAACGATCGCCGTGCAGCGCATCACCGGGTACTGAATGCAACCAATGACTGTTGAGCACATTACCGGGTGCTGAAAGCAAGCGATCGCCGTGCAGCCCGTCACCAGGTACTGAAAGCAAGCGTTCGCCTTGCAGCGCATCACCGGGTACTGAAAGCGGCCGATCGTCCGGCGGCATATCGTTTGCAGAAAACAGCCGGGCCGCATCCTGCGCCAGCTGCCATAACTCATCCGGCGGCTGCGGTCCCTGTAGCCACAGGGTGCAGTTCTCCGCCCTGTAGTGATCCCGGTGGAACTGCCGCAGCGCCTGCTGCAATACGGCCGCATCTTCACCAAAATGGTCGCGATCGCCAACGCGAAAGCGCTGCCACGGGTGCGTTTCAAAGGCGGCAGTCAGCGCAGCGTCGCATAAGGTTTCGGCGCGGTCGGCCAGAAGGCGGCATTCGGCATCGATGGTCGCCACCTCCTGCGCGATGGCCTGCTGCTCAAGCAGGGGAACGGCCAGCATATCGCTCATACGCCGCAGCGCGTCAGGCAGCAGCGAAGCCGCGCACTCAAAGAAGAAAGCGGTGTCGGCTTCACGGGTGGTGGCGTTGAGCCTGCCGCCCCGGGCGGGCAGCCACGCCATCAGCCTTTCGTCGCACCGGAAGTTGTGACTACCGGCAAACAGCACGTGTTCCAGCAGATGGGCCAACCCGGGCCACTCAGCGGGTTCATGCAGGCTGCCTGCGTCCACCCGCAGCAGCGCAGCAGCGCGGGTCGCCTGCCGGTCATGAATCACCACGATCCGCAATCCGTTATCCAGCTGCCGCTGCTGCGTCACCACCGGTCAGACCTTGAAGATCAGCTGCGAGTTGACCCGCTCAGAGTTAGCCCGGTTGCGGAACTGCAGCTGGTTAATCTGCACGTTGGTGCAGTTGGCCTGCTCGCGCGCCGCCAGAATTTTACCGTGATGCTCTGATTTGCTGCATACCGGGTCGGCGTTATCGGCGTTGCCGGTCAGCATAAAGGCCTGGCAGCGGCAGCCGCCGAAATCCTTCTCTTTTTCTGAACAGGAGCGGCACGGCTCCGGCATCCAGTCAAAGCCGCGATAGCGGTTAAAGCCGAACGAGTTAAACCAGATGTCGTCCAGGCTCTGCTCCAGTACCGACGGGAACTGCACCGGCAGCTGGCGGGCGCTGTGGCACGGCAGCGCGGTGCCTTCCGGCGTGACGCTGAGGAAGATTGCCCCCCAGCCGCCCATGCAGCCTTTCGGCCGTTCTTCGTAGTAGTCCGGCGTCACAAACAGCAGGTTGGCCAGGTTGTCGCTGGCCGCCATCTTCTCGCGGTAGCGGTGCACCACCGCTTCGGCACGCTCCAGCTGATCGCGGGTCGGCAGCAGCCCTTCGCGGTTAAGCTGCGCCCAGCCGTAAAACTGGCAGGTGGCCAGCTCAACGTCATCCGCTTCCAGCTCGATGCACAGCTCAATAATCCGGTCGATCTGATCGATATTGTGGCGGTGCAGCACAAAGTTAAGCACCATCGGGTAGCCGTGCGCCTTTACCGCTTTCGCCATCTCCAGCTTCTGCTGGAAGGCTTTCTTTGATCCTGCCAGCGCGGCGTTCAGCGTTTCGTCACTGGCCTGGAAGCTGATCTGAATATGATCCAGCCCGGCTTCGGCAAAGGCGTCGATCTTCTTCTGCGTCAGGCCGATGCCGGAGGTGATCAGGTTGGTATAGAAGCCGAGATCGCGGGCGGCGCGGATCAGCTCAGGCAGATCCTTACGCACCAGCGGTTCACCGCCGGAGAAGCCGATCTGCACCGCGCCCATCGCCCGCGCCTGTTTAAACACCTCGATCCACTGGGCGGTGGTCAGCTCTTTTTCCTGCTGCGCGAAGTCCAGCGGGTTAGAGCAGTACGGGCACTGCAGCGGGCAGCGATAGGTCAGCTCGGCCAGCAGCCACAGCGGCGGCTTTACGCCGGTATCAGTCTGCTTCACGTAAAATAATCCACTTCTGCTCACGCGCCGCAGCGAAGAAATCGGTCACGTCATCATCGACGCCGCCCGCCTCCGGAAAACGGGTGTTCAGCGCCTGAATAATCTCTGCCAGGCTGCGTTTGCCGTCGACCAGTTCGAGGATCATCGCCGCGCTCTCGTTGAGTTTCGCCATGCCTTCCGGGTAGAGGATCACATGGCAGTTCTGTACCTCTTCCCACTGCAGGCGGTAGCCGCGGCGGAACGTCGGGATAGTTTGCGGGTTGCTCACAGCAGTTTTCCTTTATGCCAGACCGGCTGGTCGGTAACGGTATGATAAGGCGCACGGTTCAGGGAGTAGGCCATGGTCATCGCGTCCAGCATGGTCCACAGGATGTCCAGCTTGAACTGCAGGATCTCCAGCATGCGCTGCTGTTTTTCCACCGTATTGCAGTACTCCAGCGCCAGCTGCAGCCCGTGCTCCACGTCGCGCCGCGCCTGGCTCAGGCGGCCGCGGAAGTAGCCGTAGCCCTCCTCTTCGATCCAGCCGTAGTGCTGCGGCCAGCTGTCGAGGCGCGACTGGTGGATCTCCGGAGCAAACAGCTCGGTCAGCGAGCTGCAGGCCGCTTCCTGCCACACCGCACGGCGGGCAAAGTTGACATAGGCATCCACCGCAAAGCGCACGCCGGGCAGCACCATCCGCTCGGAGAGCAGTACGTCACGCTCCAGCCCCACCGCTTCGCCCAGCCGCAGCCAGGCTTCAATGCCGCCGTCGCTGTCGTCATGGCCGTCGTGATCGAGGATGCGCTGCACCCACTTGCGGCGCGTCAGCGCATCCGGGCAGTTGGCCATGATCGCCGCATCTTTCAGCGGGATCCTGGTCTGGTAGTAGAAGCGGTTCGCTACCCAGCCCTGGATCTGTTCACGGGTCGCCTCGCCGTTATGCATGGCGATATGGTACGGGTGATGAATATGGTAGTACGCGCCGCGGGCGCGCAGCGCCTGCTCGAACTGCTCAGGCGTCATCAGTGCGGGTTGGGTCATAGTTCAATACTCATGCCGTCGTAGCTGACCTCAATGCCCCGGCGGGTCAGCGCTGCGCGCTCGGCCGATGACTCATCAAGGATCGGGTTGGTGTTATTAATATGGATCAGAATTTTGCGTTTCACCGGCAGCTGGCTCAGTACGCCCATCAGCCCCTGCTCTTCGCCCAGCGCCAGATGGCCCATATCACGGCCGGTATTGCGGCCGACGCCGGTGTTCGCCAGCTCGTTATCCTGCCACAGCGTGCCGTCGATAAGCAGGCAGTCGGCGCTGGCCATCAGCGCGAGCAGTGCGGCATCCGGTTCGCCCAGCCCCGGGGCGTATAACAGCTTAGCGCCGCTGTCGCGGTTTTCGATCATCAGCGCAATATTGTGGCCGGGCAGCGGACGCCCGCGATACGGCGAGTACGGCGGCGCGTTGCTGAGGATCGGGATGGCGGTGAACTGCAGCGCCGGGCAAACGGCGACGGAAAACGGCTCGGCCGGCGCGATCGGATGGTGGATAAGCCCGCCGTTCCAGTGCGACAGCATGGTAAAGATCGGGAAGCCGCTGGTCAGGTCGCCGTGTACTTCCGGCGTGCACCAGACGTGGTGCGGGCAGCCTTCGCGCAGATTGAGCAGGCCGGTGCAGTGGTCAATCTGGCTGTCGGTGAGAATAATCGAGCCAATTGCGGTACCGCGCAGCACACCGTGCCGGTTCAGCTCCGGGTTGGCGGCAATCTGCTGGCTGATATCCGGCGAGGCGTTACACAACACCCAGTCGGTGCCGTTGTCGCTGACCGCGATCGAGGACTGGGTGCGCGGGGTGGCGGGAATGCTGCCGTCACGCACGCCCTGGCAGTTACGGCAGTTGCAGTTCCACTGCGGGAAACCACCGCCGGCCGCAGAGCCGAGTACTTTGATTTTCATGGGGAGACCGGTAAGAAAACGGAAAAACCTGCGCGCCCGCCCGGCAGGCCGGAACGATGTGGGCGCGCAGGCTACAGGGATTAACGGTTAGAGATATACAGGGTTACTTCTAAGCCCAGACGCATATCAATAAAGGTTGGTTTAGTCCACATAGTCAGCTCCTTAAGCTTGGCAAAACAACAACAACGAACGTTGCCAACGTTGGCAACACGCGCATGTTACCAGATTTACGATTTTTGGCGGCTAAGATGTTGCGCCTGTGCTAAACCGATATCAACCCTGAATAGTGTAAGGTTTCACTACCAATGTACTATTTGGTTCAAAATACAGGGGTTATTGCCGCCAGATTTTTTTCAGCACCCGCAGCCAGTTGCCGCGTGTCAGCCTGTCGATCAGCGTTTCACCGTAACCCGCCGCGCGCAGCGCCGCCAGCAGACGCGGCAGGCCGGTCACATCGCCCAGCTCTTCCGCCACGGTAATGCCGTCAAAGTCGGAGCCGAACGCCACCCGCTCCTCGCCCAGCTTTTCCAGCAGGTAATCGAGATGCTGCACCATCACGCTGAGCGGCATATCCGCGCCGCGCTGGCCGTCGCGGCGCAGAAAGGCGGTGCCGAAGTTCAGCCCGACCAGCCCGTCGCTCTGCGCTATCGCCGCCAGCTGTGCGTCGGTCAGGTTGCGCGGCTGCGGGCAGAGCGCGTGCACGTTGGAGTGGGTGGCCACCAGCGGCGCATCGCTGAGTTCAGCGGTCTGCCAGAAAGCTTTCTCATTCATATGCGACAGGTCGATCAGCAGCCGGTGCCGGTTGCAGGCGCGGATCAGTCGCTTCCCTGCCTCCGTCAGACCATCGCCGGTATCCGGCGAGCCGGGGAAGCTGCCGTTAACGCCGCTGCCAAAGCAGTTGGGCAGGTTCCAGAACGGCCCGATGCTGCGCAGCCCGGCCGCCACCCAGCCCTCCAGCTGGCTGAGATCGGCATCCAGCGCCTCTGCCCCTTCAATGTGCAGCACCATTGCCAGCACGCCCTGCGCGATACACTGCTCAATTTCACCGACGCTGCGGCAGATTTTCGCCTGCCCGGCGGACTGCGCTTCAATCTGCTGCAGGATGGCGATTTGCTGTTGGGTAATCAGCAGTGGATTATGGCTCCGCGCTTCGCTGGCGGCATCGCGGCCGTGGAACTTCGCCACATAGTCAGAAGGCGGCACAAACACCGCAAACAGGCCGCCGGCAAAACCGCCCTGACGCATGCGGGCCAGATCGAGATGGCCGCTCAGGCGCTGGCTGAGAAACGCCTGCGCGGGGTTTTCCGGGTGTTTAAGCCACAGCTGCAGCAGCAGATCGTTGTGGCCGTCAAACACCGGCGTAAGTTGCGGGGCGTACATGGCGGAATATCCTTCGGGGAAACAGACGTATTAGCATAACGCATTGTATAAAAAAGGGTGCTCACAGATCCTGCCTTCAGCAACCGGCGGGATTGCTCCCGCCGCAGATTGCCTTACCCTGCAGACTCGCAGGCCATTCTGGCGACAATCCGTAAACTGCCCTGGCTGATTTGCAGTTCACACAACGAACCGCGTGGGATCTCAATCAACACCAACAGTGCGATTAAGAGTGCAATCACCCCAAAAACGAGCATCTTTTGTGCCATCATGGCCTCCTTATCCTTGCCTCGCGGCAGGTAAAAGGCTACCTTCATGTTTCTTGGGCATGAGAGTGGCCTCACCAGTAGTTAATGACTATTCCGGTGGGGCTCTTTCTCTTTCGGCCCTGGCAATACTCAGAACCAAAAGATCCTGAGCACCCGTCGCGCAGTGTACTCCCTTCTTCTTTACCCGCCATGCAATCCATTTTTTTGACGCACTTATTCCTAAATCATTGCAAACGAATGAAATATTGATTTATTTTCTGGAACAGAAGTCACAATAAAATCCAGTAAATCACCTGTTTAGGGTGATTACGTGCCGCCAGCCGTTGCCTCGCGGCAGGTAAAAGGCTACCTTCATGTTTCTTGGGCATGAGAGTGGCCTCACCAGTAGTTAATGACTATTCCGGTGGGGCTCTTTCTCTTTCGGCCCTGGTAATACTCAGAACCAAAAGATCCTGAGCACCCGTCGCGCAAAGTACTCCCCGGTTAGCCGCCCGAAATCGTCTCCCCCATGAAGATCTGATAGCTGAGATCCACCGATCCGGCGCTGAACTCGCTGTCGTTAATTCTTTTCAGCAGCAGCTCGGCGGCGGTGTAGCCAATGGCGTAGCGCGGGGTGATCACGCTGGCGAGGGTCGGGTACATTTCGCGGCTGATATCCAGCCCGTGGAAGCCGCTAATCGCAATGCGCCCCGGCACGTCAATGCGGTTGCGCTGACAGTGCAGCAGCGCCCCCAGCGCCAGATCGTCATTGGTGCAGAATATCGCGTCCAGATCCGGGTAACGCGCCAGCGCGCTGGCCAGCATGGTCGCGCCTAATTTCTGCGATGAGATCGCTTTAGGGTTGACCCGCCGCGCCTCGCCGCCGCGCTCGCTCATCGCCTGGCAGTAGCCGCGGTAGCGCGACTCGTCGCGGCGGTCATCCTGCGAGCCAAAGTAGACGATACGCCGCCGCCCGCGATCGAGCAGCGTGCGCGTCATATCGTAGCCGGCGCTGAAGTTGTTAAAACCGACTTCCATATCCAGGCAGCCGCCCTCGGTATCCATCACCTCAACGATGGGGATTTTCGCGGCGCGCAGGTATTTGACCGCGCGTACCGTGTGATCTTTTTCGCTGAGCAGAATGCCGTCAATGCTGTAGGAGAGCAGGTTGATAATCTGCTCCTCTTCCGCCTGCCTGTCGTAGTTGTAGTTGGCGATCAGCGTCTGGTAGCGCCCCTCTTTGGTCGCCGCTTCGATGCCGCTCAGCAGGTCGGCAAAGATCTGGTTTTTAAACGACGGGATCAGCACGCCCAGCGTATAGCTCTTAGAGCTGAGCAGCATCTCAGGTGCGCGGTTGGGGATGTAGTTGATCTCTTCAATGATTTCGGCGATTTTCGCGCCGGTTTCCGGCGAGACGCGCTCCGGCGTGCGCAGATAGCGGCTCACCGTCATTTTGGTTACGCCCGCCAGCGTGGCGATGTCCTGTAACGATATGCGGTGCGATCTCATAGGCGTCCGTTTCAATGCAAAAAAGGCCAGGCAAGCCTGACCTTTGGAAGTCGGTACTGGCCGGGCGCTCCCGGCCGGTTAAGATTAATGAATAATGGCGTTCAGAATCAATACGCCTGCCAGGCCGAGGAACGAGATCAGCGTTTCCATCACCGTCCAGGTTTTCAGGGTTTCCACCACGCTCAGGTTGAAGTAGCCCTTAAACAGCCAGAAGCCCGGATCGTTAACGTGAGAGGCGATCACGCTGCCGGAGCCCACCGCCAGCACCATCAGCGCCGGGTCGGCGTGGGTGATGGCGATAATTGGCGTGACGATACCGGCGGTAGTGATTGCCGCGACGGTGGCCGAGCCAAGCGCGATACGCAGCATCGCCGCCACCGTCCAGCACATCAGCAGCGGAGAGAGCGATGAGCCCTTCATCATGTTAGCGATGTAGTCGCCCACGCCGCTGTCCACCAGCACCTGCTTAAAGGCACCGCCGCCGGCGATGATAAACACGATCATGGCGATGGAGGCGATCGACGAACCGCACATCTCCATCACCTCTTCCATCTTACGGCCGTTACGCAGGCCGAGGGTGAACACCGCGATCACTACCGAGATAAACAGCGCCACCGCCGGGTTCCCGACGAACTCAAAGAACTGACGCAGCACGTTCTCTTTCGGCGTGGTCAGCTCAAATACCGCCGCCACCGCCATCAGGATCACCGGGATGACCGCGGCGAAGATGCTGGTCCAGAAGCCCGGCATTTCGTGGTCTTTAAAGATTTTCGGGTTATACAGCCCTTCCGGCGGTGACTTCTCAAAGTTCTTCAGGAATTTAGAGAAGATCGGGCCGGCGACGATCACCGTCGGGATGGTGATGATCATACCGTACAGCAGCGTGGTGCCGAGGTTGGCACCAAAGATGGTGGCAATCGCGGTCGGGCCCGGGTGCGGCGGCAGGAAGCAGTGGGTGACCGACAGCGCGGCCACCATCGGCACGCCGACGTAAAGCAGCGGCATACCGGAAGCAGCGACCACGGTGAACACCAGCGGCAGCAGTAGCACGAAGCCGATTTCATAGAACATCGCCAGGCCGACGATCAGGCCGGTGACCATCAGCGCCCACTGCACGCGCTTTTTACCGAAGGCGTCAATCAGCGTAGTGGCCACGCGCTGCGCGGCACCGGTGTCGGAAACCAGCTTACCGAGCATGGCACCGAAGCCGAGGATCATCGCCAGGCTGCCGAGCGTGCCGCCAACCCCCTTCTGAATCGAGGCCACCACCTGCAGCGGCGTCATCCCTTCGGCGACGCCGACCACGGCAGAGACAAAAATCAGCGCGATAAAGCCGTTGACCTTGAAGACGATCATCAGCACCAGCAGCAGGATTACCCCAATCGCTATTATTGTAATGGGCATACAGCATTTCCTTTCAACATAGAGGTAGTAAGAAGCAAGTATAAGTGGTTAAGAACTTTCTGGTGTAAACACAACAAACCGGGCCAGGCGAACGGCCCTGGCCCGGGTAAAAAAACAAAAATCAGACCGCGACGCGCATGCCGCCGTCAACGAACAGCAGGTGCCCGTTAACGAAGTCAGAGGCTTTCGAAGCGAGGAACACCGCCGCGCCAATCAGCTCTTCCGGGTTGCCCCAGCGGGCCGCCGGGGTGCGCTTGCACAGCCAGCTGGTGAAGGCTTCGTCATCCGCCAGCGCCTGGGTCATCTCGGTTTTGAAGTAACCTGGCGCGATGCCGTTAACCTGAATATTGTGGCGCGCCAGCTCCACGCACATGCCGCGCGTCAGCATGGTGACCGCGCCTTTTGAGGCCGCGTAAGGCGTAATGGTGTCACGCCCCAGCTCGCTCTGCATTGAGCCGATATTGATGATTTTGCCCTGCTTACGGGTGACCATCTGGCGGGCAACGGCCTGGGAAACCAGGAATACGGCGGTCTGGTTTACGGCAATCACGTCGTTCCAGTCCTGCTCCGGGAATTCAAGGAACGGACGGCGGCGCTGGATACCGGCGTTATTCACCAGCACGTCGATCGGACCGACTTCGTGCTCAATGCGCTCAACGGCGGCGTTCACTTCGGCAGATTTGGTGACGTCAAACGCCACCGCATGCGCCTTAAAACCCTGTTCGCGCAGCGCCGCAGCCGCTTTATCAGCGCCCTGCTGGGTGGTGGCGTTGATGATCACTTCCGCACCGGCTTCCGCCAGCCCTTTCGCCATCAGAAAGCCGATGCCACGGCCGGAGCCGGTGATCAGCACACGTTTGTTAGCGAGTGAAAAAAGCGTGGTCATAGGGTTCCCTTAAAAAGTCAGCTGCACTTTGGCGGCTTTTTGTTTATCACCGGCAAACAGCAGCGCAGCGTCAATGTCGTTAAAATCGTATTCACCGCTGAACAGCGGCAGCGGGTTAACGGTGCCGTTACCCAGCCACTCCACCGCGGTGTTGAACTCGGTGGTAAAGCGGAACGAGCCGACCAGTTTGATCTCTTTGGCGATCAGCATCATGATCGGGAAGCCCGGCACGTCGCCGCCCATCCCCACCTGCACCAGCGTGCCTTTGGCACGGGTTACTTCCAGGCAGCGGGTCAGCGAGGACGGATGGCCGGAGGCCTCAAACGACACGTCGAAGTAGCCTTTATCGGCCAGGTACGGCGTGAAATCACCTTCGGCAGCGTGGATAGTTTTGGTTGCGCCCATCGCGGTGGCCATCGCCAGCGAACGCTCGCTGACGTCCGCGCAGACCACTTCCGCCGCGCCTTTGGCCTTCGCCGCCGCGGCGATCAGGCAGCCGATCGGGCCAACGCCGGAGATAAATACTTTTTTGCCCTGCAGATCGCCGCCCTGGTTCGCCGCATGAATGCATACCGCCAGCGGTTCGGCAAACACCATCACTTTATCATCGGCATCGTTGGCAAACGGGATGCACTGCGCGCTGTCGACCACTTTGTACTGGGTGAAGCCGCCGTCCACGTGCGGGAAGTACATCGCGCTGCCGAAGAAACGCATGGTGGTGCACTGATTCTCTTCCTGCGCTTCGCAGTATTTGCAGTGGCCGCAGGGTTTCGACGGGTTAACCGCCACTTTCTGATTCTCTTTCAGCGCCGGGTTGTCGCTTTTCACCACGTGGCCAATCACCTCATGGCCGAGGATCATCGGCATCTTTACCGCAAAGTTGCCGACTTTGCCGTGCTGGTAGTAGTGCAGATCGGAACCGCAGATGCCGCCACGCGTAATGCGCACCAGCGTGCCCTCGCCCTGATAGTCAACCGGCTGGCTTTTTACCTCAACCTGCTCTTTGCCGTTGATCAGACAGGACTGCGTGGTTGTGCTCATGATGTACCTCAAAAAGACGTTTCAGATTCAGGCGCCTATCAGACCGGGGTTTAACAGTTGAAACTGTGAATCAGATCACTAAAATTCATGTTACTTAACTTATGTTACGCATAACGTGAAGCAGTCCGGGCTTTGCCAGCCGCCGTTTCAGTGGCATTCATCACAAAGGCAATAACGCTACTTTCTTCGCGGGCATTTGCCCGCTACAGTGAACTCATCCGACCACTCAGGATAAGACGATGAGCGACTCCCTGTTCTCCCCGCTGGATCTGGGTTTTACCCGGCTGAAAAACCGTTTTCTGATGGGCTCAATGCACACCGGGCTGGAAGAGCATCCCGCCGGTGCCAAGCGACTGGCGGCCTTCTACGCCGAACGCGCCCGCGCAGGCGTGGCGCTGATCGTCACCGGCGGCATTGCCCCCTCGCCGGAAGGCGCTACCCGCAGCGGCGGCGCGGTGTTAAACGATGAGTCACAGCTGGCACACCACCGCCCGGTCACTGAAGCGGTGCATCAGGCTGGCGGAAAAATCGCCCTGCAGATCCTGCACGCCGGGCGCTACAGCTTCCAGCCTGAGCTGGTGGCCCCTTCTGCCGTTCAGGCACCGATCAACCCGTTTACCCCGCGGGAGCTGAGCCACGACGAGATTGTTGCGCTGATCGCCAGCTACGCGCGCTGCGCCAGGCTGGCACAGCAGGCCGGTTACGACGGCGTGGAAATTATGGCCTCGGAAGGCTATCTGATTAATCAGTTCCTGGTGGTGCACACCAACCAACGCAACGATGCGTGGGGCGGTGACGACGCACGCCGCCGCCGCTTCGCGCTGGAAATCCTCACCGCTATCCGCGCCGCGGTCGGGGAAGAGTTTATTATTATCTTCCGCCTGTCGATGCTCGATCTGGTGGAACAGGGCAGCAGCCTTGAGCAGATCGTGACGCTGGCAAAAGCGGTGGAACAGGCGGGTGCCACGCTGATCAATACCGGTATCGGCTGGCACGAGGCGCGGATCCCCACCATCGCCACCTCGGTGCCGCGCGCGGCGTTTACCTGGGTCACCAAAACCCTGAAACAGCACGTCAGCATCCCGCTGATTACCACCAACCGCATTAACCACCCGGCGGTGGCGCAGGCGGTACTGGATGACGGCTGCGCGGATATGGTGTCGATGGCGCGGCCGTTCCTGGCCGATGCGGAGTTTGTGCTGAAGGCACAGCAGGGGCGCAGCGATGAGATCAACACCTGCATTGGCTGTAACCAGGCCTGCCTCGATCAGATTTTTGTCGGTAAGATCACCTCCTGCCTGGTCAACCCGCGCGCCTGCCATGAAACCGACATGCCGGTTGCGCCGGCGGCACGCCCAAAAACGCTGGCGGTGGTGGGGGCCGGGCCGGCCGGGCTGGCGTTTGCCGTAAACGCCGCCGCGCGCGGCCACCGGGTAACGCTGTTTGACGCCCGGCCGGAGATCGGCGGGCAGTTCAATATTGCCAGGCAGATCCCGGGCAAAGAGGAGTTCAGCGAAACGCTGCGCTACTACCGCCGCCAGCTGGAACTGCATAACGTGGCGCTGCGGCTGAGTACGCAGGCAACGGCGGCCGATCTGGCCGGGTTTGATGAGGTGGTGCTGGCAACCGGCATCGTGCCGCGTACCCCCGATATCCCGGGCATCGGGCACCCTTCCGTTCTGAGCTATCTGCAGGTGATCCGCGATAAGGCCGCGGTCGGCCAGCGCGTGGCAATTATCGGCGCGGGCGGCATCGGCTTTGACGTCGCAGAGTATCTGGTACAGCCCGCTGCGGACGCACCGCAGAGCGTGGAGGCCTTCTGCGCCGAATGGGGTATCGATCGTAGCCTGCAGCAGCCGGGTGGGCTGGCGCGCCCGGTACATCCGCACCCGGCGCGTCAGCTGTGGCTGCTGCAGCGTAAGGCGGGCAAACCGGGCGCGGGGCTGGGTAAAACCACCGGCTGGATCCACCGCGCCAGCCTGCAGAAGCACGGCGTGCAGATGTGGGGCGGCGTGGAATACCAGCGTATTGACGACGACGGGCTGCATATCCTGCGCGACGGCGTTGCGGAGGTGCTGGCGGTGGATAACGTGATTGTCTGCGCCGGGCAGGAGCCAAACCGCGCGCTGGCGGCGGCGCTGCAGGCGCAGGGTTCACTGTTTCATATTATCGGCGGAGCCGACGTGGCGCAGGAGCTGGATGCCCGGCGGGCGATTGGGCAGGGGACCGCGCTGGCGCTGGGCATTTAGCAAGCCGGACAGGCAACGGCTTTACAGACCTGAAAGAAGATAACAGCGGGGAGATCCCCTGCTTCACGGGCAACAAAAAAGAGAGCGCTCAGGGTAGAGCCGCTCTCCTTTTCGGAACGCACAAACTCACTCTGTTAGTCCGTGCTGAATCATGAAAATCAGCTTATCCAACCATCCGCCGGCGCAGATCGCGGCGGAACACCTCAATCGTCCACATCCACAGAATATGCCCGAGGGTTTCCGAGATGAGCTCATCGGCGGGCAGCTGCCACAGCGGCGGCGCCCAGCCGAACAGCGGCAGCATTACGCCGTGAAAACCCACGGTCACCAGCAGCGCAAAAGCCACCCCCTGCCAAAGCTTCACCGCCGGAAAGATCTCCACCAGCCAGCAGTAGAGCATGGCGAAGAAGATTGAGAACAGATGGTGCACCCCGGCTACACCCCAGTTCACCATATGTTCAGACCAGCGATAAATCATTCCGCCGCTGTTAAAACCCAGATCGTCCAGCATTTCCGCCGGTGGAATTGCCCGGCCGGGGGTACGCGGAGGCAGCGGATTTTCCGTGCCCCACTTGACAAAGCTGGCGATGTTGCCGCCGAAAAAACCGGCGATTAAGGCGGGCGTGAAATGGCGGTCACTTCTTTTAGAGCGGCTGAACAGCGTGTTACTCATGGTGTCTTTCCTTTGACGGTTAGTATCGCTGGCGCAGTGTAGTGAAATCATGACCTTAGTTTTGTGCATAGATGGCGAGTAACCAAAAAGCCACGCGGTTAACACGTTAAACGATTATCCTTGCTGGCAGGATAACGTTTTGCCCATTTAACGAGGAGTCGCCATGTCATCCCGCCGTCACTCTGCCCTGCTCTCGCGCCTGGACTGGCTCGATCATGCTTTCCTTCCCGCCGGGGAACGCCCGCCGGAGGGGACGATCTACAACCAGCAGCGCCACAGCGCGCGGGTAGTGGAGAGCCGTGAGGCGCTGCCGGTCAAAAGCGTGGAGGCGGACGGCGTGATCGCAGGCTGCGATCGTCCGGTGGCGGTGTATACCGCCGACTGCCTGCCGATTCTGCTGGCGGATACCCGGCAGCGCCAGGTGGCGGCGGTACACGGCGGGCTGAAGGGGATACTGGGCGGCGTACTGAGCAACGCCATTGACGCGCTCTGTGCGCGGGGCGCCACGCCGCAGAGCCTGTTTATCGCCGTGGGTCCGGCGATTGGCCCGTGCTGCTATGAGCTGGGTGGCGATCTGATTGCGCGCGCAGAGCAGGACGACCCGCAGCAGCTGGCCGCGCTGATGAGCTACGGTACGCAGCAACCGGTTAACCCGGCTGCGGTGCGGCCACAGGCGCAGGGCACCACGGGTGGCGTGTGGTTTGATTTGCCGCTGCTGGCGAAACGCATCGCGCTGCGCGCCGGGGTGCCGGAGCAGCAGATAGAGCTGACGGGCATCTGCACTTACTGCATGGCTGAAGAAGAGGCCAGTTACCGCCGCAACAGTCATACTCAGGGCGGCTACCAGCTGCGTTTCTCATGGATACAACACAGAGGGTAAAACGCCCCGTTATGGCACGGCTGGCCCGCAGAAAACCACAACCTGTACTCACGCTGCCAGTGGCGTCGTAACCAGGCAGAGGATCCAACCCCCTCCACCTGCCGGTTACGGCATCTTCACCGAGCGCAGAATCACGAACTTCTGGTTGGTTTCGACGGTGGTGCAGTTGCCGAACAGCTTCTTCATTTTGTGGTAGTAGTCGAGGTGGCGGTTGCCGACGATGCGCAGCTCGCCGCCGTCCTGCAGGCAGCGGCGCGCGTCGCGGAACATCTGCCAGGCGATATGGTCGGTCACCGCGTTCTGCTGGTGGAACGGCGGGTTGCACAGCACCGCGTGCAGGCGATCGGACGGGTAGCCGGCCAGCACGTTGTTAACGCGAAACTCGCTGCGCGCCAGATCGTCCGGGCGGTTCAGCTCCACGTTGAGTCGGCTGGAGGCGACGGCCATATAGGACTCATCGATAAAATGCACCGTTGCCAGCGGGTTCTGCTGCAGCGCCGTCAGGCCAATCACGCCGTTGCCGCAGCCGAGATCGACGATCTCGCCCTCAATATCGTGCGGCAGGTGCTGCATAAAGAAGCGCGCGCCGATATCGAGACCGCTGCGGGCAAACACGTTGGCGTGGTTGTGGATCTGGTAGTCGGTGCCGTCCAGCGGCCAGACGTGGGTCTCTTTTCCGGCGGCCAGCCCGGGCGCGGTAAAGGTGGTGTAGATCAGCCGCGCCTTTTTCCACGCCAGCGAAGTAGTGGTGGTGCCCAGCACCTTTTCGAACAGCTGCAGGGTGGAGGTGTGGATATCTTTCGCCTTACCGCCGGCGATAATGCGGGTTTCCGGCGTCACCACTTCACGCAGCGCGCGCAGTTGCTGCTCCAGCAGGGCGAGGGTTTTTGGCACTTTCAGCACCACCCGCGACGGCGCGGCCGGCAACGGTGCCAGGCTGTCCAGCAGCTGCACGTCGCACTCGTCGATGCCGTTCAGCGCCAGGTTCTGCCGCGTCGCCTGCTGGTTCAGCCAGGAGTCGCTGATGCTGTAAACGCCCTCACCCGCCAGCGCGCAGCCCAGCGCGCCGAAGGTGTCGTTAAAGATCAGCGTGGTGCCGGCGTGCGGCGTCTCTTCCAGCTGCTTCAGCAGATATTCGTCGGCGGCATCCCAGGCCTGCAACGGGCTCTCTTCGCGCATTTGGGGAAAACGATGCAGCGTTAGCGTGCGGTTGCTCAGTTCGAGTTGGCTCATGGGATCTCCTGCTGGATAAAAATTCCCGCGAGTTATCCCCTAAAACGGCGGCGCAGTAAACGTTTTTCTTAGCGGAACCGTTAAGTTGTGCAGTGTGGGCGCCATCATTGAACGCGCGCGTGCTGACGATTTCAGAGGGCCGGGATGCCGGGCGGGAGCCGGAGAAGTGAATGACGGAGCGCCATTAAGGTCGCTCCGTCGTAGCAGGCAATCAGCGATCCAGCGTCATATCACGCTTTGAGGTTTCCGGCGCGCGCCACACCGCATACGCCGCTACCAGCGCACCGGCCACCATATAGCCGGCCACCAGCGTCCAGTCGTTATGATCCAGCGCGGTCAGCCCCTTCGCCACAAACGGCGTAAAGCCGCCGGCGACGATCGCCCCCAGCTGCGCGCCGATCGACGCCCCGCTGTAGCGCACCTTCGGCCCGAACAGCTCGGTGAAGAAGGCCGGCTGCACCGCGTTAATCGCGTTGTGAGCGATGTTAATCAGCAGGATGTAGCCGAGCACCATCAGCGCAAAGGAGCCGCTCTCCA
The DNA here is from genome assembly GCF_002865965.1 of Erwinia sp. B116. NCBI lineage: Bacteria > Pseudomonadati > Pseudomonadota > Gammaproteobacteria > Enterobacterales > Erwiniaceae > Erwinia > Erwinia sp. B116. The sequence continues at coordinate 229,891 of NZ_JRZZ01000004.1, forward strand.
GCAGCCAGAAGAACGGGAACGCCATCGCGGCGGCCATCAGCGCGCCAAACAGATACACCGGGCGGCGGCCGACCTTATCGGACAACGCGCCAAACAGCGCGTGCATCGGAAACGCCAGCAGGCAGGTGGCCATAATCACGTTAAGCATGGTCTGCTTCTCCACCCCCAGCTGGCTGGTGGCGTAGGAGACGGCAAACACCGTGGCGACGAAAAACGGCACGCTTTCGGCAAAGCGCAGGGTCATAATCAGCAGGATGGTGCGCCAGCGTTCGCGTACTACGGTCACCACCGGGCTTTCGCGTTTCTCCGGCTGCGACCGCGACTGCTGCTGCTTTTGCGCCTGCACCGCGCGGAATACCGGGGTTTCGTCAACGCGGCGGCGCATATACAGGCCGACGCCGACCAGCGCCACGCTGAGCATAAACGGCAGCCGCCAGCCCCAGCTTAACAGCTGATCTTCCGGCAGCTGCGAGACCAGCGCAAACGCACCGGTGGCCAGCAGCTGGCCGGAGAAGCCGCCGGTCTGCGGAATGGCACCGAGCACGCCGCGCCGGTTGGCCGGGGCGCTCTCCACCACCATCAGCATCGCGCCGCCCCACTCGCCGCCAACCAGGAAGCCCTGCACAAAGCGCAGCAGCACCAGCAGGATCGGTGCCCAGATGCCGATGCTGTCATACGAAGGCAGAAGGCCTATCAGGAACGTGGCCGCGCCCATGCCGCCAAGGGTGATCAGCAGGGTGCGCTTGCGCCCCAGCGTGTCGCCCATATGGCCGAAGAAGATGCCGCCCAGCGGCCGCGCCACGAAGCCGACGCCGAAGGTGGCGAACGACGCCAGCATCGCCGCCAGCGGGCTGACGTTGGGGAAAAACACCTTGCTGAACACCAGCGCGCTCGCCAGGCCATACAGCAGGAAATCATAGAATTCGATGGTATTCCCAATCCAGCTTGAGACCACCACCCGGCGAATACCGGCTTTGTCCGGCACCGCCTGCGGGGCTGCCGGCACTTCCAGTGAAACTGACATCACGACCTTCCTCATTAAATTCTGCGGGCGCATGATGCATTTAAATGGGCCGGGAGAGAAACACTTTAGGGTTGAACGGCGGTTTTCTGTGCGCCGGTACGCATTCCCGCCCGCCAGTTAGCCGTTGCCAATGTGCCGGTACGCCCGCACAATAGCGGCGTACAGCGCGCCCGCCGCGCACGTTTCCGGCAAAAGATTCAGAGAACTATGACCCCGCTACGCTATCTCAACGGTTATCCCCCGGCGATCGTCGCCCAGGCACAGACGCTGTTCGACCAGGGCAAAATGGGACTGTGGATGGAGAAACGCTATCCGCACGGCCACGGCGTGCAGACCGATAAGGCGCTGTATCAGTACGTCGGCGACTTTAAGCAGCGCTATCTGAAAAACGCCCCGGCGCTGTCGAAGGTGCTGTTTGATAACAGGCAGAATCCGGTAAAGGGCACGCTGGGCACCAATACCTTTGTCTCCCGCGTGCAGGGCGGTAAGTTGAAGAGCAACAATGAAATCCGCATCGCCACGCTGTTCCGCAACGGGCCGGAGGATTTTCTGCGTATGATCGTGGTGCACGAGCTGGCGCACCTGAAGGAGAAGGATCACAACAAGGCGTTTTACCAGCTGTGCTGCCATATGGAGCCGGACTACCACCAGCTGGAGTTTGATATGCGCCTGTGGCTGAACTGGCGGGAGCGGGCTGAGAAAGAGTAACGAAACGGGCGCTGTGCCCGGCAGGCGCGACCACAGCACAGCCGCCCGCCGCCAACCTGCGATGACGGACGCGACGCCGCTGCACGCATCCGGCCATCCGGCGGCGCAACGTCTCACCGCCGAATAACCATCAGTTAAGCACCGTCAGCCTTCAGGCAGCCGGTGCCCCGGCCTCTTTCTTCGCCACCGCCTTAAAGCGGTTCGCCACCAGCGTGCTGATGCAGGTCAGCACCATCACCAGCGTCATCACCATCGCCATATACAGCGCGTTATTCGAGACGAACGGTGAGGCGAAGGCCGGTACGTAGGCCACCCCCTTGACGTTAAAGTAACCCAGCAGCATGCCCCCCAGCCCCGACCAGAGGATCGCCGAGCAGAACACCACCTTGTTGGCGAACATAAACGGATAGGCGGACTCGACGAAGGTGCCAAAGCCGAGGTTAATCATCAGGCCCGGCGTGGCGACCGCCGCCTCGCTGCGCTCGCGCGGGGCGATGACGTTCGCCAGGTTGATGCCGGCGGCGACCATCACCAGCCCGACCATATCCACCGCACCGAGGAAGCTGACGCCGGATTTTTCCATCTCCAGCAGCACCAGCGGCAGGATCACCGCGTGGTAGACGCCCGCCAGTATGGCCGGCCAGATCACCAGCCCGGCAATCAGCCCGGCCAGCAGCGGGCTGAACGCCAGGGTTTCCGCAATCGCCAGCTTGATCGCGTCACCGGCGATCAGCGCCAGCGGGCTGAGCAGATAGTGCATAATCAGCCCGGCCGCCAGCCCGGAGATCCCCCCGGCGACGATATTGACGGTGGTCATCGGGAAGCGCCAGTTCAGGCACAGTTCAAACAGGTAACGCACAAAGATCCCCGCCAGCACCCCGCCGATAATGCCGCCGAGAATACCGCCTTCGACCGACAGCACCCCGGCAATGACGCCGGAGACGATCGAAACTTCATCCAGTTCAGAGATCTGTTTCGCCGCCAGCACCGCCACCAGCACCGGCAGGCCTTTCAGCAGGATTTCAAAGATGTCGTTGAGCTTTTCCAGCCCCGGAATATGGCTGGCGGCCAGCACCAGCGCCATGGCGATAAAGCCCGGCAGCGCGGGCAGCATAATGCCGCGGATGTTAAAGCGCTTTAGCAGGCTTTTACCGGAGGCGCTGCTGCCGGAGGGGCTGCCGCCGAGGTCGGGGCGGTATTTAATACCCCAGTGCTTTGCCAGGCAGGCCACAAACGACACCGCGCGGGTGCGGCTGGTGGTGCCGATGGTGCCGGAGACGGCAACCACGTTGGCGTTGGCCGCCGCGATCAGCGCCATCGAGGTGCCGCCGGTGCCGACGATCGGCAGCCGGGTTGCTGCCGCGGCCTGCAGGGCTTCCCGGTTGGCTCCCTGGGGGTCGGCGCTCATCACCATCAGGCCGTCGATCTGCCCGTCACGGATCTGCTGCGCGATCGCCACGTCCGTTGCCGCTGCCGCTGCGTTCACGGCTGCCAGCGTGCCGCTGAAGCTGCGCTGCGGTGCGGCCGAATCACGGTAGCCGCGCGCCGATGCGCGGCTGTCACCGTCAGGCAGAGCGGCCTCTCCTGCCGTGACGCTCTGCCCGCTATCCGCTACTGAGGAGAGGTCATGCCCGGCCGGCAGCGTCCACAGCGCGGCGGGCGTGGCGGCTTTCACCCCGTCCATCGAGGCCTCGGCGGCGATAAACTGCACCGCCGCCACGGTCATGCCGGCCGCGGCGCACTGGGCATAGATCTCCGCCAGCAGCTTAGCCGGATCGGCCCCGCCGAGGTTATACAGGTTGCCGCCGCTGCTGCCGATAATGGCTATCTTTTTCATTTTTTCCCCGAAAACACCGCTGAATTAACCCATTTATCCTCATTGTGCCGTGATCCTGACCCCAGGTAAAAAACCGCCAGGCCACAACGCCTGTACGACACACCAGCCGGAAAACAATTTTTGATGATAAATGCCGTGTCTGGCAGGGAAAATGAAACAACCGCCTGACTCCGCGTTCAATTGCAGGATCATGCAGCTAATTAGCCGTCGGCTGGCGTGCTGCGGAAGGTGGATTACAACGGACAGGTCGCGCCGCTGAATGCAGCAACGCCGGTCAGCGCCACGGGCAGCAACGCTTCGGCCGGTGCTGCCTGCGGTACTGGCCGTGCGTCAGATAAAGTCGCGCGCCTTCTGGATCAGGCTGGTTTTGGTCAGCGCGCCGAGGAACGTGCGCTCGGTCGGATTGTTCAGCACCGGCAGGCGCTCCAGCGTCACCTCGGCGAAGGCTTCCCAGCCCTCGCGGATGGTCTGGCTGGCGAACACGGTCGGGAACTGGCTGTCCATCACGCAGCTGACCGGGGAGGTCAGGGTAATCTCCTTATCCAGCACCTTGTGGGAAATATCGTGGATCGATACCACGCCAAGAAACGCCCCGGCGTGGCTGACCACATAGACGAACCGCTCCCGCTTGATCGAACTGACCGCCAGCGCCTTGCCGACCGAGTCCTCCGGGGTCAGCGCCGCGCCGGGAACGATGAACTGCGCGATGATGCCGTTATCAAAGTCGAACTTGGCGTCCGATCGGCTGAAGTGGCGGCCGATAACCGGGTAGGTGCTGCCGGCGTGCAGCTGCCAGGCGATCATTGAGGCCAGCACGCAGGCGATCATCGACGGGAACAGCAGGCTGCTGTTCAGCGTCATCTCCAGCACCATCAGCATCGCCATCAGCGGTGCCTGGCTGACCGCGGCCAGCACCGCGCCCATGCCGATAGCGGCAAAGACTTCGGCGTTGCCTACCGGCAGCCCCAGCGCGGCGGCAACCAGCGCCAGCGCTTCGCCGGCCAGCGCACCGGTCAGCAGCGCCGGGGTGAACAGCCCGCCTACCGCACTGGAGCCGACGGAGATAGCCGTCGCCAGCATTTTTAACAGCAGCAGCATCAGCAGCACCGGCAGCAGGAAGTCGCCGGCCATCACCCGCACGATCACTTCATAGCCGTTGCCGAGGATCTGCGTGCTGCCGATGGCCAGCCCGCCCACCAGCAGGCCGCCCAGCCCGAGCCGCAGCGGCAGGCTGGCAATATGGCTGAAGCCGCGGCGACTGAGGCCGATCAGGCTAAGCAGCGCCCAGCCGAGCAACCCGGCCAGCAACCCGGTGAGCAGCGTCAGGCCGATGCTGCCGGGGGTGAGGTCAAACTGGGCGTGAGAAAACGGGTAGATGGCGGAGCGGTAGCCGAGCGACCACATGGTCAGCACCGCCGCTCCGGCGGAGATAATCAGCGGGATCAGCCGCTGCATCGCCGAGATGCCAAAGGCGATCTCGGCGACAAAAATCGCCGACGCCAGCGGCGCATGGTAGACGGAAGCAAGGCCGGCGGCGGCGGCCATCGCCACCAGGTCGCTGTTCTTCAGCGGCAGCGAACGGAACAGCCAGCGCCCCATCAGGCTGCCGCTCAGCGCCGACAGCTGCACCATCGGCCCCTCACGCCCGAGCGACGCCCCGCTGCTGATGCTGGCCAGCGAGGAGAGGCTGCGAAACAGCGAGGTGCGCGCCGGCACCGCGTCCAGCCGCGCGTTAATCACCTCCAGATAGTCGGTGCGCCGCGTCTCTTTCTGCTCCAGCGCCGTGGCATAACGCAGGAAAAATCCGGCAATCACGCCGCCGATGCCGACGATCAGCGGCCAGCTGTACCACGGCCAGACCTGCATCGCGCGGGTGATATCCTCACCGCCGCCGCGAAAGGCCACGGCGTTAATCAGCGCGATCGCCTCGCGAAAGCCCAGCGTCACCAGCGAGGCGACCAGCCCGACCGGGATCGCCACCAGCAAACTGGTCCAGTTCAGTGCATGTTTACTGCCCGCGCTCATGATGCTCCCTCAGGGGTCAAATCCGCTCTGCGCCTATCCTGAAAGAGCCGGGGCAAAAAATCAAATCACCCGCGCCGCGCCGCGCTGAACCGCCCTGTAAATATTTCTAAATATTGCCGGGCGCAATTGACCTTCCTCCTGCGCTCACCTATCTTCATTTTTAGCAAAGGGGAGTAACTTCATTGCCGGCTAATCGTCACTACGGTGCTCACGCACCCGGTTACCGGGCAACCCAGGCAGATTCTGATCCTGTGTTGTAAGTGAGACCTTGCCGGAAGGCGAGGTCTGCTTACAGCATTAACACCACTGTGGCTGACGTCTTCCGATGTCAGCCATTTGTTTTTACGGGATACGCATATGAATACTGTAGGTACGCCGTTGCTCTGGGGCACCTTTGCCGTGGTGGTGGTAATTATGCTGGCCGTCGACCTGCTGCTGCAGGGCAAACGCGGCGCGCACACCATGACCATGAAACAGGCCGCCGCCTGGTCGCTGGTCTGGGTGACCCTTTCGCTGTTGTTTAACGCCGCCTTCTGGTGGTATCTCACCACCACCGCCGGCCGCGAAGTTGCCGATGCGCAGGCGCTGGCGTTCCTCACCGGTTATCTGATTGAAAAAGCCCTGGCGGTGGATAACGTCTTCGTCTGGCTGATGCTGTTCAGCTACTTTGCGGTACCCGCCGCGCTGCAGCGCCGGGTGCTGATTTACGGCGTGCTGGGCGCGATCGTGCTGCGCACCATTATGATCTTCGCCGGCAGCTGGCTGGTGACCCAGTTCAGCTGGCTGCTCTATCTGTTCGGCGCCTTCCTGCTGTTTACCGGGATTAAGATGGCGCTGGCGAAAGAGGATGATAACGCCATCGGCGATAAGCCGCTGGTACGCTGGCTGCGCGGCCACCTGCGGATGACCGATAAAATCGAGGGCGAGAAGTTCTTCGTGCGGCAGAACGGCCTGCTGTACGCCACGCCGCTGCTGCTGGTGCTGATTATGGTCGAGCTGAGCGACGTGATCTTCGCCGTTGACAGTATCCCGGCGATCTTCGCGGTGACCACCGACCCGTTTATCGTGCTGACCTCAAACCTGTTTGCCATCCTTGGCCTGCGCGCGATGTACTTCCTGCTGGCCAACGTGGCCGAGCGCTTCTCAATGCTGAAGTACGGATTGTCGCTGATTCTGGTGTTTATCGGCGTGAAAATGCTGATCGTCGACCTGTTACATATCCCGATCGCCATCTCGCTGGGCGTGGTGGGCGGTATTCTGGCGCTGACGCTGCTGATTAACGCCTGGGTTAACCACCGCAACGACCGTCAGGCCGGGCGATAAGCCCGCATTAAATGAGGGCCGCAGTTGCGGCCCTTAAACGTTTTAACCGCATATTCTGCGCGGTTTATGCACAAAATTGCCGTTACAGAGGCGAGATATCGCGAATTATCCCTTTCCCTGCACGTACATTTCCTTATACTCCCCTGCGCAAACACCTCATGCTCCCGTCATTGAACTGCCGGGCGGCTGACATTCATTACCACAGTGATTCTAAAAATTATGCCAACTGAAAAACGTGGCGGCGGCCTGATTCAGCGCCTGCTGCAGGGTAGCCTGGTAACTCAGATTATGATTGGCCTGCTGGCGGGTATCGCCCTGGCCTGGTTCTCGAAAAGCAATGCGCTGGCGGTGGGCCTGCTGGGTGAGCTGTTCGTCAGCGCCCTGAAGGCGGTCGCCCCGCTGCTGGTGCTGGTGCTGGTGGTCTCTTCGATCGCTAACCATCAGCAGGGGACGAAAACCAATATTCGCCCGATCGTGATGCTGTATCTGCTCAGCACCTTCTTTGCCGCCATCGTGGCGGTGGTCGCCAGCCATCTGCTGCCGCAGAACCTGACGCTGTCGACGGCCGCGGTGGAGATCACGCCGCCGAGCGGCATTATGGCGGTACTGCACGGCCTGCTGATGAGCATGGTCTCTAACCCGATTGAAGCGCTGATGAAGGCTAACTATATCGGCATCCTGGTGTGGGCGATCGGCCTCGGCTTTGCCTTCCGCCACAGCAGCGCCAGCACCCGCACCTTCCTCAACGACGCGTCCGATGCGGTGACCCGGCTGGTGCGCATCGTGATCCGCTTCGCGCCGATCGGCATTTTTGGCCTGGTGGGTTCGATCCTCGCCTCGACCGGCTTTGACGCACTGTGGGACTACGCCCATCTGCTCGGCCTGCTGCTCGGCTGTATGCTGCTGATGGCGCTGGTGTTCAACCCGATTCTGGTCTGGTGGCAGATCCGCCGCAACCCCTATCCGCTGGTGTTTATGTGCCTGCGTGAAAGCGGCGTAACCGCCTTCTTCACCCGCAGTTCGGCCGCCAATATCCCGGTAAATATGGCGCTGGCGAAGAAGCTGAACCTCGATGAAGACACCTACTCGGTATCGATCCCGATCGGGGCCAATATCAGCATGGCCGGCGCGTCAATCACCATCACCGTGCTGACGCTGGCCGCGGTTAACACGCTGGGCATCCACGTTGACGTCGGCACCGCGATCCTGCTGAGCCTGGTGGCCTCGATCTGCGCCTGCGGCGCGTCCGGCGTGGCCGGTGGCTCGCTGCTGCTGATCCCGGTGGCCTGTAACATGTTTGGCATTCCGAACGATGTGGCGATGCAGGTGGTCGCGGTCGGCTTTATCATCGGCGTGCTGCAGGACTCCGCAGAGACGGCGCTGAATTCTTCCGCCGATATTCTGTTCTGTGCGGCGGCCTGCCAGGCCGAAGATCGCCGCAACGCTCAGGCGCTGGTACGTTCTCAGCAGTAATCGCACGCCCGGGGCCGCCGCCCTGCGGCCCGCTCTCTGATGCCGGACCTCATCTCCGCCGCCAGACCTGCACGTTTGCCGGTTCCTGCCGCTGAATTTCCTGCCGGCCCACGGGCCGCATCCCCACCCTGCGACCGCTACCCTCCGGACGCTGGCCGGTATAGCGGGCAGCGGCTTTGCCACGGCAGATTCGCCGCTGACTTTGTAAAAAACGGCCCGTTGCGTAGGGTCGACAGTTGCAGCGCGAATAAGTGGCACTTTTCAGCGCCCGGGGTCAGCATTCGTCCAATTATGTCAGCCTGTGTAAAGCTCTTTCACATCCGCTGCGCACAACGGTAAAACATCACCAGACTGGCGTTTCATCCTGTCCAGCTCTGCTTAAATTTGTTACAGTTATTTGCCGTTACTCACCCGCAATGTCCGGGTTAAGCAAGCGGCCCATTGTGCTAAAACACGCGTGTTCAGCCGCCCCTCGGCTGGCAATGGCGCACCCAAAAAAACGATTAATTCAGCGTGCCAGCTTGCCGGAAATCGGGCCCATTATGATGTTCAGGACTGTTGATGGATATTTTTAAAGATTTACTGCACGCGCTCTGGCAGCAGGATTATGTCACCCTGGCCGATCCGTCGCTGGTCTGGACGCTCTACTTCGTGCTGTTTATGATCCTGTTTCTGGAAAACGGCCTGCTGCCGGCCGCCTTTCTGCCCGGAGACAGTCTGCTGATTCTGGTCGGCGTGCTGATCGCCAAGGGCACCATGAGCTTCCCCCTGACGCTGCTTATTTTGACCACCGGGGCCAGCCTCGGCTGCTGGGTGAGCTATATTCAGGGCCGCTGGCTCGGTAACACCCCGCTGGTGCAAAAATGGCTGGCGCATCTGCCCGCTCAGTATCATCAGCGGGCGCATCAGATGTTCCACCGGCATGGCCTGTCGGCCCTGCTGATCGGCCGCTTTATCGCGTTTGTGCGCACGCTGCTGCCGACCATCGCCGGGTTGTCCGGCCTCAGCAACGCCCGTTTTCAGTTCTTTAACTGGATGAGCGGACTGCTTTGGGTGCTGATCCTTACCGTGCTCGGTTTTGCGCTGGGGAAAACGCCGCTGTTTCGCAAGTATGAAGATCAGCTGATGATCTGCCTGATGCTGCTGCCGCTGGTGCTGCTGGTCTGCGGCCTGTTTGGCTCACTGTACGTGCTGTGGCGAAAAAAACAGTCCTCTCCTAAAGCAGGGGGCCAGTGATGCGCTGGCCCTTTTTCCGCCTCTCCGCGCGTTCGCTGCGGCTGGCCCCCTGGCTGCTGCTGGCCGGGGTAGCGCTGCTCGGCCTGACGCTGATGCCGGCGCTGTTCCGCACCGACAGCTCGCTGCAGATCCGCAGCTCACGGCAGGGCAGCAGCCCACCGGATGGCTTTTACGTCTATCAGTCGCTCAGCGCACAGGGTATCCGCATAAAAAGCATCACTCCGGAGCAGAATACGCTGGTGATCAAATTCGACTCTCAGGAGCAGAGCCTGGCGGCCGAGAAAGTGCTGCGCGAACTGCTGCCGTTCGGTTTCGCCATTGACCACCCCGAGGCAACGACCACCACGCGCTGGTTTGGTCGCCTGAACCTGCGGACCTGAATCACCTGGCCGCCCTCCTGCGGTGGCTATTTCTCCCGACTTTTTGAGCTTTTCTGGTTTTCTGTCTATGCTTTACTGACCACCACTCGCTATTTCCCTGTATCAGTAATCCGATGCCGTTAGCAGGTATCGCTAAAGAAAGGAATCTTATCCATGATCACTCGACCGATCCTCGCTGCCGTTCTGCTTAGCCTCACCTCGCTCACGCAGGCCGCCGGTCTGTGCCAGCAGAAAGAGCAGGCCATTCAGCATGAAATTGATATTGCGCGCCAGCATAATAACCCGCACCGGGTTAGCGGGCTGGAGCGGGCGTTGACCGAAACGCGGGCTAACTGTTCCGATGCCAGCGTGCGGGCTGCACACCAGCAGAAGATTAAGGAACATCAGCAGAAGGTATCCGAACGCGAGCAGGAGCTGAAACAGGAGCGGGCGGAGGGTGGCGATCGGAAGAAGATCGCCAAACGTGAGAAAAAACTGGCTGAGGCTCAACGCGAGCTGAAGGACGTTCAGGCTGCCCCCTATTAAGGCACAGCGCTGGCTAAATACCGATTACTCATCAGGAGTGTTTTATGTCTAAAGATACCACCTCAGAACATCTGCGCGCCGAGCTGAAAAACCTTGCCGATACCCTGGACGAGGTGCTTAGCACCTCCGGCGAAAAATCGAAGGCCGAACTGGACAAGCTGCGCAGCAAGGCGCAAAGCGCGCTGAAAGACACCCGTGCCCGCCTCGGTGAGTCCGGCGACCGTATTGCCCAGAGCACCCGTGAAGCGGCAGAGCGCACCGATGTCTACGTCCGCGACAACCCGTGGACCAGCGTCGGTATCGGTGCCGCCATTGGCGTGGTGCTGGGTGTGCTGCTGACCCGTCGCTGATATGGCAGACCGTCAGCAAAGCCACGGCCCCGGCCAGGGGGTCATTAACGTCGGCCAGCGTATCGTTACTACGCTGGTTGGCATCGTGGAAACCCGCGTGCGGCTGGCGGTGGTTGAGCTGGAAGAGGAGAAAGCCAACCTTATCCAGATGCTGCTGATGATCGGCCTGACCATGCTGTTTACCGCCTTTGGGTTGATGAGCCTGATGGTGCTGATTATCTGGGCGGTCGACGCACAGTACCGGCTGATGGCGATAGCCATTACCACCGGCGTGCTGTTCGCGCTGGCGCTGATTTTCGGCCTGTGGACGCTGGCCAAGTCGCGGCGTTCGACCCTGCTCAGCGCCACCCGGAAGGAGCTGAGCACCGATCGCAAGCTGCTGGAGGATGACTAATGTCCAGCCGTGAACGCCGCGAGCGTAAAGCCGAACTGCTGCGTAAGGTGTATCAACAGCGCCTCGACCTCAGCGCCGGGCGTAAGGCCTGGCTGGAGAGCACCACCCGTTACGATCACGGCTGGCTGGCGCTGCTCAGCGCCAAACGCTATCTGGCGATCGGCAGCGGCGTGCTGGCTATCTGGTCGGTGCGTAACCCGCGCTTTATCACCCGCTGGGCACGGCGTGGACTGGGCGCATGGAGCACCTGGCGCATGGTGCGCAACGTCATTCCCCGCCGCTAATGGCCGGCCGCAAACACCACGCGGCCGCGCTTTTATCCCCTCTGCAAATTTCCTGAACAACTTCGACGAATTATCTCGCTTACAATGCGTCAGACTCACCAGTAATATCCACCTCAACGACCAGCACTGAAAGCTAAGACAGCGTCAGGCCGGGCTAAATCAGGTCAAACAGACAGTGCGACCCCCCTATTGTTGTTGAGGATTAAAATGAAAAAATTAGAAGATGCAGGTTTCCTGGTCGCACGTATCCTGATGCCAGTTCTGTTCATCGTAGCAGGCTGGGGCAAAATCACCGGCTATGCAGGCACCCAGCAGTATATGGAAGCAATGGGCGTACCGGGCTTCTTCCTGCCGCTGACCATCCTGCTGGAGTTCGGTGGCGGCCTGGCGATTCTGTTCGGTTTCTTCACCCGCACCACCGCGCTGATCACCGCCGTGTTCACCGTGCTGACCGCGCTGCTGTTCCACGCTAACTTTGCGGAAGGCGCCAACTCAATTATGTTTATGAAGAACTTCAGCATTGCCGGTGGTTTCCTGCTGCTGGCCATCACCGGCCCTGGCGCTTACAGCATCGACCGCCTGCTGGGTAAAAAGTGGTAAATTGCCGCGGCCAGGCGGCCAGGCCTTAATCAGGCGGGTGCCATTGCGGCCAGACGGGGTCTACACTTGAAGAAGTCGGGGCGGGGGTTACTCCCTGCCCCTTTTATTTTTTAGGGAGGAAGTATGGGACAGTTAATCGAAGGCGTATGGCACGACACCTGGTACGACACCAAATCGACCGGCGGGCGTTTTAAGCGCTCAGAAGCGATTTTCCGCAACTGGGTAACTGCCGATGGCGAAGCCGGCC